>JBOIFE010000068.1:0-18774 GCA_050741015.1 Burkholderiales bacterium | reverse complement strand
CGTCGATGGCGAGCACCGCGCCGCACTGGCGCAGCTCCGGGAAGAACGCCGCGACGTACTCGCCGATCGCGCGCGAGCGCGCCGCGTAGGCGTCCGCCATGGACGAGGTGGCGGAGCCCGAGCGGCTGGAGCGCACCTTCTCGGCGACGTCGGCCCAGATCTCGCCCTGGTCCGCGTAGCGTTCTCCGGACTCGCGCAGCGACTCCGACACGTGCCGCATCTTCTTCGCCCGCGCGCTCGCAAAGAGCGAATCTCCGCTGGAAAATTCGCGCGAGCGCCAGGCCCAGCGCCCCTGCTCCACGCAGGACACCGGGATCACCACGCGCGCCCCGCCCGCCACCAGCACGGAGAGGTTCAACACCCGATTCTGCTTCGCGCCGACCAGCTCGTCGCCGTCCACCAGCAGGATCTTCTCGGCCGAGGCATTCTCGAAGGCGAGCTCGGGCACGCGCCCGCTCTCGGACACCTCGGTCACGCGCGCGAGCCGGCGCTCGAGCGCCTCCTCCAGCAGCACGTACCCGGCGCGCGCGCAGGCCGCCGAGACGAGGGGGTAGAGGGCGAGGTTGCGGAACACCTGCTGCGCGCCGAGCTTGAGCGCCGATAGCGACGCCTGGATCTCCTGCATGGCGGCCTCCCGTGAGGTTGGGAGGCCAGTGTGGAAGTCCGCAGGCTCAGGGCATGAGCCAGTACGGCACTATGGCAGGGCGGCTAGTCCGTGCCGCGCGGCGCCTCGGCGAGCGGGGCCGGAGCGGCGCCATGTTGGAGCACTTGCCAACACCCTGAGATGTTGGTATTGTCTCCAACATGCGAGCCGAGCTGCTGCTCGACGAGCGCCACGTGTTGAGCGAGACGGCGTTCGCAGAGCTCGTGGTCTGGCGGGTGCCCGCGCCGGTTCGCGGCTCCACGCACGAGTATCGCTATCGGCTGGCCCTGGTGGTCGATGGAAAGTGCGTTCTGCGCTACGACAACGAGGCCGGCAAGGGCGATCACAGGCACGTCGGCGCCAGGGAGCAGGAGTACCGCTTCAAGGGCGCCGAAGAGCTGCTCGCCGATTTCTGGACCGATGTCGAGGAGATGCTGAAATGAGAACCGTGACCCTTTCTGTCGCGAGCCGCGAAGCGGTGAAGCGACGGGCGCTAGACGCTTTCTCCGGGACGCGACGCGGCGCGCACATCTCCTTCGCGTCGGCGGACTTGCTCTGGAAGGTGCTCACCGCCAAGCGCTGGGAGCTGCTCAAGGCCATGACGGGCGGCGGAGCGATGACACTCAGGGAAGCGGCGCGTCGCGCCGGGCGCGACGTCAAGGCAGTCCACGGCGACGTGCACGCGTTGCTTGCGGCCGGAGTGCTGCGCCGGAACGCGGACGGGAAGATCGAATTCCCGTTCGACGCCGTGCATGTGGACTTCATGCTCGAGGCGGCCTGAGCCTTGAGCGGCGTTCATCCAGGAGGGAAAGGAGCGAACCCATGACGTAGCTATTCCGAAAAGGAGGCTTCGTCATGTCTCGCACTTATCGCCGCCGCGGGCAGCGCCAGGACCGTGATTGGGTGCTGCGCGATTCTCGCTGGGTCGACGGCGTCCTGGTTCCGTTCTTCATCGATCCGCGCTCAAAGGAAGCTCGGCGCCTGATCGCCCGTTTTCACTCCGACGCCTTCTGGACGCTGAGAAACACTGCGCCGCGCTGGTATCGGCGCATCTTCGATCATCGGCAGCGCACGCTGAACGCGAGACAGCAGCGCCGCTGGCTCGGCGATCCCGACTACGATCCGCAATTCCATGTTCGACACCGGCACAGCGCGAATTGGGCGTGGTGGTGATTTAGCCGTACTTCGCCGCCGCCTCCCGCAACTGCTTCGCCGCCCGCTCCCGCAACTCAGGCGGCGTGAGCACCTCCGACTCGGGCCCGAACTTGAGCACCTCCATCAACAGCTCCTGGTCGTTGGCGTAGGGCACTTCCAGCACGTAGCTGCCATCGGCCTCGGTGCGCGCCTTCTGCTTCGAGTGCCAGCGCTGCGCCGACACCCAGCGCGCGGCGAGCGGCGTGAACCTGATCGTCGCCCACTCGACCCTGCGCCCCGCAAGGATGCCATAGCCCGAAGAGAGGTACTCCTCGAGCTCGGACTTCGGCACCTCCTTCGCGCGCTCGTCGAGCAACTCCGCCTTGCGGAACGCATCCACCGAAAAGCTCCGCAGGTCCTTCCTGAGGTGGCACCAGGCATCCAGGTACCAGTTGTCCCGGTAGAAGACGAGGCTCTGCGGCGAGAGGTCGCGCTCGGTCTCCGCGCCGCCCGATGGGAATCAGCCGGATGCGGCTCTCCACCTCCTTCCAGCTGTGATCGCCCGAGCCGAGGATGCCGCGCAGCCGCTCGAGGAACGGCGCCACCTGCTGCCCCAGCACGTCGCTGTCGAGGCCCTTCAGCACCTGGTACATCGTGAGGAGCGCGTGCGTCTCCTCCGCCGAGAACCACAGCCCCGGCAGCTCGTAGCGCGGGCCCGCGAGCGGCTTGCCGAAGCGGTAGCCGTTCGCGTCGCGCTCGTACTCGATCGGCGCATTGAAGCGCTCGCGCATGTAGGCGAGGTCGCGCTTGAGTTGCGCACGAGAGATGCCGAGCGCCTCTTGCAGCTTGACGAAGGGTGTCACCGGACTTGCCCGGAGCAGCCGGTCGATCCTGTAGAAGCGCTCGGTGCGGTCCACTACCGCGCCTCGATCAACCCGGCGCTCCCATCCTTCAACCCCACCCCCGTCACCCCCCTCTCCACCCCCGCCGCCGCGATCCAGTCGATCCGCCGCGCCGCCGCTTCGTACGCGAGCCCCTGCGGCCGGATGTTCGACACGCAATTCCTTTGCGCATCGGTCCGCCCGATCCGCGGAGCGAAGGTCAGGTAAGCCCCCAAGCTGTCCGGCGAAGACAAGCCCGGGCGCTCGCCGATCAGCACGACGACGAGCTGGCAGCCAAAGCGCGCGCCTGCATCGTCGCCCAAGGCGACGCGGCCCTGCAAGCACACGCAGCAGGGCGCGCCCGCCCAGCGCTGGGGAGAAAGGGCGATGAGGCTGCGGATGAGGGGCGCGGCATGGCGCTCGAGGGCAAGGGCGGAGAGGCCGTCGCAGAGGACGAGGGCGAAGGAGTGATCTGATCGAGAGATAGCAGAGGCGGGCGCGAGGCGCCGGCCGAGGTCGGGGCGGCGCAGGTAGGTTTCCCGGTCCAGGGCTGCGCTGTGAAGGATGGGGGGCGCGAGCCCCAGCTCGCGGAGCTGGGTGCAGAGCGCCTCGGCATCGAGCGCCGCGTGCACCGCGTCGCGGGCGCGGGCGTGCGCGAGGCCGAAGTTAAGGAGCTCGGGGGTCGGCAGGCCGCTGCCTGCCCTCCCCAGCGCAATACGCGCTGGCGTAAGGGTTTTCAGGGCTGCCCAATTGTTCCGGGTGACGATCGAATCGCGCGCCATCGACGCGATATTAGTCACATCCCGCTAAAGATTCCCGGGTCCGCAGGGAGTAGTAGACAGACGATTCGGCTCCCTGCGAGCACACTCTTTCACACGTTGCCATCCTCCTCCTCCTCCCCCTACATGGGTGGGATGGCACAGTCAGAGGCCGCTTTCGAGCGGCCTCTTTTTTTGCCCGCGCTAGGTGAACTCGAGCCGCGCCTCGAACGCGGGCGCGCGTTCCAGCACCATCACACGAGTCAGCCGGGCGTATCCAGCAGGCGCTTCACGGCCGCCTGGAGCCGGGCGAGATAGTTCTCGATTACGCCCCAGACGATCCTGTCGTCGACCGTCGCATAGCCGTGGACCAGGATGTTGCGGAACGCGATGATCTTCGCGTGATCCGGGATCGCCGCGGCGACATCGGCATCATCCTTCGACAGGCGCGAGAGCGCCTCCCCCACGATCCCGAACTGCCGCTCCACCGCCGAGCGCAGCATCTCTTCGGCGAGATATTCCCGGAAAGACTTCCCTCGGGTGAACCGCCCTATCCGGTCGGCCGCGATCTGGATGTCGAGGAGGTACTTGCGCGCCTCAAGCCGCATAGAGCAAGGTTTTTTCCTGCTCGACGCGCTGGCGGAAGTACGGGTTCTGCAGTCCCGGAGGCGTGACGAGATCGACGGGGCGCGCGAAGAGCGACTCGAGCTCCTCGCGCAGCGCGAAGTACGCTGCGGCGTACTCTGCGGGCGGCCGCTCGCCCAGGTCGACGAGGAAATCGAGATCGCGCGGTGCGGCACTGCGCGTGCCCGACCCGAACAGCTCGAGTCGGCGCACACCCAGCCGCGCGCAGATCGCGGCGAGCTCGGCGTGGCGGGATTCGACTTCGGACTTGAGAGCGGCGTTCACGTCGGCACCTTCAAGCGGCAGTCTACCAACTTCCCGCCTCCGACCGGCTCCTTCACGCCAGCTCCTTCACCGCCGCCAGCAGCGGCGACCCCGGCGCCGCCGCAAGCCGCCCGTCCGGCCCCACGATCTTCATCCGCTCGAGCCAGGCCTCGAACTCCGGCGCCCGCTTCAGGCCCATCACCTCGCGAAGATAAAGAGCGTCGTGAAAAGAGGTGCTCTGGTAGTTGAGCATCACGTCGTCCGCCCCCGGCACGCCCATGATGTAGGTGACGCCGGCGGCGCCGAGGAGCGTGAGCAGCGTGTCCATGTCGTCCTGGTCGGCCTCGGCGTGGTTGGTGTAGCAGACGTCCACCCCCAGCGGCACGCCGAGCAGCTTCCCGCAGAAGTGGTCCTCGAGCCCCGCGCGGATGATCTGCTTGCCATCAAACAGATACTCCGGCCCGATGAAGCCGACCACCGTGTTGACGAGCAGCGGCTCGAACGCGCGCGCCACGCCGTAGGCCCGGGCTTCAAGGGTCTGCTGGTCGCAGCCGTGATTGGCGCCAGCCGAGAGCGCGCTCCCCTGCCCGGTTTCAAAGTACATGACGTTCGAGCCCAGGGTGCCGCGCTTCAGGGACCGCGCGGCCTGGTTCGCCTCCGCGAGGAGCGCGAGGGTCACGCCGAAGGATTGATTCGTGAGCTGCGTGCCGCCGATCGATTGGAAAACGAGATCGACCGGCGCGCCCGCCTCGATCGCCTTCAGCTGGCTCGTGACGTGCGTGAGCACGCAGGACTGGGTAGGAATCGAGAAACGCGAGATCAGCTCGTCCATCATCTTCCAGAGCGGCAGGAACGCGGCGAGCCCATCGCCCGCCGGATTCACCCCGATCACCGCGTCCCCGCAGCCGTAGAGCAGGCCATCGAGCATCGAGGCGGCGATCCCGCGCGGATCGTCGGTGGGGTGGTTAGGCTGCAGCCGCACCGAGAGCCGGCCCTGCAGGCCGATCGTGTTCCGGAAGCGCGTGACCACGCGGCACTTGCGCGCAACGGAAATGAGGTCCTGGTTGCGCATCAACTTCGACACCGCGGCCGCCATTTCGGGCGTCACGCCTTTCGCGAGCGCCGTGACCTGCTCGGACGAGGATGCGAGCAGCCACTCGCGGAATTCACCTACGGTGAGCGAGGCGACCGGCGCGAAAGCGACTTGGTCATGCGAGTCGAGGATCAACTGCGTGACGTCATCCTCCTCGTACGGGACGACCGACTCCTTCGCGAAGACCGAGAGCGGCAAGTCGGCGAGCGCCATCTTCGCCGCCATGCGCTCTTCGGCACTCTCCGCCGCCACGCCCGCGAGCACATCGCCCGAGCGCGCCGGCGAGGCTCGCGCGAGCAGCGTCTTCAGGTCGGGAAAGCGGTGCGTGTAAATGGGGACAGTCCCTATTTGCCCTGCTTCGCCAGGAACCGGTCGAGCTGGTCCGCGAAGCGCTTGCGCTCCACGTTCCCCAGCGCGTCCGGCCCGCCCGTCCTCACCCCCGTTCCGCGCAGCTCATCCAGGTAATTCCGAAGCGCCAGCCGCTCCTGGATGGTCTCGGTCGTATAGAACTCCCCCCGCGGATTGAGCGCATGCCCGCCCTTCGCGATCACGTCCGCGGCGAGCGGAATGTCCGCAGTGACCACCAGGTCCCCCGCCTTCAGCTCCCGCACGATGTGGCTGTCCGCCACGTCGATGCCGCGCGGCACCTGCAGCGCGCGGATGAATTTCGACGGCGGCGTTCGCAGCATCTGGTTCGCCACCAGCGTCATGGGTCGCCGGGTGCGCTCCGCCGCGCGATACAGGATGTCCTTGATGACGGCCGGGCAGGCATCGGCGTCGACCCAGATGTGCACCGGGAGAGCGTAGCACCCGGCTTCGCGAATTGAATATCATTCGCCCATGTCCTCCACCCCAGACCCCTGCATCTTCTGCCGCCCCGGGCGCGAGATCCTCGCCGAGAACGCCTCCGCCATCGCCGTGTACGACAAGCATCCCGTCTCGCCGGGCCACGTCCTCATCATCCCCCGGCGCCACGCAGTGACGGTCTGGGACCTCACCGACGAGGAGTACGCGGACTGCTTCAACCTGGCGCGCGAGGTGAAGCCGATCCTGGAGAAGCGCCACTCGCCCGACGGCTACAACATCGGCGCGAACTGCGGCGAGGCCGGCGGCCAGTCGGTCTGGCACGCGCACATCCACGTGATCCCGCGCTACAACGGCGACACGCCGAACCCGCGCGGCGGCGTGCGGAACGTGATTCCTCTCAAGGCCAAGTACTGATGCTCAGAGGCGTTTGAGATTGAGATTCGCGCAGCTAGGGGCAACCCGGTCACGCTATCGAGATAGGGCAGCGTCTCGCTCGCCTGGATGACCAGCGCGGGACGCGGCTTGGAGGTGTACGGGCCCTTGGCGGCGACGGTGACGAGTTCGCCGCGCCGAAGGCTCATTCAGGCAGGTGCAGATAGCGCTGCCAGTCGTCGTGCCTGTCGGACTTGTTGGCGAGCTGGCACTGGCGGCGCAGCTCCGCAAGGAAGGCCTTCGAGCGCCTTCGGGAACCCGCGCGGGACTTGCGCGGAGGCGTAAGGCGTCGGCGGGATTCGGGCGCGTTCATGGCTCAAATGCTACTACCGATGCCCGCGGTGCGCGAGCCGTGGCTGCTTGCCCGCCGTGTCATCGCCGAAGCTCGACCGCCTTCCCGCTCCTTGCCGATTTCACCACCGCCTCGGTCGCGGCCACCCCATTGACGATCTCCTCCGGCGCGATCACGAACTTCACCCCGCCGGCAACCGCATCGGCGAAAGCCTCCAGCTCCGCGCGCTCCTTGTCGACGGCATCGAACTGAAGGCGCCGCACGTTCCCCTCGAGGTCGTAGACGTCGAGCTCCGTATCCCCGCGCAGCTCGAGCGCCCCTTTCGATCCAAATACGGCCAGCCGATAGAACCGCGTCGCGGCATGCAGGGTCGCGAGCGTCCCGGTCGCGCCGCCCGCGAAGCGCAGCAGGCAAGACGTGGTGTCGTCGACGTCGAAGTCGTGCTCCAGCCGCTCGCTCGCGGCGTACACCTCGGTCGCGAGGCCGGCGAGGTGCACCATCGCGTCGAGCACGTGGACACCGCGCGCGGTCATGCTGCCGCCGGGGCTCTCGCGCTGGTTGGAGCGCCAGTTGCCCGCCTCGGTCTGGTAGCTCGGCGGCCCGGAGAAGTGGGACTCGAGGTGGCGCAGCCGCCCGATCTCGCCGGCCGCGATGCGCCGCGCCATGTCGACGTAGGCAGGCGAGTAGCGGCGATTGAATCCGACCGCGAGCGTGACGCCGGCCCTGCGGCAGGCGTCGACCGAGCTTTCCGCGCTCGCGCGCGTCAGCGTGAAGGGCTTTTCCACGAACAGGTGCTTGCCGGCCTTCGCCGCTGCCGAGATCTCCTCGGCGTGGTGCGAGTGCGGCGTCGCCAGCACAACGGCGTCGATATTCCGGTCAGCAAGCACGTCGGCATAGCGCGACGTCAGTGAAATCTCGAAGCGCTTCCCGAGCGGCGCGAGCGCAACCGGATCGCGCGTCACCGCGCAAACGAACCGGATCTTCGCGCTCCCCTGCACCGACTCGATCAGCCGCGTGCCCCAGCGCCCCGCCCCGCAGATCGCGACCCGCAGCATCTCAGCGCTCTGCCTCCTGCACCACCGTCATCGAATCCCGCGATCTCACGACGCGCTTTCCCCACGCATCATCGAAATCCTTCACCATCCGCGTCATCCCCGCCGACCCCGGCAGCGCGCGCACCTGGTCAATGGAGTCGAATTCGTACATCGCGTAGTGCACCGACGGATCGGCATCGCTCCACGCCCGCCAGGCGCGCCGCGCACCGAAGGTCTTCAGCGCATCGGGCAGGTGGTCGTCCCGGTACCACCGCTCGAAGCCCTCCTTCGCCGTCGCATCCACCACCTGCGCCCGCACCATGAAGATCGCGCCCATGCCCGCCTCCCCCGATGAAACCGCCAGTTTTGGCGACAGACGGCGATTGGGGAACCCCCCGGCGTGAACAAGTGAACTGCAAGGCGGCCGGAAGAGGCGTAGCCTTTGAATACATTGGAATTTGGGAGGACCCCCATGAAACCGCTCATCGCACTGCTCGCCGCCCTCGCGCTCGCCGGCTGCGGCCTGGATGCCGCCAGCTCGGCAGCGACCGCCGCTTCGCTCAAGAAGCAGGAAATCGAGCAGGGCAAGAAAACCATGACGCACGCGGAGCAGAAGATCGGCGACGCCGTGCAGCAGATGAACGACAGCGCCGCGCGCGCCGGCGAAGAAGCCGACAAGCAGTAGCGCTACCCGGGATCCGCTAGATCCGCCGTCGCGGCGGGGCGGCCGCAAGCGCCGCCGCGCCCCCGGCGAAAGCGAGCGCCGCAAAGGTCATGAGCGACGCGCGATAGTCCCCGGTCCAGTCGCGCAGCGCTCCCGAGATCACCGGTCCCGCGGCCTGCGCCACGACCTGCACCGTGAGCGCCGCGCCGCGGATCGCGCCGAAGCTCGAGCGCCCGAAGTAGTCCGCCCAGGCGATCGGCAGCACGGTCAGCAAGCCCCCGATCCCCGAGCCGAAGAGCGCCGCGTACGCATAGGCCTGCGGCGCGGTCTGGATCCGCATCATCAGGATCGCCGCCACGCCGGCCAATAGTCCCACCAGCACGAGCGCGAAGCGCATCGGCACGCGCCGCGGCCAGAAGCCGAAGGCGAATCCCGAGATCGCTGAAAAGAGCGCGAAAGTGCTCACCGCGCGCGCCGCGGCCCCGGAATCGAGCCCGCGCTCGATGAGATACGGCGCCTGGTGCAGGCTGATTCCCGCCTGCACGGGATAAAGCAGCAGCGTGAAGAGCGAAAGCAGCCAGAACGCGCTCGTTCGCATCGCCTGCGCCCGCGTGAATGCGGGCTCGGGATCGAGCGACTTCGCCGTCGAGCTCGACCCCGCCGCGGGCGCGGCACCGTGCATGCGCAGCCCCAAGTCCTCGGGCCGGCCCGCGTGCAGGAGGAAGGTGGGCAGGAACCCGACCACGAGCGCCGTGATCCCGATCGCCGCCCAGGCCATGCGCCAGCTCCAGCCCTCGATCACGAAGTGCGCGATCAGCGGCATCGACACGAGCCCTGCCATCGTGACCAGCGTCGACACCGACACCGCGAGCGCGCGCCGCTCGAGGAACCAGCTGACGATCGAACCCTGCATGCCGAGGTCGTAGAACACCCCGAAGCTCATGCGCGCGATGCAGTAGAAGACGAAGAAGAAGACGAACGACTGGGTGAAGGACAAGAGGAACAGCGCGCTCCCGGTCAGCGCCACCGCGAGCAGCAGCACCGCGCGCGGCCCGCGCCGGTCGAGGAACGCGCCGAGCGCGGGCGCGGCGAGCGCGCCCAGCACCCCGCCCACCGACACCGCGGAGGAGACTTCCGTGTGCGACCAGCCGAATTCCCCGGTGAGCGGCGCGACGAAGATCGAGAGCGTCGCCACGGCCGAGCCCGCGCGCGAGAATCCCGCCGTGCACACGCAGGCGAGGATCACCCAGCCGTAGTGGAACGGCAGCCGCGCGGCGAGCGCCGCGACGAGCCGGTCGCGGGCGGTGCGAAGGCGGGGCATTTGGCGGCATAGTAGCGGTCACTGAAACCGCAATGAGGGAGGAATTCGAAATGCCGAGACCCCGCGCCCGCCACCCCGCCAAACCAAGCCGCGCCTACAAGGCGGGACTCAAGGTCCGCCAACGCTGGCTCGGCAAGGCCTATGTCGACAAGGCTTTCCGCGACGCCGACGACTTCACGCTGGATCTCCAGCACTACGTGACCGAGCACGGCTGGGGCGCGAGCTGGGCGCGCGGCGTGCTGCCGATGAAGACGCGCGCGTTCATGAACCTCGCCATGATCTCGGCGCTGAACCGCCCGCACGAGCTGGAGATCCACCTGCGCGGGGCGCTGCGGAACGGTTTCACCAAGCAGGAGATCAAGGAGGTCTTCATCCACGTCGCGACCTACTGCGGCGCGCCCGCCGCGCTTGACGGCTTCCGGATCGCGAAGAAAGTCTTCGCCGAAGGTAAATAGGGACAGTCCCTATTTAATCTTGCCCATGACTTCACTGAAAATCGGCGCGGCGACCGCTGCGCGCATCGAGGAAACCTACGAGCCGAACTTCGCGGCGAGGAAGTTCTTTCCCGACTGGGACGACGCGTTCGTCGAGCGGCACATGAACTGGCTCGTTCCTGGTCACTACGACCCTGCCTCGGGCTACCTGAGGTTGAGCGTGCACAGCTGGCTGCTCACTGTTGGCGGCAAGCGCATCCTGATCGACGCCTGCGTCGGCAACCACAAGCCGCGGCTCAAGCGCCCGATGTGGAGCATGTTGAACACGCCGTACCTCGAGCGCCTCGCCTCGGCGGGCGCGCGCCCGGAGCAGATCGACATGGTCATGTGCACGCATCTGCATGTGGACCACGTCGGCTGGAACACGCGCCTGGAGAACGGCCGCTGGGTGCCGACCTTCCCCAACGCGGGCTACGTCTTCAGCCGCGAGGACTACGAGCACTTCCTCGCTGCCGATCGCGACCCGGCGAAGGAGCCGGCGAACATGGGGTCGTTTCGCGACTCGGTGCTGCCGGTGGTCGAGGCGGGCCTCGCGCAGATCGTCTCGGGCGCCGCGCAGATCGACGAGACGCTCGCGGTCGATCCCGCGCCTGGGCACACGCCGGGCACGGTCGCGATCCGGCTCGAATCGCGCGGCGAGCGCGCGGTCTTCTGCGGCGACATCCTGCACCATGCGCTGCAGGTCTACCGCCCCGGCTGGAACAGCTCGGCCTGCATGGACGCGGCGCAGGCGCGCGCGAGCCGGCGCCGGGTACTGGAAGATTGCGCCGCGGGCGCGCTCCTCCTGCCCGCGCACTTCGGTGCGCCGTTCGCCTGCCATGTGGAGGCGAAGGGCGAGGCCTTCGAACCGCGCTTCGTCGGCTGAGCAGCCGGCGCTATAGTCCGCAACCTGACCCCTACCGGAGATTCACGTGTCCATCGTCCGCAACCATGCCCTCGCCCAGCTTCGCGCCGGCAAGCTCGCCGTCGGCCTCGGCCTGCGCCAGGCGAGAACCGTCGACATCGGCCAGATCGCGAAGACCGCCGGCTTCGACTGGCTGTTCATCGACTGCGAGCACAACTCGATGGACACCGACACCGCGGCGCAGATCTCATCCGCCGCGCTCACGATGGGAATCACGCCGGTCGTGCGCGTCGCGGGAAAGCACGAGCACTGGCTGATCTCGCGCATGCTCGACAACGGCGCGCAGGGCGTGGTCGTGCCGCACGTCGACACCGGGGAGGAAGCGAAGAAGATCGCCGACTTCTGCCGCTTCCCGCCGATCGGCCACCGCTCGATGGGCGGCGGGCTGCAGCAGATCGGCTTCGCGCCGATGCCGGTGGGCGAAGCCTCCAGGGTCGTGAACGAGGAGACGCTTGTCGTGGTGATGCTCGAATCGCCGCAGGCGATCGAGAACTGCGAGGCGATCGCCGCGGTGAAGGGGATCGACGCGCTCCTCATCGGCACCAACGACCTGTGCTTCGAGATGGGGATCCCGGGCCAGTTCAACGACCCGCGCGTCGGCGAGGCCTACAAGAAAATGATCGCCGCCTGCCGCAAGCACGGCAAGTTCGCCGGCATGGGCGGCATGTACACCGCGGAGCTCCTCGAGCGCCACATCGCCATGGGCGTGCAGCTCATCCTCTCGGGCTCGGACTTCTCGCTCCTCATGCAGGCCGCCACGCAGCGCGCCGCGCTCGTACGCGGGTTCGAAAAGAAATAAAGCGAAAGCAAACAAATGGGGACTGTCCCCATTTAGGAGATTGCATGAATCTCAAGGGCAAGACGCTGTTCATTACGGGCGGGAGCCGGGGGATCGGGCTCGCGATCGCGGTGCGCGCGGCGCGCGACGGCGCCAATGTGACGATCGCGGCGAAGACCGCGGAGGCGCATCCCAAGCTCCCCGGCACGATCCACACCGCGGCCGCCGAGATCGAGAAGGTGGGCGGGCGCGCACTTCCGATCCAGTGCGACCTGCGCGAGGAGGCGCAGGTGATCGCCGCGGTCGAGAAGACGGTCGCGACCTTCGGCGGCATCGACATCCTGGTCAACAACGCGAGCGCGATCCAGCTCACGGGCACGCTCGCCTGCGACATGAAGCGCTACGATCTGATGAACGGCATCAACGCGCGCGGCACCTACCTCGCGGGGCGCACCTGCCTGCCGCACCTGCTGAAGGCGAAAAATCCGCACATCCTTACGCTCAGCCCCCCGCTCGACCTCGCGCCGCGCTGGTTCGCCCCGCACGTCGCCTACACCATGGCCAAGTTCGGCATGAGCCTGTGCACGCTCGCCTGGGCCGAGGAGTTCAGGAAGGACGGCGTCGCTGCGAACTCGCTCTGGCCGCGCACGACGATCGCCACGGCCGCCGTGCACATGCTCGGGGGCGACGCGATGATGAAGGCGTCGCGCAAGCCCGACATCATGGCCGACGCGGCTTATGCGATCCTGACCAAGCCGAGCCGCGAGTTCACGGGCAACTTCTGCATCGACGACCTCGTGCTCTACGAGGCCGGCGTGCGCGACTTCTCGCCGTACGCGGCGGTCCCGGGGACGACGAAGTTCCTGCCGGACTTCTTCGTCCCCGCGGACACACCGGCGCTGCCTAAATAGGAACTGTCCCTATATGCCCTATATGCCGAGGTGCGCTGCCAGCTCGGCGCGACGCAGGCCCTCGCGCGCGCCGTCGCGCACCACGCGACCCTGGTCGAGGATCAGGTAGCGGTCGGCCACCGCCTCGACCAGCGCCAGGTTCTGCTCGACGATGACGAAGGCGGCGCCGGCCGCCTTGCGCTCGCCGATCAGCGCCGCCATCGCGCGCACGTTCTCCGCCTGCACGCCTTCCGAAGGCTCGTCGAGCAGCGCCACCGGCCGCGCTTCGGCGAGCACGCGAACCAGCGACAGCAGCTTGCGCTCGCCGCCGGACAGCGTGCCGGCGCGCTGGCCGAGCCGCTCGGCCAGGCGCGGGAAGCGCGCCAGGGCCTCGGGCGGACGGCCTGCGCGCATCAACGAGAGGTTCTCGCGCACCGTCAGGTCCTCGAACACGATGCGCTCCTGCGGCGCGAAGCTGATGCCGAGCGCGGCGCGCCGCGCCGGGTCGAGCCCGGCGAGATCGCGGCCCGCGTAGCGCACGCGGCCGCGGGCGAGCGGCAGGAAGCCGTGCAGCAGCCGCAATAGCGTGCTCTTGCCCACGCCGTTGCGCCCGAGCACGCACAGCACCTCCCCCGCCGCCACCGCGCCGCTCACCCCGCGCACCACGATGCTGCCGCCGTAGCCGCCGCAGACATCCTCGAAGGCGAATTGCGGCGCGCTCACTCGGCCGCCCCGACGTAGACCTCGCGCACGCGCGGGTCGGCACGGATCGCCGCGACATCGCCCTCGGCGAGCAGCCGCCCCTGGTGCAGCACGAACACGTGCTCGGCGAGCTGCTTCACCAGCGCCATGTCGTGCTCGATGATGACCACCGAAAGGCCGAGCAGGTCGCGCGCCCAGCGGATCACCGCCATCACCTCGGCCGTCTCTTCGCCGGACAGCCCCGCGCAAGGCTCGTCCAGCAGCAGCAGCCGCGGCTCGGTGACGAGAGCCATGCTGAGTTCCAGCACCTGGCGCTCGCCGTGCGAGAGCGCCGCCGCTGCGCGCGCGCCGTCGCGCAGGAACGGGTAGCGCTCGCGCAGCGCGGCCAGCACGGGCGTGTCCCAGCGCCGCGTGGCCGGCCGCAGCCAGTCGAGCAGCGAGCTGCGCCCGCTCCAAAGCGCGATGCGCAGGTTGTCGTCGATGCTCAGCTCGCCGAAGACGCTGGGGATCTGGAACTTGCGTCCCACGCCGCGCCGCGCGAGGCGGCTGGGCGTCGGCCGGCGCAGGGCCGCGCCGTCCAGCCGCACCTCTCCCGCCTGCACGCCCAGCTCGCCGGTGAGCATGTTGAAGGTCGAAGTCTTGCCCGCGCCGTTGGGCCCGATCAGGCAGTAGATGCCCGGGCGCCCAAGCGCCAGCGAAAGGCCGTCGAGGATGCGCACTTCGCCCGCCGCCGCGGACACGCCGTCGATGGCCAGCGTCACCGCCGTGCGCGACGCCTTGCCCGCCGGCGCGGGTAGCAGCCCTGGCGTCCTGCCGCGGCCCGGCAGCAGCCGCTCGAGCGGGGCGAGCAGCGCGCCGATGCCGCCGGGCGCGACCAGCACCACGAACACGAACAGCGCCGCGACGATCAGGTCCCAGTAGTAGCTGCGCTCGCGCAGCTCGGCGCTGAGGATGCCGACCAGCACGGTGCCCAGCACCGGCCCCAGCACGCGCTTGCGGCCTCCCACCGCCACCCAGATCACCAGGTCCGCCGACAGGGCGAAGCCCACCAGCTCCGGGGTCACCAGGCCTTGCTGCGGCGCGTACAGGGCCCCGGCGATGCCGGCCAGCACTCCGCTCACGCCGAAGGCGATCGCCTTGAGCAACGCGGTGTCGTAACCGAAATAGGCGACGCGCCGCTCGTTCAGCGCGATCGCGCGCCACAGCGTGCCGAGCGGCGCCTGCACCAGCCAGGCGCACAGCGCCACCGCGCACGCCAGCGCCGCGGCGGCGAGGTAATACACGCCGTCGAAACCCTCCACGCCCGGCAGGCCGGGGATGCCTTTCATGCCGTTGTAGCCGCCGGTGACCTGGTTCCAGGAGTTCGCGACCTGGAAGGCGAGCAGCGAGATCGCCAGCGTGATGATGGCAAAGTACGGGCCGCTCTCGCTGCGCCCGCGGAAAATGGCCAGCCCGAGCACGAAGGCGAGCGCGCCCGCGGCGAGCGCGGCCAGGGGCAGCAGCAGGAACACCCACCAGTCCTGGCCGCAGTGGATCAGCGCCGCGCCCGAGAGGTACGCGGCGAGGCCGACGAACAGCGCCTGGCCGAGCGGCAGGAACCCGGCCTGGCCCCAGCACAGCGCGACGCCGAGCGCCGCGATCGCGTACAGGAAGTACAGTCCGAGCTGGAACGCCCAGTACTCGCCCAGCGCGAGCGGCAGCGCCAGAAGCACGAGCAGCAGGACGGCGCTACGTGCGGCCAAAGATGCCATGCGGGCGCCGCCACAGGAAGAAGATCGCGATCAGCAGCACGGTCGAATAGCCCGCGGTGCGGTCGAAGAGCGCCGACACGGCGCTCTCCACGCCGCCGATCGCCGCCGCGCCGCTCAGCAGCCCGAGCGGGCTGCCCAGCCCACCGACCACCAGCACGAAGAAGGAGCGCAGCACGTAGTCCAGGCCCATGTAGGGCTGCACCGAGACGAGCGGCGCGACCATCACCCCGGCCAGCCCGGCGAAGCACAGCCCTGCGACGAAGGTATTGCGCGCCAGCCGCTCGGTGCGGATGCCCACCGCCTGCGCCAGCTCGCGGTTGCCGACCATGGCCTTCACGCGCGCGCCGGCGGCGCTGCGCCGATACCACGCCAGCAGCGCGGCGATCAGCGCCGCGCAAAGCGCCATCAACAGGAGCCGGTAGGCCGGGAAGGGCGCGCCCAGCACCTGCACCGAGTCGCCGACCGGGATCTTCAGGCTCTTGTAGCCGCCGCCGAACGCGATCTCGATCGCCTTGCGCATGAACAGGCTCAGCCCCCAGGTCGCGAGCAGCGTGTCGAAGGGCCGGTCGTACAGCGGGCGGATGAGGAAGCGCTCCACCGGCAGCGCCAGCAGCGCGCAGGCCGCGACGGCCGCGGGCGCCGCGGCGAGGTAGGGCAGGCCGTGCGACTGGCACAGGTAGGCGACGTAGGCGCCCAGCGCGATGAACTCGCCGTGCGCGAGGTTCATCACGCCGAGCAGGCCGAAGACGATCGCCAGCCCGAGGGCGATGACCGCGAGGGTCACCACCTCGTAGAGGACGTTGAGCGCCTGGGTGACGAGGAGCGGGTCCATCTGGCGCCCTCAGCGCGCGGCCCCGGCGAAAAACCCGCTCAGGTGCAGGTCTGCCCGGACGGCACGTTGGCGAACGTTTCCACGATCTCGAACTCGGTGCCCTTGCATTCGGCGACGTACATGTCCTTGTCCACGTGCCGGTGGCGCATGGTCATGGTTCCGGTCGCCGAGGGGAAGGTGATGCCGTCGGCCGCGGCCTTGACCTTGGCCGCCGCGTTGCCCTTCGCCTTGGTGACCACCGCCTCGATGAATTTCATCCCGTTGTAGGTGTCGACGCCGATCAGGCCGAGGATCGGCGCCTTGTCGCCATAGCGCTTGTGGTAGGCCGCCTTGAACGCGCGGTGCGTCGGCGTGTCGACGCTGCTGTAGTAGGACATGCAGCCGTACAGGCCGTGGCTCGACTCGGCGCCGATACCGAGCAGGGTGTTCTCCTCGAGCAAGGAGGACACCCGCAGGATGCTCTTGTCCAGGCCGAAGCCGGCGAAGGTGCGGTTGAAATTGACGTTGTCGCCGCCCACCAGCGTGATCAGCACCAGCCCGGGCGCGGCGGCCTTGATGCGGGCGACCGCTTCCTCGAACTTGTTGGGCGCGCCCAGCGGCACGTACTCCTCGCCCAGCACGCTGACCCCCAGCTTCTGGAACACGCCCTTGGCGTACTTGTTGGTGACCTGCGGCCAGACGTAGTCGTTGCCGATCAGGTACACCGACTTGTAGCCGGCCTTGCGGTGCAGCCACGGCAGCACCGTTTCCATCTGCTGCGGCGGGGTGTCGGCGATGACGTAGGTGTTGGGCGCGCACTCGCCGCCCTCGTAGATCGGCGTGTAGACGTAGGGCACCCGGCCCTTGATGGTGGCCACCAGCGCCTCGCGCACCGCGCTGTTGTGCGAGCCGAGGAAAAAGTCCACCTTGTCCTCGAGCAGCATGCGCACCGCGGCCTTGGTGGCGTCGGCGACCGCGGCGTCGCCGTTGGCGAACAGCAGCTTCACGTGCCGGCCGAGGATCCCGCCCCTGGCGTTGAACTGCGCGACCGCCAGCTCGGCGCAAGCCTTCTGCGTCGCGCCGAACAGGCCCGCGGCGGGCCCGGCGATGGCGTAGAACATGCCGATCTTGAAATCCCGGGCGGCGTGCGCGCGGCGCACGAAGCCGGGCGCGCCGATCAGCGCGGTGCCGGCGGCCGAGGCGATCAGGAATTTCCTGCGTGCGGGCGAAGTCATCATGGTCGGGTCCTTGTCGTGATGGGGTCGAGGAGTCACAGCCTGGGCGCGGGCATCGGCGGCAGGCTCGCCTCCCAGGCGAGCCCGATCGCGAGCAGGCGCGCGTCCTCGCCAGAGCGCGCGTCGAGCTCCATGCCCACCGGCAGGCCGCTACGCGTGAGGCCGATGGGCAGGCTCAGGCCCGGCAACGCCGCGTTGCTCGCTGGGTCGGTGTTGCGGATGTAGGTGAAGAAGGTCGGCACGCGCCTGCCGTTCACCTCGACGGTCTCGTCGTCGCCGATCGGGCGCGCCGGCATCGGCGTGGTCGGCAGGATCATTGCGGCGAGGTCGTGCCGGTCCAGGTAGTCCTTCAGCGCCGCCTGCAGCGCCGGACGGTGCTTGCCGAGCGCTTCGCGGTACACCGCCTCGGGCACCGCGCCCGCCCCGGTGAGGCTGGTCAGCAGCCCGCGCACGTCCGGGCTTGCGCACTGCTCGGTGAGTTGCTGGTAGCCGATGCCGGTCGCCGAGTCGCGCAGGTAGGCCGTCATCGTGACCACCTGCTCGTAGAGCGCCACGGGAAAGCTCACGGCATCGTCCAGCGCTTTCAGGTTCGGCACGTCGGCCTCGACCAGGACGACGCCGAGCTTCGACAGGCGCGCGAGCTCCTGCTCGCACACCGCGGCCAGCTCGGGGTCGAGGTCGCTCCAGTAGTACTCGCGCGGCACGCCCAGGCGCAGGCCCTTGAGCGGCACCGGCTGGAGCGCGGTGGCGCCGCCGGTGACCACGCCGTCGAGCAGCACCGCGTCGCTCACCGAGCGCGTCATCGGTCCGGCGGTGTCGCGCGTGCTGGAGATCGGCACGATGCCGGCTTGCGGCCAACGCCCGGTGCTGGGACGAAAGCCGACGATGCCGCACAGCGCCGCCGGAATGCGCACCGAGCCGCCGGTATCGCTGCCGATGCCGCCGGGCGCGAGCCGCGCGGCGACCGCCACCCCGGTACCGCCGCTCGAGCCGCCGGGAATCAGGCGCCGGTCCCAGGGATTGCGCGCCGCGCCGAAGCCGCCGTTGTTGCTGGTCACCCCGCAGGCCAGCTCGTGCAGGTTGGTCTTGCCCAGCACCAGCGCGCCCGCGCGCAGCAGCGCCTCGGCCACCGGCGCGTTGCGCTTGGGCCGGTGACCGCGCAGCGTGGGCGTGCCGCCGCTGGTCGGAAGCGCGGCGGTATCGATGTTGTCCTTGAGTGCGAGCGGCACGCCAAGCAGCGGCCCGTGCGCGCCGCCGCGGCG
>JBOIFE010000067.1:0-2896 GCA_050741015.1 Burkholderiales bacterium | reverse complement strand
CCACCGGAGCGCGCCCCACCGGCTCCGCGGTGCGCTTTCCGACCGCGGAATGGCTCTTGAATACCCGGGTCAGGGCGAACTCGCCCAGTTTGTGCCCCACCATGTTCTCGGTGACGTAGACCGGGATGTGCTGCTTGCCGTTGTGCACGGCGACCGTAAGCCCGATGAACTCGGGCATCACGGTGGACCGGCGCGACCACGTCTTGATCGGACGCTTGTCGCTCGCTGCCCGCGCCGCCGCCACCTTGTCCATCAGATGACGGTCCACGAAAGGACCCTTCTTGATTGAACGTGCCATATGTGTTCCCTATGCCCTGCGCCGGTCGCGCACGATCATCGCCTGCGTGCGCTTGTTGCGGCGGGTCTTGTAGCCCTTGGTCTGCACCCCCCACGGCGACACCGGCGGCTGCGCGGCGGCAGTACGCCCTTCGCCGCCGCCGTGCGGGTGGTCGATCGGGTTCATCGCGACGCCACGGACCGTCGGGCGCACGCCACGCCAGCGCTTGCGTCCCGCCTTGCCGATCGACTCCAGGTTGTGCTCTTCATTGCCGACCTCGCCGATTGTCGCGCGGCAGTCGACGTGCACCTTGCGGATTTCGCCGGAGCGCAGGCGCAACTGCGCGTAGGAGCCTTCGCGCGCGAGCAGCTGCGCCGAGGCGCCCGCCGAGCGCGCCAGCTGCGCGCCCTTGCCGGGCAGCATCTCGATGCAGTGCACCGTCGTGCCGACGGGGATATTGCGCAACGGCAGCGCGTTGCCCGCCTTGATCGGTGCTTCGATGCCCGACACGAGCTGCACGCCTGCCGCGACGCCCTTGGGGGCGAGAACGTATCGGCGCTCCCCGTCGGCGTACAGCAGCAGCGCGAGGTGCGCGCTACGGTTCGGGTCGTACTCGAGCCGCTCGACCCGCGCAGCAATGCCGTCCTTGTTGCGGCGAAAATCGACCATGCGGTAGTGCTGCTTGTGGCCGCCGCCCTTGTGGCGCATCGTGATGCGGCCGTGGTTGTTGCGGCCCGTCGTCTTGGTCTGGCTCGCCGTGAGTGGCCAGTGGGGCGCGCCCTTGTGCAATCCCGGCGTCACCACCTTGACCAGCGCGCGCCGGCCCGGCGAGGTGGGTTTGACTTTGACCAGTGGCATCGCCTACTCCGTCGCCGCGAAGTTGATTTCCTGGCCCGCGGCCAGCCGTACGTACGCTTTCTTCCAGCTGCGCCGCCGCCCCATGAAGCGCCCGAAGCGCTTTTCCTTGCCGTTGACGTTCAACACGGTGACCGATTGCACCTTGGTCTTGAACAAGAGCTCGATGGCCGCCTTCACTTCAGGCTTTGTCGCCCTGTCGCTCACCCGGAACACGTACTGGCGGTGCTTGTCCGCGACCCGGGTGCTCTTTTCGGAGACGACCGGCGCGAGCACCACGTTCATGAGCCGCTCCGCGGCGTACTTTTTCGACGCGGTCACTTGAACATCTCCTCGAAGCGCGCCAGCGCCTTGCGCGTCAGCAGCACGTGGGGAAAACGCACCAGCGCCACCGGATTGGCCTGCCGGGCCGCCAGCACCACGACGTTCGGCAGGTTTCTCGACGACAGTGCCAGGTTGGCGTCCACCTCGTCGGTGATGACCAGCACCTCCGCAAATCCCATCGCCTTGACCTTCTGGGCGAGCAGTTTGGTCTTGGGCGCCGCCAGCGTGAAATCCTCGACTACGCGAATGCGGTCTTCGCGCGCGAGCTGCGACAGGATCGACGTCATTCCCGCGCGCATCATCTTGCGATTCACCTTATGCGAGAAGTTCTCGTCCGGGCTGGCTGCAAAGATCTTGCCGCCGCCGCGCCACAAAGGACTCGAGGCCATGCCTGCGCGGGCGCGGCCGGTGCCCTTCTGGCGCCAGGGCTTGCGCGTCGACTTCGCGATTTCCCCCCGTTCCTTCTGCTTTCGCGTGCCGCGCCGGGCGTTGGCCTGGTACGCGATCACGATCTGGTGCACCAGGGATTCATTGAATTCGCGGCCAAAGATGGCGTCCGGCGCGCTCGTCGTTCCGCTCGCGCCCTTGTCGGTGATCAGTTTGAGTTCCACGGCGCCGACCTCAAGCCTTGGCCGCTGGCCGCACGACGACGTCGTGACCGCGCGAACCCGGTACGGCGCCCTTGACCAGCAACAGCTGCCGTTCCGCGTCGACTCGCACGACCGTCAGGTTCGACGTGGTGCGCTTGACGTTGCCCAAGTGTCCCGCCATGCGCTTGCCGGGGAACACGCGGCCCGGGTCCTGGTTCTGGCCTGTCGAGCCGGGCTTGTTGTGCGAAATCGAGTTTCCATGCGAGGCGCGGTTCGACGAAAAATGATGCCGCTTGATGACGCCGGCAAAGCCCTTGCCGATCGTGACGCCCTGGACGTCGACCTTCTGCCCGACCTTGAACAAATCGGCGCCGATCTTGCCGCCCACCTTCAGCTGCGCAAGCTCCTCGGCGCGAGCGCGGAACTCCTTCAGCACGTGGCCAGCCTCGACGGCCGCCTTGGCGAGGTGTCCCGCCAGGGGCTTGCGCACGCGGCTGGCGCGGCGCTTGCCGAACGCGACCTGCACGGCGGCGTAGCCGTCGCGCTCCGGTGTCTTGATCTGGGTAATGCGGTTGTCGGAGACGTCAAGCACCGTCACGGGCAGCGTGGTGCCGTCCTCGGTGAAGATGCGCGTCATGCCGACCTTTCGGCCGACCAGTCCAATCGTCATACCGTCCTCTTCTGTTTGACCCGCCGGGACGCATCGCGCCGCGCCGGGCGCCGGCTCCTGTTGGCCGGCACTTCACCTCGTGTTGCGTACCGCTCTACTGAACCTTGATCTCCACGTCTACGCCCGCCGGCAGGTCGAGCTTCATCAGCGCGTCCACCGTCTTGTCGGTCGGGTCGATGA
>JBOIFE010000066.1:0-9355 GCA_050741015.1 Burkholderiales bacterium | reverse complement strand
GACCGGAACAGCGCCCGCTTTTCCATCTGCCCGGTCCCGGGCGCCGCAGCGTTACTTGTTGGCTTTCTGGAACTTCTCCAGCAGCTCGTTGCCGCGCTTGACCGCGTCGCCGAGCGCGACCTTGGCGGACTTCTTGCCGCCCCAGACCGCCTCCAGCTCCTCGTCGATGACGTTGCGGATCTGCACGAAGTTGCCCAGGCGCAGCCCGCGCGAATTCGGCGTCGGCGGCTTGTGCGTCAGCTCGAGGATCGCGGTGTCGAAACCGGGACGCTCCTGGTACAGGCCTTCCTTCTTCGCCAGCTCGTAGGCGGCGAGCGTGATCGGCACGTAGCCGGTCGATCGGTGCCAGTCGTACTGGATTTCAGGCGAGGACAGGAACGTGAAGAATTTGGCGACGCCGTTGTAGACCTTCGGGTCCTTCTGCGTCATCACCCAGAGCGTGGCGCCGCCGATGATCGTATTCTGCGGCGCACCCTTCACGCTCGGATAATAGGGCAGCGGTGCGACGCCGAATTCGAACTTCGCATTCGCCTTGATGTTGGCGTACGAGCCGCTCGAGGTCGTCTCCATCGCGCATTCGCCGCTCATGAACTTGCCGGTCGGCTCGTCCTTGCGCCCGGCATAGGTGAACAGGCCTTTCTTCGCCATGTTGCCGAGGTTCTGGATGTGCATCACCTGCACCGGGCCGTTGAACTCCAGCCGGGTACCAAGGCCACCGAAGCCGTTCTGCTTGGTCGCGAAGGGCACGTTGTGCCAGGCACTGAAGCTCTCGAGCTGCACCCAGGACTGCCAGCCGGTGGTGAACGCGCACGGGATCCCGGCGGCCTTCAGTTTTTCAGCGTCCTTCTCCAGCTCGGGCCAGGTCTTGGGCGCTTTTTCGGGGTCGAGCCCGGCCTTCTTGAAGGCGTCCTTGTTGATGTAGAGCACCTGCGTCGAGCTATTGAACGGCATCGAGAGCAGGTGGCCGTGGGTGTCGGAGTAGTACGAGGTGACCGCCCCCAGGTAGTCCTTGGGATTGAACTTCTCGTGCTGCTCGGCCATGAGTTGGTAGACGGGCTTGACCGCGCCTTTAGCGGCCATCATGGTCGCGGTGCCGACCTCGAAGACCTGCAGGATGGCGGGCGGATTTCCCGCGCGGTAGGCAGCGATCGCCGCCGTCAGCGACTCGTCGTACTGGCCTTTGTAGACGGGCACGATCTTGTAGTCGCTCTGGCTGGCGTTGAACTTGGTGGCGATCTCGTTCACCTTGTCGCCCAGCTTTCCGGCCATCGAATGCCACCACGGGATTTCGGTCTGCGCGTACGCGGACGTGGCGAACAATCCCGTCGCGGCGAGCGCGGCGGCAAGAATGCGAACTCTCATCGGGCCTCCTCAGGTCCTGTCGTATAGAGTGGAAGTGGCGATTCTGTCGTCGCCACATGACGGAAATACTACAGAATTGTCCTTCGCAGCGATATAAGGAGAATCAATCCATGGCTGCCCTGCACGACCTGACCGCCGCCGAGCTCTCGGCGAGCTACGAAGGCGGCGAGCTCTCCCCCGTCGAGGTCGCGCGCGCCCTGCTCGAGCGGATCGACGCCTGGGAGCCCAGGCTCAACGCCTTTTACCTCCTGCACCGCGAGGCCGCGCTGAAGCAGGCCAAGGACTCCGAGGGGCGATGGCGCGTGCAGGCGCCGCTGTCGCCTTTGGACGGCGTCCCGGTGACGATCAAGGAGAACATCTATACGAAAGGCGACCCCGCCCCGATTGGGACCGGCGCCAACCTGCCCGCGTCCCCGCAGCCCGCGGATGCCCCGCCGGCGGCGCGGCTCCGCCAGGCTGGATGCGTGATCCTCGGCAAGACCACGATGCCGGACTACGGAATGCTGTCCTCGGGGCTGTCGAGCGTGCACGGCATCACGCGCAATCCGTGGGACACGTCCCGGAACACCTCGGGCTCCAGCTCGGGGGCCGGCGCGGCTGCCGCAGCCGGCTATGCACCGCTGCACCTCGGCACCGACATTGGCGGGTCGGTGCGCCTGCCCGCCACGCACTGCGGGATCTTCGCGCTGAAGCCAAGCCTCGGGCGCGTGCCCGTGTACCCGCCTTACCTGGGCCGCGTGACGGGACCGATGACGCGCAACGTCGAGTCCGCGGCGGCGATGATGAACTGGCTCGCGCTGCCGGACCCGCGCGACTTCATGAGCCTGCCCTACCGCGCCGTCGACTACACCGCGGGGCTGGAAGCGCTGGACCTGAAGAAGCTGCGGATCGGCTTCCTGGCGGACATGCGGGCGGGGTTGCCGGTTGACGCGCAGGTCGCGGCGGCCGCGCGCGCAGCCGCCGATGCGCTGGCCGGCGCGGGCGCGCGCGTCGAGGAAATGAAGAGCTTCCTGACGCCCGGGATGCTCGACGGCATGGGCCGCTTCTTCGAGACGCGCTCGCACAACGACTACGCGCAGCTCGCGCCGGAGCGCCAGAAGAAGATCCTGCCGTTCATCGTCGAGTGGTGCACCTGGCGCGCGCCGAAGTTCACCGGACGCGACGTCATGCAGGCCTATGCGCAAGTCATGGCGATGCGCGAGGCCGCCGTGGCGGCCTGTGAGCCGTACGACTACGTGATCTCGCCCGTTTCGCCGATCCTGCCCTACGAGGCCGAGCTTCCCTGTCCCGGCAACGATCCCCACGATGCGTTGCCGCATATTGCGTTCACCGTGCCCTACAACATGTCCGAGCAGCCAGCTGCCTCGGTCAACTGGACCTTCAGCAAGGAGAGCTGGCCGATCGGCGTCCAGATCATCGGCCAGCGCTTCGACGACGCGGGCGTGCTGCGCCTCGCGCGTGCGATGGAAGACCTGCGACCCGCGCAAAAGCCGTGGCCCGAGCCGAAATGAAAGTCTTCGTCACCGGCGCGGCCGGCTATATCGGTGGGGCCGTCGCTTCGGCATTGCGAGCCTCCGGGCACGACGTCGTCGCCCTGGTGCGCTCGCCGCAGAAGGCCGACCACGTGCGCGCCCTCGGCTTCGAGCCGGCGCTTGGCACGCTCGACGACGGCGAGTTGCTGGCGCGCCTGGCCGCGTCGTGCGACGCCGTGATCGACACGGCCAACGCAGAGCATGCGGCGTCGGTCGAGGCCCTGCTGACCGCGCTCGCGGGCAGCGGCAAGCCCTTCATCCGCACGAGCGGCTCGAGCGTGGTCGGCGATCTCGCCTGGGGCGAGGGGGGCGGCCGCGTCTTTGAAGACGACACGCCGTTCGAGCCCGGCCCCGGCCGCGCGGCGCGCGTGGCGATCGACCGGCGCGTGCGGGCCGCGGCCCGCGACGGCGTGCGCAGCGCGGTCATCCTGCCCAGCCTGATCTACGGACCCGGGCGCGACGTCGAGCACGAGAGCAGCCAGGTGCCGCGCTTTTTCGCACTGGCGCGCAAATATGGCGTCGCGCGCCACGTCGGCCGCGGCGAGAACCAATGGTCCAACGTGCACATCGACGACCTGGCCGACTTGTACCTGCGCGTGCTGGCGGGGGCACCCGCCGGCGCCTTGTACTACGCGGCGAACGGCGAGAACTCGATGCGCGAGCTCGCCGAATCCGTCAGCCGGGCGCTCGGCTTTGGCGGTCGCACGCGTGACATGTCGCGCGAGGAATCCGTCGCGGAGTTCGGCGAAGGCCCCGCGGCCTACACCTACGGCTCGAACAGCCGGGTGCGCTCGGTGCGCGCGCGCCGCGAGCTCGGCTGGGCGCCGCGCCACGATGCGCTGCTCTCGTCGATCGACGCGGCCGGCGGCCGCGCTCAGCCCGCGTAGGCCGGGCCCAGGGGACGCAGCCGCAGTCCCTTGCGCAGCTTCGTCCACTTGAACTCCGCCGGATCGGCGAGCGCCGGCCCCGGCGCCTTCACCACCAGCACCTCCTTCGCCATTGGCTCGAAGTCCGCGCGGAAGTGCACCGAGCTCTTCAGCGCCAGGATGCGCTCGCGACGCGGCTCGACGCCCACGTGACGGAACATTTCCTGGTCGGCCGCCTGGACCTTGCGCGAAGCGAGGACCACGCGCACTCCCGGCGCGGCGCGACTGCGCAGCAGCGCCATTTCCCCGAGCGTCATGCGAAAGCCCTTGAACATCGGGCCGGTGCAGGTGAACCGTCCGTCGCCCAGGCGCTCGACCGTGAACTCGCCCTTGAACGGCGCGTCGCCGGGCACTCGCGACTTGCCGCCGAGCGTGAACGGGATCGTCGCGCCCTGTCCGGCGTCATGCGCGCGCGCCGCAGACTCTTTGTCGATCAACAACCCGAGCACGGCGTCCTCGGCCTGGTGCCGCACCAGCGCCGCGAGCAAGCCCGTCGTGTCGCCGTTGCCGCCGGCCCCGGGGTTGTCCTGCGTATCGGCCAGCACCACTGGGCGCCCGGCCTCGCCGCGCTGGCGCGCTCGCATCACGGCGGTGTCGGGGTCGAGCAGCTCCAGCGCGAAGTCCTTCTCCGCGTCGGCGACCCGCCCGCGAAGCGCTTCGAGCGCCCGCTCGACCTTCGCCGCCTGCGCGCCGTACCCGAACACCGCCATCCCGCATTCGGCGAAGTCGGCCATCGGAAACCCCGGCGTGAACGACAGCGCCACATCGTGGGTTCGCTCGAGCGACTCGAGGTCGGCGTAGATGCTGCGGCAGGGCTCGATGAACGAGCATTGCGAAGGTATGCCCGTCAGATAGTCGAATCCGCGCCAGGCGCCGGCGAGCCGCGCACCGCCGCGAAGCATGCTGTCCAGCAATCGTGCGGCGCGCGCACCCGTTTCAGCCATGTCGACGTGCGGATAGGTGCGATAGGCGACGAAGGCGTCGGCGCCCTCGAACATCGCCCGCGTGTAATTGCAATGCAGGTCGAGGCTCACGGCCACCGGCACGCGGGGCCCCACGGTCTCGCGCACGCGCCGCAGCAATTCGCCCTCGCCGTCGTCATAGCGCTCCGTGACCATCGCCCCGTGCAGGTCGAGGTACACGCCGTCCACCGGCAGGGCCGCGCCAAGGCGCCGAACGAGCTCTCCGGCGATGCGCTCGAAGGCGTCGGCGGTCACCGCCGCCGAGGGGCTGGCCGCCGCCCAGGCCGTGCCGACGAGCTCGTGCCCCGCCGACCGCAGCGCCTCGATCGCGCCCGCGGCCGGGATGTTGGCGCCCGCGACCGCACCGAAGAGGGGCTCGCCGTACTGCACCCCCGGCCAGCCGCCGCCGGCCTCGAACGCCGCGTAGTCGGCCGGGGACGGTGCGAACGTGTTGGTCTCGTGCTGGAAGCCGCCGATTGCGATGCGTGCCATGGCCTGCTACCCTTTTTTCCCGCTTCCCGAGCGCAAAGGATACCCGCATGAACCGGACTATTGTCAGCGCTGTCACCGCCGTCGTCCTCGCGGCCGCCGCGACGCTCGCCCATGCCGAGGACAAGGTGCTGCGCGTCGTGCCGCACTCGAACCTCTCGATCCTCGACCCGATCTGGACCACGGCCTACATGAGCCGCAACCACGGCTACATGATCTACGACACGCTGTTCGGCACCGACGCCTACAACAAGATCCAGCCGCAGATGGTGCAGAGCTGGACCGAGTCGCCCGACCATCGACTGTGGACCTTCAAGCTGCGCAAGGGCCTCGCGTTCCACGACGGCGCGCCGGTGACCGGCGACGACGTGGTGGCATCGCTCGCCCGCTGGGGCAAGCGCGACGCAATGGGCGTGGCGCTGATGACCTTCGTCGAGCGCATGGACGCGCCCGCGGCCGATACGTTCCGCATCTTCCTGCGCGAGCCCTGCGGCTTCGTGCTGGAGGCGCTCGGCAAGCCCTCGTCGAACGTGCCGTTCATCATGCCCAAGCGCGTCGCCGAGACCGATCCGTTCAAGCAGATCGACGACTACACCGGCTCGGGCCCTTACATCTTCAAGCGCGACGAGTTCAAGCCGGGCGACAAGGCCGTGTACGTCAAGAATCCGAAGTACGTGCCGCGCGCGGAGCCGGCCTCGGGCACGGCCGGCGGCAAGCACGTCTACGTCGACCGCGTCGAATGGAACCTCGCGCTGCGCGACGTGCAGGCGCAGGCCAACGCGCTGGTCAAGGGCGAAGTCGACATCATCGAGGCGCTCGCGTTCGACCAGTTCAAGAGCATGTCGAAGGAGAAGGGCATCAAGGTGCTCAAGCCCAAGATGGGCTTCCAGTACATGTGCCGCTTCAACCACCTGCTGCCGCCGTTCAACAAGGTCGAGGTTCGGCGCGCGGCGCTCGCCGCGTTCGACCAGCGGCCGTTCCTGAAGGCGCAGGTCGGCGTCGAGGAGCTCTACAACACCTGCTACTCGATGTTCACCTGCGGCACGCCGTACTCGAGCGATGCCGGCAACTCGATCATGAAGATGAGCATGCGCCAGGCGCAGGAGCTGCTGAAGAAATCCGGCTACGACGGCACGCCCGTCGTGCTGATGAAGCCGACCGACCTCGACGCCATCGGCAAGCTGCCCGACGTCGCCGCGCAGCTGATGCGCCAGGCCGGCTTCAAGGTCGACCTGCAGGCGATGGACTGGCAAACGCTGGTGTCGCGCCGCGCGAAGAAGGACCCGGTGGCCCAGGGCGGCTGGAACATGTTCTGCACCGCGTGGATCGCGCCCGACATCTGGAGCCCGGTGAACAACGCGGCGCTCGACGCGCGCGGCGAAAAGTCGGGCTGGTTCGGCTGGCCCGACGACCCCAAGCTGCAGGAGCTGCGCGGCAAGTTCATGCGCGAGACCGACCTCGGCAAGAAGAAGAAGCTCGCCGAGCTGATCCAGGCCGAGGCCTTCGCCGACGCCACGCACGCGCCGCTCGGCGAATACCAGGCGCCGGTGGCCATCCGCGACAACATCACCGGGCTCAACACCTCCGGCATGGCCAACATCTACTGGGGCGTGAAGAAGAACTGATGCCGGGATGAGGCGCGCCGCGTGCTGAACTTCATCGCGCGACGCGTCCTCGCCACGCTGCCGGTGCTGGCGGTGGTCGCGGTGCTGGTGTTCCTGCTGCTGCGGCTGACGCCCGGCGACCCGGCGGCGATCCTCGCCGGCGACGCCGCGAGCCCGGCGCAGATCGCGCAGATCCGCGCAAGCCTCGGGCTGGAAAGGCCCATTCCCGTGCAGTTCGGGATCTGGCTGCAGCACCTCGCGGTCGGCGACCTCGGCGAGTCGTTCTACTACAAGGTGAAGGTCACCGACCTGATCGCGCAGCGGCTGGAGCCCACGCTGTCGCTCGCCGCGCTCACCATCGTGTTCGCGGTCCTGGTCTCGGTGCCGCTCGGCGCGCTCGCCGCCTGGCGCTTTGGCGGCGCATTCGACCGCGTGCTGATGGGCTTTTCGGTGCTCGGCTTCTCGGTCCCGGTCTTCGTGCTCGCTTACCTCCTGATCTGGATCGTGTCGCTCAAGCTCGGCTGGCTGCCGGTGCAGGGCTACCAGCGGCTCGCGGGCGGCGTCGGGCCGTGGCTGCGGCACCTCATCCTGCCCTCGCTCACGCTGTCGGTGATCTTCATCGCGCTGATCGCGCGCGTGACCCGCGCCTCGGTGCTCGAGGCCCTGGGCGAGGACTACATCCGCACCGCGCGCGCCAAGGGGTTGCCCGAGCTGCGCGTGCTGGTTCGCCACGCCGTCGCCAACGCCGCCGTGCCGATCGTCACCGTCATCGGCATCGGCATCGCGCTGCTGGTCGGCGGCGTGGTCGTGACCGAGTCGGTCTACGCCATCCCGGGCCTCGGCCGGCTGACGGTGGACGCCGTGCTCGCGCGCGACTTCCCGACCATCCAGGGCGTGGTGCTCTTTTTCTCGCTCGTCTACGTGGGCGTGAATTTGCTGATCGACCTGTCGTACGTGTTCCTCGACCCGCGGATCCGGTACTGATGGACCGCGAAAGCGCCTGGGCGCGTGTGCGCCGCAGCGGATCGGTGCGCCTCGGCGGCGTGGTGCTCATCATGCTGACGCTTATCGCGCTCGCCGCGCCGTGGCTTGGCACCGTGGACCCGACGCTGTTCGACGCCAACAGCCGCGACCTGGTGCCGGGCGGAGTCGGCGAGATCACGACGCTCGATGGCGAGATCATCAAGCACACGTTCTGGTTCGGCTCGGACTCGTTCGGGCGCGATATCTACAGCCGCGTGCTCTACGGTTCGCGCGTGTCGCTCGCCGTCGGGCTGCTCGCCGCGATCGTGTCGCTCGGTTTCGGCATCGTCGCCGGCCTGTGCGCGGGCTACCTGCGCTGGCTCGACGGCGTGCTGATGCGGTTCATGGACGGCCTGATGGCGATCCCGGCGATCCTGATCGCCATCGCGCTGGTGGCGATGTGGCGCGGCAGCCTGCTCACCGTCGTGGTCGCGATCGCGATCCCCGAGATTCCGCGCGTCACGCGCCTGGTGCGCGCGCTCGTGCTGTCGATCCGCGAGGAGCCCTACGTGGAGGCCGCCGTGGCGCTCGGGACGCCGACCTGGAAGATCATGTTTGCGCACATCCTGCCCAACACGATCGCGCCGCTCGTCGTGCAAGGCACCTACATCTGCGCCGCCGCCATCCTGGTCGAAGCGATCCTGTCCTTCCTCGGCGTCGGCCTGCCGCCCGACATCCCGACCTGGGGAAACATCATGGCCGAGGGCCGCCCCCAGTTCAACCTGTACCCGCACAACATCTTCATCCCGGGCGCGTTCCTCGCCGTCACCGTGCTCGCGGTGAACATCCTCGGCGACGGACTGCGCGACACGCTCGACCCCAAGATGGCGAGGCGCCTGTGAGCGTGCTCGAGGTCCGCGGGCTGACGATCGGCCTGCCCGCGGGCGGCGACCGGCCGCACGCCGCCGCCGGCGTGAGCTTTTCGGTCGATCGCGGCGAGATCCTCTGCCTCGTGGGCGAATCCGGCTCGGGCAAGTCGATCATCGCGCAAGCTGCCATGGGCTTGCTGCCGCGCGGGCTGCCGGTCACGGCCGGCGAGATCCGGCTCGAGGGCGAAGACGTCCTGCGTGCGACACCGCGGCGACTGCGCGAGCTGCGCGCCACGCGCATGTCGATGGTGTTCCAGGAGCCGATGACGGCGCTCAATCCCGTCATGCGCTGCGGCGACCAGCTCGACGAAGTGCTGCGCGAGCACACGGCGCTCGCACCCGCGGCGCGCCGGCGCAGGATCCTCGACATCGTGCGCGAGGTGCGGCTGCCCGACCCCGAACGCATGGTCGCGGCCTACCCGCACCAGCTCTCGGGCGGCCAGCGCCAGCGCATCATGATCGCGATGGCGCTGGTGCTGGAGCCCGCGCTGCTGATTGCCGACGAGCCGACGACCGCGCTCGACGTGACGACGCAGTCGCAGATCCTCAAGTTGATCCTGCAGCTGCAGCAAAAACACGGTACCGGCG
>JBOIFE010000065.1:0-2036 GCA_050741015.1 Burkholderiales bacterium | reverse complement strand
CTTGTTGCCTTCGCCGCGAGCGGCGCCGCTACCTTCAGGCCATGACCGAGCTTAAAACAAGAATCCTCGTCGTGGACGACGACCAGCGCTTGCGCGATCTCCTGGTTCGCTACCTCGGCGAGCAGGGTTTCGCGGTGCGCGCGGTGCCCGACGCGCAGGCGATGGACAAGATGCTCGCGCGCGATCGCTACGACCTGCTGGTGCTCGACCTGATGCTGCCGGGCGAGGACGGGCTGGCGATCTGCCGCCGCCTGCGCGCGGGCAGCCCGGCGCTGGCGATCGTGATGCTGACCGCCAAGGGCGACGACGTCGACCGCATCGTGGGCCTCGAGATGGGCGCCGACGACTACCTGCCCAAGCCGTTCAACCCGCGCGAGCTGGTCGCGCGCATCAACGCGGTACTGCGCCGCAAGCCGCGCGGCGGCCCCCCGGGGGCGCCCGGCGCCGAGGACGGCGTGGTGCGCTTCGGCGCCTTCGAGTTCAGCGCGGCGACGCGCGAGCTGCGACGCGACGGCAAGCCGGTGCCGCTCACGACCGGCGAATTCTCGGTGCTGCGCGTGCTGGTCGAGCGCCCGCGCCAGCCGCTGTCACGAGACCAGCTGATGGAGCTCGCGCGCGGACGCGAGTACGAGGTGTTCGACCGCGCGATCGACGTGCAGATCTCTAGGCTGCGCAAACTCGTCGAGTCCGACCCCGCGCACCCGCGCTACATCCAGACCGTGTGGGGCCATGGCTACGTGTTCGTGCCCGACGGCCGGCCCTAGATGACGCTGTTCTGGCGGTCGTTCCTGCTGATCGCCGGCCTGATCGTGGTCTCGGTGGCGGCCTCGTTCCAGATCCTGCGCGTGGCCGAGCGCGAGCCGCGCGCTCGCGAGCTCGCGCAGCAGGCGGAGAGCACGGTAAACCTGACGCGCGCAGCGCTGGTCAACGCCGACCCGTATCGGCGGCGCGAGCTGCTGCTCGAGATGAACGAGCGCGAGGGCATCCGCGTCTACCCCGTGACCAACGACGAAGCGCTCGTGCCGCTGCGGCCCGACGGGCGCCTCGAGCGCGTCGCCGAGCGCGTGCGCGCCCGGCTCGGGGAATCGACCCGCTTTGCCGCCGGGCGCGACGGCATGCGCGGGTTCTGGGTGAGCTTCTTCATCGACGAGGACGAATACTGGGTGCGCATGCCGCGCGAGCGCTTCGAGCGCGAGCTCGGCCTGGGCTGGCTCGGATGGGGTGCGGCGCTGATCGCGCTCGCGCTCGCCGGCGCGTCGCTGATCGCGGCCTCGATCAGCCACCCGCTGCGGGCGCTCGCCCTCGCGGCGCGCCGCGTCGGGCGCGGCGAGACGCCCGAGCCGCTCGCCGAAGGCGGGCCGCGCGAGCTCGCCACGGTGTCGAGCGCCTTCAACCGCATGGCCAGCGATCTCGAGGCGCTGGAGCGCGAGCGCGCCATGGTGCTGGCGGGAATCTCGCACGACGTGCGCACGCCGCTGTCGCGCCTGCGCCTGGCGCTGGAGATGAGCGGCGCGGAGGCCGGCGCCGCCCAGAGCATGAGCACGGACATCGAGGAGATGGACCAGGTGGTCGGGCAGTTCCTGGAATTCGCGCGCGGCGAGAACGAGGAGCGCGTCAGCGGCGATCTGGGCGCGCTGCTCGCCGACCTCGGCCAGCACTACGCCAGGCTCGGGCGCAAGGTCGAGGTGCGCCGGCGGCCGACGCCGCCGTTCCCGTTCGCCCGCATGGCGCTGAGCCGCGCGATCTCCAACCTCGTCGACAACGCACTGCGCTACGCGGGCGAGCCGGTCGAGGTCGAGGCGCGCGCCGAGGACGGCTGCGTGGTGATCGAGGTGCTCGACCGCGGGCCGGGGATCCCTGAGTCCGAGGCCGAGCGCCTGAAGCGCCCGTTCACGCGCCTGGACCAGGCGCGCAGCGGCCGCGGCGGCGCCGGTCTCGGGCTGGCGATCGTGGAGCGCGTGGCCAAGGTGCATGGTGGTCATGTCACAGCCGCGAATGCTGCTGGCGGCGGGCTGGAAGTGCGCCTGGAACTGCCC
>JBOIFE010000064.1:0-3950 GCA_050741015.1 Burkholderiales bacterium | reverse complement strand
GTAGTTGAGGTTGTTGTCGCGATTCATGCGGTCGAGGAACAGGATCCCCGGCTCGGCATGGTCGTAGGTCGAGCGCATGATCTGGTCCCACAGCTCACGCGCGGCGACCGTGCGGTAGACCCACAGGCCGTCGTTGCGCTGCCGCACCTCGGGCCCCGGCCAGGGCTTTGCCTTGTGCGCGAGCTCGACGTGCGCGTCGGCCTCGACCGCCTGCATGAAGGCGTCGGTCACGCCGACCGAGACGTTGAAATTGGCCAGGTCGCCGCGGTCCTTCGCATGGATGAACTCCTCCACGTCGGGATGATCACAGCGCAGGACGCCCATCTGCGCACCGCGGCGTGCGCCCGCCGATTCCACGGTTTCGCACGAGCGGTCGAAGACACGCATGTAGGACACCGGCCCGCTTGCGCGCGATTGCGTCCCCTTCACCTCGGCGCCCTTGGGGCGGATCGAGGAGAAATCGTAGCCCACGCCGCCGCCGCGGCGCATGGTTTCGGCCGCCTCCTGCAGCGCGGTATAGATTCCGGGCCGGCCGTCGACGACCTCGGAGATCGAATCGCCCACCGGCTGCACAAAGCAGTTGATGAGCGTCGCCTGCAGCTGCACCCCGGCGGCGGAGTTGATGCGGCCGGCCGGGATGAAGCCGTCCTCCTGGGCCTGCAGGAAACGCGATTCCCAGTGCGCGCGGCGCGCCTCGGGCTCGGCCTGCGCGAGCGCGCGCGCCACCCGGGCGCGCACCTCGGCGACCGTGGACTCGCCGCCCTTGGCGTACTTCTCGATCAGGGCGTCGCGGCAGATGTCCTGCGGCGCGACGCCAGGGGAAAGCGTCGTCGTATTCATGGCAAAGCTGGATTTATATACAGTATTCTCGCGCCTGGCGGCGCGCGGCGCAACCGGGCAGTTCGCTCAGCGGGCCGCGGGCGCGGCGGCGGCGGCCGCGGCCGGGGTGTCGCGCTCCTGACGCGCGCGCTTGAGCAGGTCCGCCACCGCGGTCTGGCCCGCGCGCAGGGCCAGCTCGACCGGCGTTTCCCCTTCGCGCGTCGTCATCGTGGGGTCGGCGCCGTTGCGCAGGAACATTTCCACCATCTGCGGATTGCCCTTCAGCGCCGCGTAGGCGAGCGGTGTGTAGCCGTTGTCATGCAGCAGGTTGGGATCGAAGTTCATCGACAGCACCTTCTGCCCGTACACGACGTTGTTCTTCTCGATGGCGTAGAACATCGCGCGCACGCCCTCCGCGCTTTTCTCCTTGGGCTTGGGCTCCAGGCCCGTCGGCAGCAGCCGCACCACGTAGTTGATCAGCGATACCCCGATCATCGCCAGCAGGGCGAGGATCAGCGGAATCTTCGAGATGCCGAATCCCTCGGCGATCTGCTCCGGCAGGTTGGCGCCGAGGACCAGCAGCACGACCGCGAAGAACAGGAAGAACCGCAGGTACAGGAACAGGCCGACGACCACGGCGCAGCCGAGCGCCGCCAGCAGGTAGTCGTGCTGGATGCCGAGCTGCTCGGTGTAGTCCCCGGGCAGGTTGGCCAGCAGCGCGGTAAGTCCGATCAGGGCGAACAGCCCGACCTCGCGGATGCGCAGCCGCGTGAGCAGGTCGTCCTTCTCGATGGTTCCCTGGATCACCGCCACGCCATCCCCCTGCAGTGCGCCCGCGAAGGCGGGATTCTGTGCGAGGCGCTGCGCGCTGGCAAGTCGCGCGCGGGTAGAATCGCCCGACGATGTCGAAGGCCTTCGTCCGGGAGTCCGGCGGCGACGACGAGGCGCTCGCGCCCGAGCCGCGGCCGGCGAGCGCGCCGGCGAGGAACTACATCACGCCAGCGGGCTTCGCGCGGCTGGACGCCGAGCGCAAGCGCCTGGTCGAGGTGGAGCGCCCGGACGTGGTGCGCACGGTGTCCTGGGCCGCGGCCAACGGCGACCGCTCGGAGAACGGCGACTATATCTACGGCAAGCGCCGGCTGCGCGAGATCGATCGCCGCGTGCGCACCCTCATCAAGCGCCTCGAAGCGGCCCGTGTGGTGGACAACGCCGGGCGCGACGACGACCAGGTCTATTTCGGTGCCGCCGTGCTCGTGCGCTCGGCCGCGCGCGGGGAGCAGCGAGTGACGATCCTCGGCGCGGACGAAGTCGACACCGCGCGCGGCCGCGTCTCGTGGGTGTCGCCCATCGCGCGCGCGCTGCTCAAGGCGCGCGTCGGCGACCGGGTGACGCTGCGCACGCCGGGCGGCGAGGAAGATCTGGACGTGCTGGACGTGACGTACCCGAGGATCGACTGACTCCAGGGAGAGCGAAAATGAGCATGCTGCAGGAGTTCAAGGCCTTCGCCATGAAGGGCAATGTGATCGACCTCGCGGTCGGCGTCATCATCGGCGGCGCCTTCGGCAAGATCGTGTCGTCGCTGGTCGGCGACGTGATCATGCCGCTGGTCGGCGTGCTGATGGGCGGCGTCAACCTGACCGGGCTCGCGCTGTCGATCGGCCGGTCGACTGTCAGCTACGGCAAGTTCCTGCAGGCCTGCGTGGACTTCCTGATCATCGCCTGGGCGATCTTCGTCGCCGTGCAGCTCATCAACCGGCTGCGGCGCGAGGCGCCCGCGGCGCCCGAAGCGCCGGCGGCGCCACCGCGCCAGGAAGTGCTGCTCGAGGAGATCCGCGACCTGCTGCGCCGCGCCTAGCGCGGCTTGGCAAAGTCAAAGTCTCCGGCCGTCGTCACCGCGAGGCGGCCGAGGTCCAGTCGCCGGCGCAGCACGTCGCGCAACTGCCCGGGCGTGAGCGCCTCGATGTGCCCCTCGAGGGCGATGTCCCAGTCGAAGCTGCGATCGAGGTGCAAGTACGTGGCGAGCCGCGCCGCGAGCGCGCCGTCCTGGGTGCGGGCGAGGCGCCGTGCCTCGAGCAGCCCGCGCTTGGCGGCGGCCACTTCGCCGTCGCCGAAGCCGTCGCGCTCGGCGCGCGCAAGCTCCTCGCGCATCGCGCGCTCGACCTGGTCGCGGTTCTGCGGCGCGAAGATCGACGACACCCAGAACTGCCCCGCGGCCTCTCGCGGGCTGGCGCTGAATCCGCTATAGGTGGCGTAGGACAGTCCTTCTTTCTCGCGGATGCGCGCGGCCAGGCGCGCGGTGGGCGAGCCGCCGAGCAGGTAGTTGGCAAGGACCAGGGCCGGGAAGTCGGGATCATCGTCGCGCACGGCGACGTTGACGCCCGCGCGCAGCGTCGCGTTCGCCTTGTCCGGGGTCTCGAAGCTGCGCTCCATCGCCGGCAGCTCGAAAAAGCGGAGCGGGATGCGCCCGTAGGGCGACGGGTTCTTCCAGTCGCTGAGCAGCTGGCCGAGCTGCTTGGTGACTGCGTCCGCGTCGAAGTCACCGACCACGGCGACGTCGGCGCCGGTCCCGCCCACGAGGTCGCGGTAGCAGGCGCGCGCGTCCTCCAGCCTGGCGGTCTTCAGGTCGGCGATGCGCTCCTGCAGCGACGGCTCGTAGCGCCAGTGTCCCTTGGGGTAGGGCGCAAGGTAGCGGCGCAGTGCCTCGCCTGCGATCGCCGACGGATCGCTCAGCTGCGACTGGGCCGCGGCGACCGCGCTGCGCCTGAGCTCGTCGAACTCCTCGGCAGGGAAGCTGGGCTCGCGCAGCGCCTCGGCCACGAGCCCGAGCGTCTCGGCGAGGTAGGGGCGGCGTGTCTCGATTGTCGCGCCGTCGAGGTCGACCGACACCGTCGCCTGCAGGCGCTCGAACGCATCGCGCAGCTGCGCACGCGTGTGCTTGCGCGTACCGCGCAGGAGCATGTCGCCGGCGAGCGCGCACGCCGTGCTGCGCCCCTGCGTGCTGTGCTCGTTGCCCCAGTGCAGGTCGAGCCGCGCGACCACAGTGCCGCCGCGCGTGCGCTTCGGCAGCAGCGCCAGGCGCACGCTGTTGTCGAGCGTGCGAAGCGAGAGTCGTTTCTTGATGTTGCCAGGCG
>JBOIFE010000063.1:0-16018 GCA_050741015.1 Burkholderiales bacterium | reverse complement strand
ATCGACACCGGGTGCGCCTCGGCGGCGTTCGAGCAGAAGAACATCAGGCACTTCGAGTTCTGCTCGTCGTTGTACGAGTTGGTCATCGCCCCGTAACCCCAGGTGTTGGCGATGCCGGCCACGGTGGTCGAATGGCAGATGCGGGCCTGGTTGTCGGTATTGTTGGAACCCCACAGCTTCATCCATTTGCACAGCAGGTAGGCTCCTTCGTTGCTGTGCTTCGAGGATCCGAGGACGAAAAGCGCGTCGGGACCGCTTTCCTTGCGGATGGCGAGCAGTTTCTGGGAGATCTCGTCGTACGCCTGGTCCCAGGTGAGCTTCACCCACTTGCCGCCCTCGAGCTTCATCGGGCTCTTCAGCCGGTGCGAGTCGTGCGTGATGCCGTGCTCGCGCACCGACGCGCCCTTGCAGCAGTGCGAGCCGAGGTTGAGCGGAGAGTCGAACACGGGCTCCTGGCGCACCCAGACGCCGTTCTCGACCACGGCGTCGATCGCGCAGCCCACCGAGCAGTGCGTGCACACGGTGCGGCGGATTTCGGTCTTGCCGGCGCCCATCGACTCGGCCTTCGCCTCGCCGATCATCGAGAACGGCAGCTGCGCGGCTGCCGCGCCGGCGCCAAGCGTTACGCCCGAACGCCTGAGGAACGCGCGGCGGTCCATGGTCTTCGCGAGCACGCCGGCGAGGCCGCGCGTGAGGCGCGCCTTCGGGTGGGCGGCGCCGGAGGCTTTGCGGGTCAGCAGCATGGCGGCCTCCTCAGACCTTGGTGGTGCGGTAGTAATTGTTCACGTGCGCGGATTCCTGGTAGCCGCTCGAGGCCGCCTTGTCGGGCGGCGTCGAATCCGGCTTTGCGGCCTGCCGCCCGCCGACCACGGCGGCGGCGGTCACGGCACCGCCGGCACCGACGCTCAACAGGAAATGTCTGCGGGAGAGTTTGGCGTTCTTCGGGCTCATGAGGCGCCTCCTTTTTGTGCGTACGCCGGGCCCAGTGGGCCGGGTCAATATGAAAGCCTTTGCAAGTTACCCCCCCCTTAATGCCTGATCAAGACAGATTTTCCGGACGGATGAGAAGCGATCTCATCGTCATGGCGGACGATGAGAATCGTTCTCGCAGAATCCTTATCCGCCGATCTGGAACGCCTCGTGCTCGACCTCGAAGAACGCGCGCGAGAACTGGGCCACCGACCGGTAGAAATTCGCATTCTCGGAGGCGCTTACCGCATCGCAAAACGCGATTGCACCCCGGTAGAGAAAGCGGTGAAAGAACGCCCTCTGCTCGTCCAGCGGCCGATGCTGCATCGCAATAGCAAATCGCATGATTTCGCACAGCGACGAGATGTGGTCCTCGGGCTCGAACACGTCTTCGCGCCGCGCGAGCTTCCACGACTCGAGGTGGCGCCGCAGCTCGACGAGCGGTGTCTCGCTTTCGGACCGCATCACGTAGTGCATCAGGTAGGGCGTCACTTCCGCGCGGCCCGCCGAAACGAAGAGCGCCGTGTGCTCGTGCGCGAGCAAGACCGGAAACGCGCTGCGGCACGCCTCGCTCATCGCGTCCCAGGCGCCGGCGAGCGCGCGGCCCTGCTCGGTGCGCTCGTCGTCGGCGCCGCGGAACCCTTGCGCGTGCACCAGCGCCGAGAGCAGCTGCGCGTCGGGCGCCGAATGGAACAGTCGCGCCACGAGCCCGTAGAGCTGCGCGCGCGCCTGGTCTTCCGGCGAGGCCGTGGGCGCGAACTGCATCGTTGCGCTCACCGCTTGCGTCCCGGCACGTCGAGGATCGACTGCTCCTTCGTGTTCTGCATCATGTCCACCACGCGGCAATCGCCGCACATCTGCAACCGCCGCAGCCCGCCCTCGCCGCCGAACATCGAATGCGAGCCGAGCTTGCCGAGCATGTTCTCCACCATCTGCCGCGTGCCGAACGGCTTGCCGCAGCGCACGCAGTTGAACGGCTGCGCCTCGTTGAGCACCGCGGGCTGCCTGGCTGCAGGCCCGAGCAGGAGCCGCGGCACGAGCCCGATCGCATCCTCCGGGCAGGTGCGCTCGCACAGCCCGCACTGCACGCAGTTGCGCTCGATGAACCTCAGCGTCGGCGTCTCCGGCGAGTCGAGCAGCGCGCCCTCGGGACAGGCGCCGATGCAGGCCTTGCACAGCGTGCACTTCGCCTTGTCGACCTGGACCGCGCCGTAGGGCGCGCCCGCGGGCAGCGCGATCGACTCCTGCGGTGCCGGCGCGAGCTTCGCGAGATGATCGAGCGCGAGGTCGAGCGTGGTTCGCTTCTCGGCCGACAAATTGAACGTCGCCGCCTGCGCCGGTGCGGCGGCAGGCTCGAGCGCCCAGAGCTGCGCCTCGAGCTCGCGCGCATCGCGCGGCCTCAGCAGCGCGAAGTGGCGCCCCGCGTAGCCGAGCCCCGACAGGATCGCCTGGGCGAAGCGCATCTGCTCCTCGAGCGCCGTGGCATAGCCGTCGGGCTTGTCCGCGTCGAGGACGATCGCGACCTGGCTCGCGCCGCAGGCGACCGCGCCGAGCAGCACGTCGATGCCGACGGATGCCGCGTGAAACACGCCAAACGGAATCGCGCGCGCGGGCAGCCCACGTCCGCCGCGGATCGCGCGCCGGCCCGCGCCGTAGACGAGCGCGCGGCCCGCCTCGAGGTCGTGCACCAGCAGGCAGGCGCTGGCGCCGCCCGCGTCGCGGTAGGTGCCGAGCAGCGTTTTCAGGCGCCGCCCGAGGTCCGGCGCCCGGGGATAGGCGTAGGTCATCGCACCCGACGGGCAGACCGTGGCGCAGCCGCCGCAGCCCGCGCACAGGTGCGGATCCACCTTCACGTGGTCGCCGTCCTCGTGGATCGCGCCCGTGGAGCATACGTCGAGGCAGCGCGTGCAGCCGGTGACCTTCGAGCGCGCGTGCGCGCAAATTGACTCGCGGTAGTGGAAGAAGCGCGGTTTCTCGAACTCGCCGACGAGCTGGGCGAGTTTTGCGGCCGCCAGCGACTGCGCAAGCGGGTCCGCGCCCGGTGCGAGGTAGCCCTGCGGCAGGTCCGGCATCGCGAGCAGCGGCTCGCGCGACAGGTCGAGCACGAGGTCGAAGGTCTCGCGGCGCGTCGTGTCGGCGCGCGAGAAGTCCACCGCGCCGACCGCGCCGCAGGCGGCGACGCACTTGCGGTGCGCCTTGCAGCGCTCGAGATCGACCTGGTAGGTGAAGTCGATCGCGTTCTCGGGACAGGCGTCGAGGCACGCGTTGCAGCGCGTGCACAGCTCGAGATCGATCGGGTTCTGCTGTCGCCATTCGACCTCGAACGCGCCGAGGTGGCCGCTCACGCTCGCGGGCTTTCCGGACCACACGGGGTAGTCGCGCTCGATCGGCAGCTCGCCACCGTCGACGCCGGTGATGAGCACGCTCGGTTCGAGCGTATCGGCGAGCCGTCGCGCCCAGTCGAGCGCGGCGCCCGAGGGGCCGATCACGAGCACCTGCCCGCCCGAGCGGTACTCGACGCTCGGCACCGGCTCGGGCTCCGGCAGCGCCGCCGCGGCGATCAGCGCCGCGATCTTGGGCGTCGCGCGGCGGCCCTCGGCCGACCAGCCGGCAGTCTCGCGGATGTTGACGAAGTCGAGCCGCGCCTTCGATTCGACGCCTTCGGCGAGCTCGGCGAAGAGCGCCGCCTCCTGCGTGCAGGCAACCAGCACTTCCGGCTCGCCGAGCGCCGACTTGAAAATGCCCGCCTCGCGCCGGCATAGCTCGGTGTGCACCGTGATCGGCGCGCCCTGCTTCAGCGCGGCGGCCAGCGCCTTCGCGTCGAGCACCATCGTGCCGTTGCAGCTGCAGAGCCTGACCGTCTTATCCTGCAGCGCCACCGTCGTCCTTCGTCTCCGCAGCCGCGGCTGTCTCGGGCGTCTGCGCGACAGGTGTCTCGCCCTCCAGCGCTGGCGCCTCTGCCGGCGCCTTTTCCGGGTCGCGCCCGGGCAGCTTCGACCGGGCCCGCTGCAGCTCCGCCAGCATCGCGGGCGGGATCGGGTCGTCCTTCGAATAGTCGTCGATGTAGACGTCCAGCCGATCCATGATGTTGAAGCGCGGGTCGGCGAACAGCTTCTTCAGCGCGGCGCGGCGCACCCCGGCGTCGACCTTGGCGTGCATGAACGCCTTGAAGTCGGAATCGAATGTCAGGCTGTCAATCGCGGGCAGCGGCGGCGCGGCTTGCGCGGCCGGCGCCGGCGCGGCGGCGGCGTCCTGCTTGCGTCGCGACCAGCGGCGCAGGAAATCTTCGCGCTCGCCGGCCATCAGTTGCGAGCCCGGTCCCCGGGGCTCTTGAACGATCGCGGGCGGATCTTCTTCTTGGGCTGCGGCCGGTAGTTCTTCACCACGTAATCGCTGACCCAGGCGAAGATGTCTGGCGGCATGGGCACCCGGTCGACGTTCTCGCCGCCTTCCATCCAGCTGCTCGCCTCGCTGTAGCTGACAGTCACGAAGCACGGCACCGCGCGCTCGTCCTCCATGCGCCAGAGCACGAACACGCTCGGCTCGTCGGTGGTCACATTGAGGTAATAGCCGTCGGCGTCGGTCAGCCGGAGCAGGATCTCGTGGCCGGGATACCGCCAACGCGTGATGCCCGGCGATTCGGCGATCATCGACGGCGCCCCCTCGCCCGCGCCCGGCACGACCGAAACGGGCGACCAGACGTGGCTCTGCCAGCGATGCCCGATCTCGCGCCGCTGCATGACCACGGACACCGGGAAGGCGAATTTTTGCACCCAGGAACTATAGCTCATAAGTGCCGTTTGCTATGATGGCCGAAGCAGGAAAACACCATGACGCAAAAGGTTTTTCCGATCGTCTCGTCCCGTGCGCCGGCGCCCGCGTACGACGGCCGGCCGCTCGCCGACACGCTCGGCCGCGGCCTGCGCGACCTGCGCATTTCGGTGACGGATCGCTGCAACTTCCGCTGCGTCTACTGCATGCCGCGCGAGGTGTTCGACTCGAGTTTCCGCTTCCTGCCGCAGGCCGAGATCCTCAGCTTCGAGGAGATCGCGCGGCTCGCGCGCGTATTCGCGGGCCTGGGCGTGAAGAAGGTGCGCCTCACGGGTGGCGAACCCCTGGTGCGGCGGGACCTGCACCGGCTCGTCGCACTGCTGGCGGAGATCCCGGGCCTCGATCTCACGCTCACCACCAACGGCTCGCTGCTCGCAAAGCAGGCGCGCGATCTCGCCGCGGCGGGCCTGAAGCGCGTCACCGTGAGCCTGGACTCGCTCGACGACGCGACTTTCCGCGCGATCAATGACGCGGACTTCGCGGTGTCGAAGGTTGTCGAGGGCATCGACGCTGCCACCGAAGCCGGCCTCGGCCCGATCAAGATCAACATGGTGGTCAAGCGCGGCGTGAACGACGGCCACGTGCTCGCGATGGCCGAGCGCTGGCGCGGTAGCGGGCACATCGTGCGCTTCATCGAGTACATGGACGTCGGCAGCACCAACGGCTGGCGCATGGACGACGTGGTGCCTTCGGCGGAAATCGTGAAGCGCATCGGCGAGCGCTACGCGCTCGAGCCCGCCGACCCGAACTACGAAGGCGAAGTCGCCGAGCGCTGGCGCTACCGCGACGGCGCGGGCGAAATCGGTGTCATCTCGTCGGTGACGCAGGCGTTCTGCTCGAGCTGCAACCGGCTGCGGCTGTCGGCCGAGGGGTCGCTCTACACCTGCCTGTTCGCGCAGCAGGGACACGACCTCAAGGGGCTGCTCCGGCGTGGCGCCGGCGACGCCGAGCTGGTCAACGAAATCGCCGTCGTGTGGCGCGCGCGCGGCGATCGCTACTCCGAGATCCGCACCGCCGACACGGCGCGCGCGCGCAAGATCGAGATGTCCTACATCGGTGGCTGAGCCCCGCCGCCCGCAGCTCACCGACGCCGCGAAGCCGGCCACGTTCGAGGTCGAGGCCTACAACGAGCGCGGCGAGCTGGTGCCGACGTCGGTTGCCGGCGAACATCCGCTGACGCTGTACCTGGACAAGCGCGAGCTCGTCACGCTGATGACGCTCGGGCATGCGCCCGAAGCACTCGCCATCGGCTACCTGCGCAACCAGCGCCTGATCGGCTCGCTCGACGAAATCGCGGCGGTGCAGGTGGACTGGGAAACCGGGTCCTGCGCCGTCACCACCCGGGGCGGCGTGAAGGGGCTGGCGGAAAAAACCGGCAAGCGCACGGTCACCACGGGCTGCGGCCAGGGCACCGTGTTCGGCGACCTGATGGCGGAGATCGATCAGGTCCGGCTGCGCGAGGACGTGGCACTCAGCGACGAACAGCTCTACGTCTTGCTCGAAAAAGTGCGCCGGTACGAAACCATCTACAAGCAGGCCGGCGCGGTGCACGGCTGCGCGCTCGCCACGCGCGACGGCGAGATCCTGATGTTCGTGGAGGATGTCGGCCGCCACAACGCGGTCGACGCGATCGCGGGCTACATGTGGCTCGGCGGGATCGACGGCTCGGACAAGGTGTTCTACACCACGGGTCGCCTGACCTCGGAGATGGTCATCAAGTGCGCGCAGATGGCGATTCCGTTCCTCGTCTCGCGCTCGGGTCTCACGCAGATGGGCTACGAAATCGCGCAGAAAGTCGGCATGACCATGCTCGGCCGCGCGAGCGGACGGCATTACCTCGCGTTTACGGGACGGCAGCGGCTGCGGCGGATCGCACCGCAGCCTACGATGACGGCTTAGGCGGCCGGCCGTGCGCAGTGCCGCCCATTCACCAGGAGTAACTGCCATGAGAACCTACCTCGCCGCGCTGCTCCTCGCCGGCCTTTCCACGATCGCATTCGCCAAGGACACCAAGCCGCACGTGTTCTTTGTCGAGCCCAAGAACGGCGCCACCGTGCCGCAGGAGTTCAAGGTCGTGATGGGCGTGAAGGGCATGGAGGTCAAGCCCGCGGGCGACCAGACGCCCAACAGCGGGCACCACCACCTGCTGATCGACGCCAAGCCCATCCCCAAGGGCGAGGTCGTCCCGTCCGACGCCCAGCACCTGCATTTCGGCAAGGGCCAGACCGAGACCCTGGTGAAGCTCGCGCCCGGCAAGCACAAGCTGCAGCTGCAGTTCGCCGACTTCGCCCACAAGTCCTACGGGCCAGCGATGCGAGCCACGATCACGGTGCACGTAAAGTAGAGTCGTCAGCCTGGGAGGATGGGGACATGACGCTAGAACTGTATTTCGCCCCCGGCGCCTGCTCGTTCGTCCCGCACGTCGGGCTGGAGGCGATCAAGGCCGCGACCGGCCAGGACTACGAACCGAAGCTGGTCAAGCTGCACAAGGGCGAGCAGAAAACGCCCGAGTACCTGGCGATGAATCCGAACGGCCAGGTGCCGGTGCTGGTGGTGGACGGCAAGCCGCTCAACCAGATCGCCGCGATCTGCGATTACCTCGACCGGACCTTTCCCAAGGCGGGCCTGCTGCCGGCCGACGCCTGGGCGCGCGCGCAGGCCCTCTCGCAGCTCGCGTGGATGAACAACACCGTTCACCCGACTTTCACGCGCTGGTTCCGCTCGAGCAACTTCGCCGAATCGGAAAGCGCGCAGGCCGAGTTGAAGCGCGTCGCGCCCGCGCAATTCCGCAAGCACCTCGAGCGCATCCAGGAGTGGACGAAAGGCGCCTCGCCTTACTGGTTCGGCGAGCGCATCTCTTTCCACGATGCCTACGCCTTCACGCTCCTGCGCTGGGGCGGCTCCGCCGGCATCGACCCGGATTCGCTGCCTTCGCTGAAGGCCTACGTCGAGCGCGCGATGCAGGCGCCGCCGATGGCCGCCGCGCTCGAACGCGAGCGGGTCAAGCTCGACAGCTACAAGAAGGCCGCCTAGGGAGCTCTTGCAGTTCGGCGGCGTTGCAGCGCGACAATGAGGCCCAGCGCAAGCAGGGCCGGCACCGCGAACCAATAGCGGTTCGGCCGATGCGCCGGGACGAGCACCGCGGTGACTTCGTCGCCCGGCGCCAGGCCGTATTTCGCCGCCTGGCTGCCGAATCGCGCGGCCAGCACGGAGATGCGATCGCCGAGCGTCGAGATCGTGAGCCCGGCGTCGCGCAATCGCTCGACGCCGGTCTTGCCGGACCGTATCGTCAGGCGCACCAGCTTCTCGACGTCGTTGCCGGCGCGCGATTGGCTCTTGACGCGAAAGCGCATGGTCGCGCCTTGCGGCGTGGATGCCGCGACCTCGACGATTCCGGAAGCGGCCTGCGGTGTAAACGGCGCCTGCAGGTTATCGAGCCAGTATCCCGGCCGGAACAGCGTGAAACTGATCAGGAGCAGCACGGCCGTCTCGTACCATCGGCTGCGCGTCAGCAGCCAGCCCTGGGTCGCCGCCACGAAGCAGCCCATGGCGACCACCGAACAGCCGACGACCACGACGAGGTGACCGAGGCTCCCGATGTCGATCATCAGCAGCTCGGTGTTGAAGATGAAGATGAAGGGCAGCAGGCCCGTGCGAATTTCGTAGCGGAACGCCTGCACGCCGGTCTTGACCGGATCGGCGCCGGAAATCGCGGCCGCGGCATAGGCGGCGAGCCCCACCGGCGGCGTCACGTCCGCCATCAAGCCGAAATAGAAGACAAACAGATGCACCGCTACCAGCGGCACGGCGAGATCGTTCTGGGCGGCCAGCTCCACCAGCACCGGCGCCATCAAGGTGGCGACGACGACGTAGCTCGCGGTGGTCGGCATGCCCATGCCGAGGATGAGGCAGATCACCGCAGTCATGGCCAGCATGATCACCAGGTTGCCGCCGGACACGGTCTCGACGATTTCGGTCATGACCAGGCCGATGCCGGTGAGCGATACGGTTCCCACGATGATGCCCGCGGTGGCGGTCGCGATGCCGACCGAGGTCATGTTGCGCGAGGCCCCCTGCAGGGCGGCGATGAGATCGTCGAAGCCTTCGCGCAAGCGCGCCCGGAACGCGTGCTCGCCGCGGAATGCCGCGGCCAGCGGGCGCTGCGTAAGCATGATGACGATCAGGAACGCCGCGCCCCAGAATGCCGCGAGGCCGGGCGACATTTCTTCCACCATCAGGCACCAGATGAGGACGACGACCGGCAAGAGATAGTGCAGTCCGGTCTGCGCGGTCTGGAAGAATTCAGGCACCTTCAGAATCGCCGTTGAAGGGTCGTCCGTCGGCAGATCGGCGCGCAGCGCCTTGTAACGGATGAGCCCGACGTAGGCTGAGGTCAGGGCAGCGCCGAGAACCCAGCCTGCCGCGTGGCCGAATACGACCTTCATCCAGCCAATTCCCCAATAGACGAGGCCGCTCAGCACGACGATGCCGCAGACGGTCATCAGCGCGCGCAGCAGCGTAGGGCGCCATGAAGCGATCGAGGAGCGCGGCAGGCCGCGAAGGTTCATCTTCGCGGCTTCGATGTCGACGATGTAGAACAGCGCGCCATAGGTGAGGAGCGCTGGCAGGAAGGCGTGCTTGACGACCTCCGCGTAGGTGATGCCGACGTATTCGGCAATCAGGAACGCCGCCGCACCCATGACCGGCGGCATCAACTGCCCGTTGACGCCGGCCGCGCATTCGATCGCGCCCGCCTTCACCGCCGGATAGCCGACGCGCTTCATCAGCGGGATCGTGAACGTCCCGGTGGTCACGGTGTTGGCGATCGAGGAGCCCGAGATCATGCCGGTCAGGCCGGAGGCCACGACGCCCGCCTTGGCAGGCCCGCCGCGGAAGGTCCCGAGCATGGCAAAGGCGAGCTGGATGAAATAGTTTCCGGCGCCGGCCTTTTCCAGCAGGCTGCCGAACAGCACGAACAGGAACACCACGCTGGTGGAGACGCCGAGCGCGACGCCGAAGATGCCCTCCGAGGTGAGCCACATCTGCGAGGCCGCGCGCGAAAGCGTCACGGTCTTGTGCCCGAGCATTCCCGGCAGCCAGGGTCCGGCGAAAACGTAGAGCAGCATGATGCTGGCGATCACGGCGAGCGCCGGGCCCACGGCGCGGCGCGCCGCTTCGATCAGGAGAACCACGCCGATCACCGACACCACGACATCGGCGACAGTCGGCAGGCCCGGCCGCAACGCAATGTCCCTGTAGAACACAAGCAGGTACAACGATGCGCAGATGGCCAGGGCCGCCAGGACCCAATCCACGAGCGGAATCCGGTTGCGCGGCGAGGACTTCAGCGCCGGGAAGGTGGCGAAGGCCAGCAGGAAAGCGAACGTCAAATGAATGATGCGCGCTTGCCCGTCAGTGACCACGCCGAAATTGAACAGGTAGGGCAGCGGCGAGGCGTACCAGAGCTGGAACAGGGCCCAGGCGAGCGCCAGGACGAAAATAATCGCCTTGCCGGCACCGATCGGCTTGCGGCCGCCGGTGTCCGCCTCGGCGACCATGGTTTCAAGCGCCTCGCGCGTCCCAGCCGATTGAATGTCCTGCGTCATCTTGCCTCTCAGGAGCGCGCACGCCTGCGCGCAGGCAAAAAAAGGGGCGGCTCGTCGCCGCCCCCGATGCAAGTGCTACATCCAGCCCTTTTCCTTGTAGTACTTGATTGCGCCCGGATGCAGCGGCGCTGACAACCCGTTCTTGATCATGGCGCTCGGGTCGAGATGGGCAAATGCCGGATGCAGCTTCTTGAACTCGTCGAAGTTGGTGAATACGGCCTTGACCAGGTCGTAGACGACGGCGTCCGGAACCTTTGACGACGTCACCATGGTCGCGAGTACACCGAAGGTCTCGGTGGGATTCGGATTGCCGGGATACAGGCCGCCCGGGATTACGGCCCTGGCGTAATACGGATGCGCCTTGATCAGCGCATCAACCGCGGGTCCGGTGAGCGAGATGAGCTTGGCGCCGCACACGGTCGTCGGGTCCTGGATGGCCGCCGACGGATGGCCGACGCCATAGAAGAAGCCGTCGATCTTGTTGTCGCAGAGCGCGGTGCCCTGCTCGTCGGCCTTGAGGTGCGCGGCAAGCGAGAAGTCCGCCATGGTCCAGTTCATCTGCTTGAGCAGCTCTTCCATCGAGGCGAGCGTGCCCGAGCCGGGATTGCCCACGTTGAAACGCTTGCCCTTGAAGTCGGCAAACGTGGTCACGCCGGCTTCCTTGCGCGCGAGAACCGTGAACGGCTCGGGATGGACCGAGAACACGGCGCGCAGGTCGGGATCGGCCTTGTCCTTGAACTGGGCTTCCCCCTTGTAGGCGTTGAATTGCACATCGGACTGCGCCAGCCCGAAGTCCAGCTCGCCGGACTTGATGGCGTTCACGTTGAAGACCGAGCCGCCGGTCGATTCGACCGAGCAGCGCAATCCGGTCTCCGCCCGGGTCTTGTTCATCAGGCGGCACACCGCGCCGCCGACCGCGTAGTAGACGCCGGTGACGCCCCCGGTGCCGATGGTGATGAATTTCTGCTGCGCCAGCGCGGCGGGCGCGTTGGCCAGGGCAACGAGCGCAATGAGCGCCGCTGCGAATCTCGAAGCACGTTTCATGGTTTCTCCTCTCGCGTGGTTGAACAAACTTCAAACTGAGCGCGCAAGCGCTCCCTAGGCGGTCGCGGGCTGCTCCGCACGCATCCTGCTCGCCGCCAGCGCGTCGCGCGACGGGAAGAAAAGGCTCGCGAGCAGCATGCCGCCCGCGAGCGCGGCAAGCACGAGGAACATGCTGCCGAAGCCGCCGTGCGTGTTGTGCAGCACGGCGACCAGCGGCACGCCCACCGAGGCGACGCCGAGCGACACCACGTAGCGCACCGCCAGCACGCGCGCGCGATACTCGTCGGCGCAGTACTTGCCGACGATGGCGTCGTTGAGCGGGATCTGGCCGAACACCGCGAGCATCATCACCACCGCTGCGCCCAGCATCGCCCAGCCCTGCAGGTTCGCCGCGAGCGCGAGCAGCGGGATCTGCGTCAGCGCGACGCCGATCATCAGGCGCCGAAGCTCGAAGCGATCGATGAGCGCGCCCATCGCGACCTGGGCGAAGGCGGCGATCGCATACACCACCGCGACAAGCGCGCCGATGCCGAAGTTGGTTTGCGTGAGCGCGTGCAGGCGCTCGTCGAACAGCTTGGGCATCGACACCGTGGTGGAATTGAAGATGATGCCGCCGCAGGCGGTCGCGACGAGCAGCACCGTGAAGATGCGCGCCATCGTGCGCATGTCGATGTGCAGGCCGATGCCTCTCGAGCTCTTCGCCACGCGCCCGGGATCCTTCACCAGCAGGAGAAACGCGACGCCCGCGGCGATGCAGACGAGCCCGGGCACGAAGAACGCCGCGCGCCAGCCCGCGTAGTCCACCAGAGCGCCCGTCATGAGCGCGGCTGTGGCGAGGCCGAGGTTCCCCCACAGCCCGTTCCATCCCAGCACTCGGCCCATCTGCTTGCTGGAAGACACCAGCATCGCGATGCCCACGGGGTGGTAGATCGCGGCGAAGGCCCCCGTCACGGTGAGGCCGACGGCGATGTGCCAGGGCTCACGCGCGAAGCCGGTGAGGAAGAGCGACGCGCCGATGCCGAAGAAGAAGATCGCAAGCACCCGGTAGCGGCTCCAGTGGTCGGCAAGCCAGCCCGCGGGAATCGCGAACGCGCCGAAGGCGATGAAGCCGCCGATCGCCATGGGCAGCAGCGCAGAGTACGACACGCCCCACTCGCGCGCGAGCGCCACCACCGCGGTCGGGAAGACCAGCATCGACAGGTGATCGAGCAGGTGCCCGAGGTTGAGGAAGGGAAGCAGCCAGCGGTTCTGGGTCATGAAGCTAGCTTACCTCGTAGAATCCGCGGCATGGATGCTGTTTCAGGAATAGTCCTAGCTGGCGGCCAGGGCCGTCGCATGGGCGGGGTGGACAAGGGCCTGGTGCCCCTGCACGGCCGCCCGATGGTGGACTGGGTCCTCGAGCGGCTCGCGCCGCAGGTCGACGAAATCGTGATCAACGCCAACCAGAACCTGGAGGCCTACGCGGGCTTCGGCCGCCGGGTCGTGGCGGACGAGGTCGGCGGCTTCGCCGGGCCGCTGGCCGGCTTGCACGCCGGGCTCGCCGCGGTGCGCCACCCGCTCGCCGTCACGGTGCCTTGCGACTCGCCGTTCCTGCCGGCCGACCTCGTCGCGCGATTGCGCCAGGCGCTGGGCGCGAACGAACTCGCGGTGGCCAGGACCGGCACGCAGGCGCACCCGGTGTTTTCACTCGTGCGGCGCTCCGTGCGCGAGCACCTCGAAAAATTCCTCGCCGGCGGTGGCCGCAAGATCGACGCCTGGTACGCAAGCCTGAAAGTGGTCGAGGTTTCCTTCGACGACGAGGCCGACGCCTTCCGCAACATCAACACGCGCGAAGAGTTGAAGGACGCATGAAGCGCATCATCGAGATTGCGCAGGCAATCGAGGGCTACGATCCCGACGCGCTGCACGTGGACAAGGCGCGCGCGGCGATCCGCGCCTGCCTGCAGCCGGTGAAGGAGCTCCAGCGCGTGCCAGTGCGCGCGGCGCTGGGGCGCATCCTTGCCGAGGACATCGTCCCGGCGATCGACGTGCCGGGACACGACAACACGGCGATGGACGGCTACGCGGTGCGCTTCGCCGACCTCGGGCAGGACGCAACGGTGCTGGAAGAAATGGGCGCGGCGCTCGCGGGCAAGGCGTTTGCGGGCGCGCTCGGCGCCGGCCAGTGCGTGCGCGTCACCACCGGCGCGGTGATGCCGGCGGGCGCTGACACAGTGGTCGTGCAGGAAGTGGTCAAGGTGAACGGGTCGAAGGTGACGATCCCTGCAGGCCAGAAGGCGAGGCAGAACGTACGGTATGCCGGCGAGGACCTGAAAAAGGGCGTCGCGGTGCTCCACCCCGGCCAGCCGCTCGGGCCCGCCGAGCTGGGCCTGGTCGCCTCGCTCGGCATCGGCGAGGTGGCCGTGCGGCGCCGCGTGCGCGTCGCCTTCTTCTCCACCGGCGACGAGCTCGTTTCGATCGGCACGCCGCTCCGGGCGGGCGAAGTCTACGATTCCAACCGCTACACGCTGCACGGCATGCTCGCGCGGCTCGGGGTCGAGATCCGCGACCTCGGCGTGGTGCGCGACGACCCGGAGAAGCTGGAGGCGGCGTTTCGCGAGGCCGCGAAGGCGAGCGATGCGATCATCACGACGGGCGGCGTATCGGTGGGCGAGGCCGATTTCGTCAAGCCGATGATGGCCAAGCTCGGCGAGGCGCTCTTCTGGCGCATTGCCATGCGCCCCGGGCGGCCGATGGCCTTTGGCCGCATCGGCGAGGCGTTCCTGTTCGGCCTGCCCGGCAATCCGGTTGCGGTGATGGTCACGTTCTACCAGTTCGTGCGCGAGGCGCTGCTCGTCATGGCGGGGCGCGCGGGCGACTGCGCGCCCCCGCTGCTCGAGGCGCGCGCCGCCGAGGTGCTGCGCAAGGTGCCCGGGCGCACCGAGTACCAACGCGGCGTGCTGTTTCGCGAGGACGGCGCACTCAAGGTGCGCGGCACTGGCCCGCAGGGCTCGGGCGTGCTGCGCTCGATGGCCGAGGCCAACTGCTTCATCGTGCTCGAGCACGCGCGCGGTCGCGTGCAGCCGGGCGAGGCGATCCAGGTGCAACCCTTTGAAGGGCTCGTGTGAGCGAAGCCCTGGTCGAGGCGTGCCGCCACCGCGCGATCGCGCTGCTGCGCGCGAATCTCGGCCCCGCGGGCATTCGCGCGGCGACGCCCGTGCCGCGCGCGAAGGAGCGCAGCTACGACGCAGTGTTCGGCCGTGATGCCTCGATCTGCGCGCTCGGCATGGCGCTCTCGGGCGAGCCCGACCTCGCCCGCGGCGCGGCCGCGGGCCTTGCCACCCTCGCCTCGCGCCAGGCGTCGAACGGCCAGATCCCGAAGCTCGTGCGCTCGCGCGGCGCGGCGGGCGACTTCTGGTATGTCGGCTGCATCGACGCGACGCTCTGGTGGCTGCTCGCGGTCGACTTCCTCGGGCTGCGACGGCGCTTCGCGGCGCGCTGTGCCCGCGCGCTCGGCTGGCTGCGCGCCCAGGAGCATCCGCAGTGGCGCCTGCTGCAGCAAAACGAGGCGAGCGACTGGGCCGACATCATGCCGCGCACCGGCTTCGTGCTCTATACGAACGTCCTGTGGTACGCGGCGCAGCGACGCTACGCGCCGCGCGACGCCGCCGCGACGCGCGCGTCGATCAACCGCATGATGTATCCGCGAGACCGCGCGTCCCTCAAAGAACGGCGTGCGCGCCTCCTTGCCGACGAGCCGCGCCGGCGCGCGTCGCTGCCCGAGCTCTACGTCTCCTACCTCAATCTCGCGCAGTTCGGCGACGAGGGCGACGTCCTCGGCAACCTGCTCGCGGTGCTCTACGGCGTGGCCGACCCGCGTCGCGCGCGCCGCGTGCTTGCGGCGATCGCGCGCGAGCACGCCGACCTGCCCTATCCGGTGCGCGCGGTCTGCCGTCCGATCGAGGAGGCAAGCGCTGCCTGGCGGCCGTACCTCGCGCGGCACCGGCAGAACTTTCCCTGGCAGTACCACAACGGCGGCATCTGGCCGTTCGCGGGCGGGCTGTGGGTGGCCGCGCTCGCGGCAATCGGTGAGACGGCGCGCGCGCGCCGCGCGCTCATCGCCGTCGCTCGAGCCAACGCGCTCGACGACTGGGGCTTCAACGAATGGCTCTACGGCCTGACCGGCGTGCCGCGCGGCATGCGCGGGCAGTCGTGGAACGCGGCGAGCTTTCTGCTCGCGCGCGCCGCCGTCGCTAGAACGGCAGCTGGTACTCCGTCGCGTCCTCCTCGGCGCGGCCGACCGGCTGCGGGAAGGCGCGCAGGTCCTTGGTGATCGCCGCGCGCAGGAACGAGTCCACCCACCAGAACACGTCGTACTCGCGGATCGAATGGCGCATGCGCCGCATGCGCGCGTGGCGTTCCTCGGCGCTCATGCCGCAGGCGCGGCGGATGGTGTCGGCCACGCCCTCGATGTCGTAGGGATTGACCAGCAGCGCGCCGCGGTACAGCTGCGAGGCGGCGCCGGCGAATTCCGACAGGATCAGCACGCAGTCCTCCTCGATGCTGCAGGTGCAGTATTCCTTGGCGAC
>JBOIFE010000062.1:0-7230 GCA_050741015.1 Burkholderiales bacterium | reverse complement strand
ATCGAAGCCCATCGCGAAAGCCTGATCGATGGAGAGCGTGGCGCCGCCGCCGAAACGCACGCCGCCGGCCATGGCGAAACTCGCGCGGCGGGCCAGCAGCAGGCGCACCAGCTTCAGGTAGTTCTTGTTCCAGCGCACGGTGATGCCGTATTCGGCCACGCCGCCGAAGCCGGCCATGGTGCGCTCGTCGAGCGGCTCGCGCAATTCGGAAATGTCCTTGATGGGATTGAACGCCTGCCGGTTGCCCAGCGCATCGACACCCGAAATCGCCGCATCCAGCGGCTCGATCTTGAGGCCGTCGATCGCCACCACCGTGTGCCCGTCGTTGAGCAAGTGATGCGCGAGCGTGAATCCCGCCGGCCCCATCCCCACCACCAGTACGCGCTTGCCGGTCGCCAGCTTGGGCAGCGGCCGCCGCAGGTTCAGCGGATTCCAGCGCGTCAGCAGCGAATAGATCTCGAATCCCCAGGGCAGCTCGAGCACGTCTTTCAGCGTGCGCGTCTCCGCCTGCGGGATGTCGACCGGGTCCTGCTTCTGGTAGATGCAGGACTTCATGCAGTCGTTGCAGATGCGGTGCCCGGTCGCGGCGGCGAGCGGGTTGTCTACGGCGATCACGGCGAGCGCGCCGATGGGCTGGCCGCGTGCCTTCACGAGGTGGAACTCGGAGATCTTCTCCTCCAGCGGGCAGCCCGCGAGCGGCACGCCGAACACCGTTTGCTTGAATCCGGTCGCCGGCGACTTCTCGCGCAATCCCTTGGCGCAGGAGTCCTTGCCCTGCTCGTGGCACCAGATACAGTAGTGGGCCTGGTCGAGCGCGCCCACGAGATCGGTGCCGCGATCGGTAAGCGCGAAGCCCTCGCGATGCCGGATCTCGGGCTGCGCCGGCACGAGGCGCATGACGTCGAGCTTGTGCGGCGCCTTGAACAGCACGCCGGCCTTGTGCTTCGCGCGCCCTTCGGGCGCGGTCGCGGCCCAGGCGGCGTAGCGCGCCGCCCCCTCGAGGGCGGCGGCATTCGCGGCTTCGTCCGTCTGCCACTCGGTGACCTGGCGCGCGAAGTCGAGCTCGGTGGTGAACGCGTAGCCCTCGGGCCTCGCGTCCTCGGGCTTCACCTTGTGCAGTGCGCGCCGCTGGACGAAGAGGCGCTTCACGGCGTAGAGCGGCGCCAGCTCGTGGTGGCGCGCCGCGAGTGCCTGTACCTCCGGCTCGATGCCGAACAGCCGCGCAAGAAAGTCTTCGGCGTGCGGCGCGAGCGCGATCAGCAGCTCGGATTCGTCCTTGCCCGAGGGTGGGTTCGCACGCGCGGCCGCGAGGCGCGCGCACAGCGCCGGATCGGCTTCTGCAAGAAATTGCAGGAACTCGGCGTCGAGCCGCCGCAGTCCGTCCCTGTCGTAGAGGTCCTCGAATTCGAGGCCGAAGGCGAGCCGCAGCGTCATCAAGGGCGTGAATTATAATCGCGCCTCCTCCTCCCTCGAGGCGCATATGCAAATCAAGAACAGCGTTTTCCTGGTCACGGGCGGCGCGTCGGGCCTGGGCGCGGCCACCGCGCGCATGGCGGCCGACAACGGCGGCAAGGTCGTGCTCGCCGACATGCAGGCCGAGGCGGGCGAGAAGCTCGCAAAGGAGCTCGGCGGCCGGTTCGTGAAGTGCGACGTGACGGCCGAAGCCGACGGCAAGGCGGCGGTCGCGCTCGCGCTGAAGGAGTTCGGCGGGCTGCACGTGCTGGTCAATTGCGCGGGCATTGCGCTCGCGGAGCGCACAGTTGGCAAGGAGGCCCCGCACGACCTCGCGCGCTTCGCGCGCGTGGTGACCGTGAACCTGATCGGCACGTTCAACATGATCCGGCTCGCGGCCGATGCGATGGTCAAGGCGGGCCCGAATGCGGCCGGCGAGCGGGGCGTGATCATCAATACCGCTTCGGTCGCGGCTTACGACGGCCAGATCGGCCAGGCCGCGTACTCGGCTTCCAAGGGGGGCGTGGTCGGCATGACGCTGCCAGTCGCGCGCGACCTGTCGCGCAACGGCATCCGCGTCTGCACCATCGCGCCCGGCATTTTCGAGACGCCGATGCTGCTCGGCCTGCCCAAGGAGGCGCAGGATTCGCTCGGCAAGCAGGTGCCATTCCCCTCGCGCCTGGGCAAGCCCGTCGAGTATGCGCAGCTCGCACGCGCGATCATCGAGAACGAGATGCTGAACGGCGAAACCATCCGCCTGGATGGCGCCATCCGCATGGCGCCGAAGTGACGGTGACTTATCGCGCCGAGGGCGGCAGCGGCAGTTCCTTCAGGCCGGCGCGATAGGCCCGCGACCGCTCGACGTAGCCGTCGGCGATTTTGAGCAACCCGGCCCGCTCCTCGGGCCGCAGCTCGCGCACGATGCGGCCCGGCGAGCCCACCACGAGCACACCCTCGGGGATTTCCTTGCCCTCGGCGATGAGCGTATTGGCGCCGATCAGGGTGCCGCGCCCGATCTTCGCGCCGTTGAGGACGACGCTGTTGATGCCGATCAGGCTGCCGTCGCCGACCGTGCAGCCATGCAGCATGGCCTTGTGGCCGATGCTGACCCGCTCGCCGAGCGTGAGCGGGAAGCCGGGATCCACGTGCAGCACCGAGCCGTCCTGCACGTTGGTGCCGGCGCCGATGCGCACGACGTCGTTCTCGGCGCGGATCACGACCTTGAACCAGATGTTCGCCTCGTCGTGCAGCGTGATGGCGCCGACGAGCGTCGCGTCGTGAGCGATGTAGTGGTGCGCGCCGATGAACTCGACGCGGCGGTCTCCGATCACGTAGGTGGGCATGGCGCTTGGCTATGATACCGGCAGGACGCCAACTTTCTGCTCCCGATGCCCTCATGAAGACGAGCGAATCGCTGTATTTCGACGTGCGCGGCCTGCGCTATCACGTGCGCCACTGGCCCGGCGACGAGGCGCGCCGCGTGCTGCTGCTGCACGGCTGGATGGACGTCTCGGCGTCTTTCCAGTTCATGGTCGACGCCCTCAAGGGAGGCTGGGACGTCTACGCGCCCGACTGGCGCGGCTACGGGCTCACCGACTGGGGACGCTCGGACTGCTACTGGTTTCCCGACTATGTCGCGGACCTCGACTGCCTGCTGGAACGCCTGCAGCCCGAGGGGGCCGTGGATCTCGTGGGCCACAGCCTGGGCGGCAACGCGGCCTGCCTTTACGCCGGCGTGCGCCCGGCGCGCGTGCGGCGCCTGGTGAACCTCGAAGGCTTCGGCATGGCGATCGCGCTTCCCGAGCAGGCGCCCTCGCGCTACGCGCGCTGGCTCGACGAGCTGAACCAGGCAAGCGGATTCCGGCCCTACGGCGATTTTGGCGCGCTCGCCGACCGGTTGCAAAAGAACAATCCGCGCCTGCCGCGCGAGCGCGCGGAGTTCCTCGCGCGCCACTGGGGGCGCGAGACCGCCGACGGGCGCGTGCTGCTGCGGGGCGATCCCGCGCACAAGATCGTGTATCCGGTGCTGTACCGCTACGAGGAGACGCGAGCCTGCTGGGCGCAGGTGACCGCGCGAGTGCTGTGGGTCGATGCGGCGCAGTCGGACACGCTGAGGCGCATCGGCTTGAGCGCCGGCGAGCACGCCGAGCGGCGCGCGGCGTTCCGCGACCTGCGCTACGCTACGGTGCCCGACGCGGGGCACATGCTCCATCATGACCAGCCCGAGCGCGTGGCGACCCTGATCGACGAATTCCTCGGCGCGCCATGAACATCGACCTGCACTGTCATTCGCGCGCCTCCGATGGCGCACTGCCGCCCGCCGACGTCGCACGGCGCGCGGCGCGCGCGGGCGTCGCTGTCTGGGCGCTCACCGACCACGATGAGCTGAGCGGCCTGGCGGAGGCGCGCGAGGCGGCCGCGCGCGAGGGGATGCAGTTCGTCGACGGCGTGGAGATCTCCGTGACCTGGCGCGGGAGCACGCTGCACGTGGTGGGCCTGCGCATCGATCCCGGGAACGCGGTCCTGCGTGCCGGTCTGGAGCGCGTGCGCGGGGGGCGCGTGGAACGCGCGCGCCGCATCTCCCGCGACCTGGCGGCGGCGGGCGTCGAGGGCGCGTTCGAGGGCGCAATGAAGCATGCGGAAAATCCGGCCATGGTGGGCAGAACGCACTTTGCGAGATTTCTGGCGGAAGCCGGGGTCGTGAAGACGAGCAAGGAGGCGTTCCGCCGCTTTCTCGTTCCGGGCAAGCCGGGCTACGTGCCGCACGAGTGGGTGTCGCTCGGCGACGCGCTGGCCTGGATCCGCGCGGCCGGCGGGCAGGCGGTGCTCGCGCATCCCGGACGCTACGGACTGTCGCCGGGCGCGCTGGACAGCTTGCTGCTCGAATTCATCGGCGCCGGCGGCGCCGCGATCGAGGTGGTGACCGGCAGCCACACGCCGGAGCAATATCGCCTCTTCGCCGCGGTCGCGCGCCAGTACGATCTCGCCGCCTCGCGCGGATCGGATTTCCACGGGCCCGACGAGGGCGCCGAGTTCGGCACGTTGCCGCCGCTCGACCCGTCCTTGCGCCCGGTCTGGCGCGCCTGGGGGCTGTGAGCGCTTGGCCCAGTATTTCGCGGTCCACCCGACGCATCCGCAGGCGCGACTCGTCCGGCAGGCGGCGGAGATCGTTCGCCGCGGCGGGCTCATCGCCTACCCGACCAACTCCTGCTATGCGCTCGGGTGCCACCTTGGCGACGCCGATGCGCTGCGACGCCTGCGGCGCGTGCGTGGCGTGGATGAGAAGCATCACCTGACGCTCATGTGCCTCGACCTGTCGCAGCTCGCGGCCTATGCGGTGTACGACAACGCGCAGTTCCGGCTGCTGAAGGCCGCCGCCCCCGGCCCGTACACGTTCATCCTGCGCGGAACCCGCGAAGTGCCGCGCCGCCTGCTGCATCCGAACCGCAAGACGATCGGCGCGCGAATTGCCGCGCACGCCGTGGCGCGCGCGCTGCTGGCGGAGCTCGGCGAGCCCATGCTCTCTGCGACGCTGCAGCTGCCGGGAAGCGCCGCACCGCTCGCCGACGCACGGGCGATCCGCGCCGTGCTCGAGCACGAGCTCGACCTCGTCGTTGATGGCGGCGCCTGCGGCACCGAGCCGAGCACGGTGGTCGATCTCACCGGTGAATCGGCCGTCGTCATGCGCGTGGGCAAGGGCGCGCTCGAGCTCTTCGGGCCGGCTGCCGTGCTCTGATAAACTTTGTCCGCCCAAGATGGACTTCAACCTGCTCGTCCAGACGATCGCGATCTACGCCCTGCCGGTGCTGTTCGCGATCACGCTGCACGAGGCGGCCCACGGCTACGTGGCGCGGCATTTCGGCGACATGACCGCGCACGCGCAGGGCCGGATCAGCCTCAACCCGCTGCGCCACATCGACCTGGTCGGCACCATCGCGGTGCCGATCGCGATCCTCGTCGCCGCCAAGCTCGCGGGCGGCGCGGGCTACCTGTTCGGCTGGGCCAAGCCGGTACCGGTCAACTACTCGGCGCTGCGGCGCCCGCGGCAGAACATGCTGTGGGTGGCGGCCGCGGGCCCGGCGGCAAACCTGGCGATGGCGCTCGGCTGGGCGCTGCTGCTCAAGGCCACGGACGTGCTGCCGGTCTCCGCATTCAGCATGCCGATGCACCTCATCGGCGTGGCCGGAATCCAGGTCAACGTCGTGCTGATGGTGCTCAACCTGCTGCCCGTGCTGCCGCTCGATGGCGGCCGCATTCTCGCCAGCCTGCTGCCGAGCCGCATGGCGGGCCAGTATGCGCGGCTCGAGCCGTGGGGGTTTCCGATCCTGCTGCTGCTGCTGGTCAGCGGCTATCTCGGCGTGCTGCTGAACCCGGTGGTGCACGCGTCCTACCAGGTCATCGGCGCGGTGTTCCAGTTCTGAGCGTGTTCGAGACCCGCGTCCTCTCCGGCATGCGCCCGACGGGCGCGCTGCACCTCGGCCACTACCACGGCGTGCTGAAGAACTGGGTGCGCCTGCAGACGGAGTATCCGTGCCTGTTCTTCGTCGCCGACTGGCACGCGCTCACCACCGACTACGAGCGCCCCGGGCGCGTCGAGCAGAACGCCTGGGAGATGGTGGTCGACTGGCTGGCCGCCGGCGTCGATCCGAGCCAGGCGATCCTGTTCGTGCAGTCGCATATCCAGGAGCACGCCGAGCTGCACCTGCTGCTGTCGATGATGACCCCGCTCGGCTGGCTCGAGCGCGTGCCGACCTACAAGGACCAGATGGAGAAGCTGAAGGACCGCGACCTCGCCACCTATGGCTTCCTCGGCTATCCGCTGCTGCAGTCGGCCGACATCATGATCTATCGCGCGCGCTTCGTGCCCGTGGGCGAGGACCAGGTGCCGCACGTCGAGATGACCCGCGAGATCGCGCGCCGCTTCAACCACCTGTATGGGCGCGAAGAAGGCTACGAAGACAAGGCGAAGGCCGCGGTGAAGAAGATGGGCACGAAGAAGTTGCGACTGCTGAATGAGCTGCGCACCAAGTTCCTCGAGAGCGGCGACGGCGATGCGCTCAAGCGTGCGCAGGCGCTGCTCGAGGAGCAGCAGAACCTGGCGCGCGGGGACCGGGAGCGGCTCTACGGCTGGCTCGAGGGCGGTGGCCGCAAGATCCTGGTCGAGCCCGAGGCGCTGCTCACCGAGGCCGCGCGGCTGCCGGGGCTGGACGGCCAGAAGATGTCGAAGTCCTACGGCAATGCGATCGGATTGCGCGAGGCGCCGGAGTCCGTGGCGAAGAAGATCCGCACCATGCCCACGGACCCCGCGCGAGTGAAGCGCGGCGACCCGGGTACGCCGGAGAAGTGCCCGGTCTGGTCGCTGCACCAGGTCTATTCCGATGAGGCGCGGCGCGCCTGGGTGCGCCAGGGCTGCACGACGGCGGGCATCGGCTGCCTCGAGTGCAAGCAGCCGGTGATCGACGCGGTGCTCGCCGAACTCGCGCCGATGCGCGAGCGCGCGCAGGTCTACCTCGACGACCCGACGCTGGTGAAGAGCATCGTCGCCGACGGCGGCGAGCGCGCGCGCAAGCTCGCGCGCGAGACCATGCGCGACGTGCGCGAATCCATGGGCCTCAACTACAGCTGATGGCCGAGACCGCGACGCTGCCGCTCGCGGCGCCCGTGGCTTCGCGGTTCATCTCGGTTGCGCGCGTGAGCGCGTCAGAACAAAGACTTCGCCGCCACCGTCGCTGCGCTGACCAACGGCGCCGGATAGGCAAAGAACAGGATATTGGCGAG
>JBOIFE010000061.1:0-2990 GCA_050741015.1 Burkholderiales bacterium | reverse complement strand
GCATCGGCATGGTGTTCCAGCGCTTCAACCTTTTCCCGCACCTGACCGCGCTGGAAAACGTCATCGAGGCGCCGCTCACGGTGCGCGGAGAGCCGCGCGCGCAGGCCTGCGAGCGAGCGCTCGCGCTGCTCGAGCGCGTCGGCCTGCAGGACAAGGCGCACGCCTACCCGAGCCGCCTGTCGGGCGGGCAGCAGCAACGCGTGGCGATCGCGCGCGCGCTGGCCATGCGGCCGAAGCTGCTGCTGTTCGACGAGCCGACCTCGGCGCTCGATCCCGAGCTCGTGGGCGAGGTGCTGAACGTGATGCGCGCCCTGGTCGAGGACGGCATGACGATGATCGTCGTGACCCATGAAATGGCGTTCGCGCGCGACGCAGGCGACACGGTCGCCTTCATGGACGCGGGCGTCATCGTGGAATCGGGCCCGCCGGCGGAAATCCTGTCGCACCCGAGGCAGGAACGCACGCGGGCGTTCCTGTCGCGCATCCTGGGCGCGCGGCGCTAGAGGCCGGCGTGCCCAGGTTTACATCTGCTTGGCTCCCCGACCAGGGCTCGAACCTGGGACCTGCGGATTAACAGTCCGTCGCTCTACCAACTGAGCTATCGGGGATCCGGAACGGCCGCAATTTTACCGGATTACCTTCGCGATGGCGTCCGCGACGTAGCCGATGTTGCCCGAAGTCAGCGCCGCGACGCAGATGCGTCCGGTGTCGATCGCGTAGACCGAGAACTCCTCGCGCAATCGCGTGACCTGCGCCTTGCTGAGACCCGAGTACGAGAACAGGCCGCGCTGGCGGGCCACGAATCCGAAGTCGGCACCCGGCACGCGCGCAGCCAGGGCCTCGACCAGCGCCTTGCGCATGGCCTTGATGCGCTCGCGCATCCCGCCGAGCTCCTGCTCCCAGAGTGAGCGAAGTTCGGGCGTGGACAGCACGCGCGCGACGATCTCGCAGCCGTAGGTTGGTGGGCTCGAATAGTTGGTGCGTACCAGATGCTTGAGCTGCGACAGCGCGCGCGCCGATTCGTCCGCCCCGCCCGTGACCAGGCTAAAGGCGCCGATGCGCTCGCCATAGAGCGAGAATGACTTTGAGAACGAGCTCGAGAGCAGCACCGGCTGCATCTCGGCCGCGAACAGGCGCGGTGCGAAGGCATCGGCGTCGATGCCCTCGGCGAACCCCTGGTAGGCGAGGTCGAGGAACGGCACCAGCCGCCGCGACTTGACGACGGCAAGCACCCGGCGCCACTGTGCCTGATCGAGGTCGACGCCCGTCGGATTGTGGCAGCACGAATGGAGGACAACGAGTGAGCCGGGCGCGGCGCCATCGAGCGCCCGCAGCATGCCCTCGAAGTCCACGCCGTGCGTTCGCGCATCGTAGTAGGGATAGGCCGAGACGCGAAAACCCGCGGCAGTGAAAAGCGCCCGGTGGTTTTCCCAGCTCGGTTCGCTGATCAGCACCTGGGCCGCGGGATCGATGAGCTTCATCAGGTCCGCGCCGACGCGCAGCCCGCCCGTGCCGCCCAGCGTCTGCACCGTGACCACGCGGCCCTCTTTCAGCACCGGCGCACCGGCACCGAACAGCAGCTCCTGCACCGCACGATCGTAGGCAGCCAGCCCGTCGATCGGCAGGTAGGTCTTGGGCGCGGCGCCGCCCGTGCGCAGCTGCTCAGCGCGCCGCACACACTCCAGCAGCGGGACCTTGCCGTCGTCGCCGTAGTACACACCGACGCCGAGGTTGACCTTGTTCGGGTTCTTGTCCGCGACGTACAGCTCGGTAATGCCGAGGATCGGATCCTTCGGCGCCAGCTGAAGGGTGGCCAGGGGAGAGGGCTGCTGCGGGGCGTTCATCTGCTAGACTCGAATGTTCACTTCGACGTCGCGATTCTACCCGTGGCCACGACGTTTCCCAACAGCCCTTACCGCCTGAACGAACCGTTCGCGCCGGCCGGCGATCAGCCGGAGGCGATCGAGGCGCTGACCGCCGGCATCGCCGACGGCCTGGCCTTCCAGACGCTGCTCGGGGTGACCGGCTCGGGCAAGACCTACACGATGGCGCAGGTGATCGCGCGCCTGGGCCGCCCGGCGCTCGTGCTGGCGCCCAACAAGACGCTGGCGGCGCAACTGTATGCGGAGTTCAGGGAGTTCTTTCCCGAGAACGCCGTCGAATACTTCGTCTCGTACTACGACTACTACCAGCCCGAGGCCTACGTCCCGGCGCGCGACCTCTACATCGAGAAGGACTCGTCGATCAACGAGCACATCGAGCAGATGCGCCTGTCGGCGACCAAGTCGCTGATGGAGCGCCGCGACGTGGTCATCGTTGCCACCGTATCGGCGATCTACGGCATCGGCGACCCGTCGGAATACCACGGCATGATCCTCCACTTGCGCCAGGGCGAGAAAGCCTCGCAGCGCGACGTGATTGCCCGGCTGGTAGCGATGCAATACGAGCGTAACGAGCTCGACTTCCGCCGCGGCACCTTTCGCGTGCGCGGGGACGTGATCGACGTCTTCCCGGCCGAGCACGCCGAGCACGCGGTGCGCATCTCGCTCGCCGAGGACGAAATCGAGCGCCTGCAGGTCTTCGACCCGCTGACCGGCCGCGTGCTGCACGGCATGGCGCGCTTCACGGTCTATCCGTCGAGCCACTATGTCACGCCGCGCGAGACCACGCTGCGGGCGATCGAGGCCATCAAGGTCGAGTTGCGCGAGCGCATCGACTTCTTCCAGCAGGCGGGCCGCCTGCTCGAGGCCCAGCGCATCGAGCAGCGCACGCGGTTCGATCTCGAGATGCTGGTCGAGCTCGGCTTCTGCAAGGGGATCGAGAACTACTCGCGCCATCTCTCGGGACGCAAGGCGGGCGAGCCGCCGCCGACGCTGATCGACTACCTGCCGGCCGACGCGCTGATGTTCATCGACGAGAGCCATGTCACCGTCCCGCAGCTGGGCGGCATGTACAAGGGCGACCGCTCGCGCAAGGAGAACCTGGTCGAG
>JBOIFE010000060.1:0-14631 GCA_050741015.1 Burkholderiales bacterium | reverse complement strand
GCTCGATTTCCTTGCCCAGGAGCTCAACCGCGAGGCCAATACGCTCGGCTCCAAGGCCGCCACGCGCGAGATCGCCGATTGCGCGCTCGAGTTGAAGCTCGCCATCGAGCAGGTGCGCGAGCAGGTGCAGAACGTCGAATGACGGGCCTCGTCTTCGTCGTCACTGCGCCCTCGGGCGCCGGCAAGTCCTCGCTGATCCGGGCGCTGCTGGCCGCCGACGCGGGCGTGAGCCTCTCGGTGTCTTTCACGACGCGCCCGCCGCGGCCGGGAGAGGCGAACGGCCGCGAGTACCACTTTGTCGACATGGCCACGTTCGGGGCGATGCTCGAGCGCGGCGAGTTTCTCGAGAGCGCGGAGGTACACGGGCACCGCTACGGGACATCGCAGAAGGTGATCGACCAGGTGATCGCCGCTGGGCGCGACCTGGTGCTGGAAATCGATTGGCAGGGCGCCGAGCAGGTCCGGCGCCTGCATCCGGACACGATAGGCGTGTTCCTCCTGCCGCCGTCCATGGCGGAGCTCGAGCGGCGCCTGCGCAAGCGCGGCCAGGACGCCGAGGCCGTCATCCGGCGCCGGATGGAGAACGCTGCCGAGGAAATGTCGCACGCGACGGAGTTCAAATACGCTATAATTAACAATAACTTCGACGATGCCCTGCGCGACCTGCAGGCGATCGTCCGTGCCGAGCGCGTCGTCACCTCGCGGCAGCTGGCGCGCCACCCCGAAATTTTCAGATCGGAAAGCTGACCATGGCCCGCATCACCGTCGACGACTGCCTGCAGAGAATTCCCAATCGCTTCCAGCTCACGCTGACCGCGACCTACCGCGCGCGCCAGCTCGGCGCAGGCGCTACGCCGCTGGTCGAACCCAACCGCGACAAGGCCACCGTCATCGCGTTGCGCGAGATCGCCACGGGCAAGGTCGGCACCGAGGTGCTCAAGCGCAACCCGGCCGCGCCCACGCCGCCGACGACCTGATTCCGGCAGGACCCCCGAGGGGGGCGGCGCTGCGGTAACCTCTCCGCATGGCCGCCGTCCAGACCCTCGACGCCAGCCGCTTCAGTTACCTGAAGAAGGCGGACGTTGCGCGGCTTGCGGATGCCTACCGCTTCTCCGAGGCCGCGCACGCGGGGCAGAAGCGCCAGTCGGGCGACCCTTACATCTCGCACCCGCTCGCGGTCGCCGAGATCCTCGCCGCGTGGCATCTCGACGGGCAGGCGCTGGTGGCGGCGCTACTGCACGACGTCATGGAGGACACCTCGGTCACCAAGGCCGAGATCTCCGACACCTTCGGCCCGCCGGTCGCGGAGCTCGTCGACGGCCTGTCCAAGCTCGACAAGATCGAGTTCCAGACCGCCGAGGACGCGCAGGCGGAGAATTTCCGCAAGATGCTGCTGGCGATGGCGCGCGACGTGCGCGTCATCCTGATCAAGCTCGCCGACCGCCTGCACAACATGCGCACGCTCGATGCGGTGCCGCCGGCCAAGCGCCGCCGCGTGGCGCGCGAGACGATGGAGATCTACGCGCCGATCGCCAACCGCCTCGGGCTCAACACACTCTTCCACGAACTGCAGGAGCTCGCGTTCTCGCACCTGTACCCGCTACGCTACCGCACCCTGGCCAAGGCGATGCGCGCCACGCGCGGCAATCGTCGCGAGGTGGTGGGCAAGATCGAGGCCGCGGTCAAGGCCAGGCTCGGCGAGGCGCGCATCGGGGCCTCGGTCAGCGGGCGCGAAAAGCACATCTACTCCATCTACCGGAAGATGATCGAGAAGCACCTGTCGTTCTCTGAAGTGCACGACATCTACGGCCTGCGCGTGGTGGTGAAGGACGAGCCGACCTGCTACCTCGCGCTCGGCGCGCTGCATGACCTGTACAAGCCCGTGCCCGGCAAGTTCAAGGACTACATCGCGATCCCGAAGGCGAACGGCTACCAGTCGCTGCATACCGCGCTGATCGGCCCCTACGGCGTGCCGGTCGAGGTGCAGATCCGCACCGAGCAGATGCACCGGCTGGCCGAGGCCGGGGTCGCCTCGCACTGGATGTACAAGGACAAGGACGAATCGCTTTCCGAGCTGCAGCAGAAGACCCACCAGTGGCTGCAGTCGCTGCTCGAGATCCAGAACGAGTCGCGCGACCCGCACGAGTTCCTCGAGCACGTCAAGGTCGACCTGTTTCCGGACGAGGTCTACGTCTTCACGCCCAACGGCCGGATTCTTTCGCTGCCGCGCGGCGCAACCGCGGTCGACTTCGCCTACCAGGTGCACACCGACATCGGCGACCGCTGCGTGGCCGCCAAGGTGAACGGCGAGCTCGTGCCGCTGCGCACGGAGCTTCGCAACGGCGACCGGGTCGAGATCATCACGGCAAGCCACGCCAAGCCCAATCCGGCGTGGCTGCAGTACGTGCGCACCGGCAAGGCGCGCGCCCACATCCGGCATTTCCTGAAGACCATGCAGTACGACGAGTCGGCCGCGCTCGGCGAGCGGCTGCTCGAGCAGGCGCTGAAGGCCGCCGGCGCGTCGCTCGCCGACATCGACGAGGCGAGCTGGGAGCGCGCGATCCGCGAGACCGTCGGGCGCACGCGCCGGGAGCTGCTCGCCGACATCGGCCTGGGCAAGCAGCTGCCGGCCGTGGTGGCGCGCCGGCTGCTGAAGGGCGTGGAAACCACGCCGGAGGTGAAGGGCAGGGCCGCGCAGGTCGTCATTCGCGGCACCGAAGGCATGGCCGTGCAGCTTGCGACCTGCTGCCACCCGATCCCCGGCGACGCCATCGTCGGGTCGATGAAGAAGGGCCAGGGGCTCGTGGTGCACAACGCCGAGTGCCGCGCGATCGAGCGCTCGAGGAAGAACGAGCCCGAGCAGTGGCTCGACGTCGAATGGGATCCGGCCGGCGGGCGGCTCTACCAGGCCGCGGTAAAGGTGATGGCGACCAACCAGCGCGGCGTGTTGGCCAAGGTCGCCTCCGAGATCGCCGAGGCCGGCTCCAACATCGATTCGATCAGCATGGAGGAGGACCGCTCGGTCTACACCAACATGCTGCTCGTGCTGGAGGTGTCGAACCGCCAGCACCTGGCGCGCGTGGTGCGCGCGCTGCGCCGTCTGCCCGATGTGAAGAAGATCGCGCGAGTGCGGGAGTGAATCCCGCCGCGACGCCCGCCCGGCTCGTCTGGGCGCTGGCGCTCGTCGCGCTGCTGGTGCTCTGGTTCGGCGGCCTGGAATGGCGCGGCCTGTTTCAGCCCGACGAGGGACGCTACGCCGAAATTCCGCGCGAAATGCTCGCCTCCGGCGACTGGGTGACGCCGCGGCTGAACGGACTCAAGTACTTCGAGAAGCCGCCGCTCCAGTACTGGGCCACTGCAGGGTCGTTCGCAGCCTTCGGTCGCGACGAGTGGAGCGCGCGGCTGTGGCCGGCCGTGACGGGCTTTCTCGGCATCCTCGTGCTCGCGTTCGCGGGGCGCCGCCTCGGGCCGCCCGGCGCAGGAACCGTGGCCGGGCTCGTCCTGGCGAGCTCGGTGGGCTACTTCCTCGCGGGACAGGTCCTGACCCTCGACATGGGACTCACGTTCTTTCTATGTGCGGCGATGTGCGCCTTCCTCGTGTCGCAGCAAGCGCCTCCGGGCTCGACTGGCGCGCGAGGATGGATGCTCGCGGCCTGGGCCGGCATGGCGCTGGCCGTGCTGACCAAGGGCCTCGCCGGCATCGTGCTGCCCGGCCTCGCGCTCGCTGGCTACATCGCCATGCAGCGCGACTGGGCGCGGCTGCGGCGCCTGGAGTGGGCGCGCGGCGGCGCGATCTTCGCGCTCATCGCGCTGCCCTGGCACGTGCTGGTGCAGTGGCGCAATCCGGAGTTCTTCCGCTTCTACATCCTGAATGAGCATTTCGCGCGCTTTCTCCTGCCGGAGCACCATCGGCCCGGCCCGTGGTGGTACTTCACCGCCATTCTCGCGCTGGCCCTCATGCCCTGGGTCGTGCTGCTGCCGGGCGTGTTGCGGCGGCTGCCGCCCCGGGCCGCTCGGGAGGCATTCGATGTCGACCGCTTTCTGCTCGTGTGGGCGGGGACGATCCTGGTCTTCTTCAGCGTCTCGGCGTCGAAGCTGCCGGGCTACATCGTTCCCGCGATGCCCGCGATCGCGCTGCTCATCGGTCGCGACGTCGCGCGCCGGGGCGGGCTCGACGCGTCGCGTCCCGGCCTGCTGCTCGCCTTCTGCGGCGCCGCCGCGATCGCGTTCGGCGTTCCGGCGCTGGTCCGGAGCCATGTCGTGGGGGACATCGCGGTCGACTACCTGCCGTGGTTCGTGCTCGGCGCGATGGCGCTCTTCATCGGCGGATTCGTTGCCCGGGCGCTGCGCAGTGCATCGAGCCTGGGGCCGGCGCTTGCGCTCGCGTTCACCAGCCTCGCGGGCGCGCAGGTCATCACCTCGGGCCTGCACGAGCTGGACGAGCAGTACTCGAGCGAGTCCTTCGTAGAGCGCATGCTCGGCGAGGAGACGGACTTCTCGCCCGATCCGCCGTTCTACAGCCTCGCCTATTTCGACGACACCCTGCCGTTCTACCTTGGCCGGACGCTGACGCTGGTCGCGTACCGCGGCGAGCTCGGCTCCGGGATTGCCGCGGAACCGGGCAAGTACGTCGACTCGCTCGACGAGTTCCGCCGGCGCTGGAGCGCTGAAACCGAAGCCTACGCAGTCATGAAGCCCGAGCTTTACGCGCGACTACGCACGCAGGGCTTGCCGATGTACATGGTGGCGCTCGATCCGTGGCGCGTCGTCGTCTCGCGCGAGCCTGGAAATCTGCCCTTGCGCCCGAGGAAGCCTGGCGCGCTGGAGCGGGTTCTCCGTTTGCACGACACCTGAGCGCGGTCCGAGTCGGACTTGTCGCCCACAGCCGGGTCGGCTTAGGATGGGGCTAGACCCCCATTCGATCATGAGGACCCCGACTTTGGAAAAGATCCGGATCCAGTTCACGCTATTTTCCGCGTTCTACTCGCCCCTCATCTCCACGATGTCGGGCGGATTCCTGAAGGCCGAAGGGCTCGATCCGGAGTGGTCGGTTTCGCCGCCCGGCGTCTCCGCGCTGCAGGCGCTGAAGGACGGCACCGCACACTTGGTGCAATCCGCCCTCAGCCAGGGCTTCACCTCGCTCAACGAGGGCAAGACGCCCGAGGCCGTGCATTTCGCTCAAGTCAACGAGATGGACGGATTCTTCCTCACTGGACGCGAAGCGGACGCTGCTTTCAATTGGAAAAAGCTCGAGGGCGCCGAGGTCGTGACCTTCAAGGGCGGCCAGCCCCACGGCATGTTCAAGTACGCCTGCCACCGGGCGGGCATCGATTACTCGAAGATCAAGCTGGTCACGCCAGGCGGGCCCGCCGACATCGACAAGGCCTTCCGCGAGGGCCAGGGGCGCTACGTGCACCAGCAGGGGCCGTTCCCGCAGCAGCTGCAGGCCGACGGCATCGGCCGCATCGTGGCGCAGGTCGGGCCGAAGATCGGCCCCTGCGGATTTTCCAGCCTCGCGGCGACGCGTGAGTGGCTCTCCACCGACATGGCGAAGGCGTTCATGCGCGCCTACCGCAACACGCGCGCTTACATGAACGAGAGGCCGGCAGTGGAAATCGCGAAGTCCGAGAAATCCTACTTCCCGAAGATCGGCGAGGCGGTGCTCGCCGACTGCATTGCCGCCTATCAGAAGCTCGGCTGCTGGACGCCGCACGTCGAGATCACGCGCGCCGCCTATGAGAAGACGCTCGACATCTTCGAGTACAACGAGCAGTTGAAGCGGCGCTACGCCTACGACCAGATCTGCGCAGCGCCGCCGGCGTAGCGCTAGACCGCCATCTCCGCCGTCGTCGGGTCGATGATCGTGCGCACCCGGGCGACCCGGTTGGCGGGAAAGCCGCCCTGCTTCGCGTGCTCGCGCACCGAGGCCTCGTCCGGCGCGATGTAGACGCAGAAGATCTTGTCGTCGGTGACAAAGCTCTGCAGCCACTGGATCTTCGGGCCCATGCTCTGCAGCACGCTGCAGGATTTCTGGGATATGGCTTTCAGTTCCTGCGGCGGCAGCTTTCCGGCGCCGGCGAGCTCGCGTTCGATCACGTACTTGGGCATGTCCATCTCCATTCGTTGACGTTGCGGGCGGGCGAAATTGCCCGACCCCGCAGGCACTCTGCGGCGCGGGATCGAATTCGTATTGAGGCCGGAGTCCCGGCCCGCGGGACCGACCCGGGACTGCTGTCCCGGCCTAGCCGGCGAGCCCGGCGTCGCGCGCGAGCACGATCGCCTGGTAGCGATGCGCGACGCCGATCTTGTCGAAGACGCGCGTGACGTGGTTGCGCACGGTCTTCTCCGACATCGCGAGCGCCGCGGCGATCTCGGCGTTGTCCAGCCCGCGCGCGATGCCCTCGAGTACCTGGCGCTCGCGCCCGGTCAGATCCGCAAGCCGCGCCTCGATGCCTTCGCCGCGTGAAGAGCGCGGCGTGCGCAGGAAGCCGCGGATTTCCTCCTGCACGCGCGCCCACGCCGGCTCCTCGGGCAGCAGCATGTGGTTGTCGCTCTCCATTTCCACGAAGCGCGCCCCGGGGATCAGGCCCGCGAGCAGCCTGCCTTCCTCCACCGGCGTCACCTTGTCCCCGCTCACGTGCATCACGAGCGTCGGGCACTTGACCTGGCGCGCGGCCTCGCGCACGTCGGTCCGGAACGCCACCTCGAAGAATTCGGGCGCGCGCTCGGCCGAGATCGCCTGGCGCTGGAGCTCGGTCCAGGATCGCAGGTGCTCCATGCCGCCGCCGGGCTGGAACACGTGGGCCCAGACCTGGAGGAACGCGTGGTCGGCCTGTCCCCAGCCGACCCGCGACATGTCGATGAAAACCTTGCCCCGCTCGATTTCCTTCGGCAACTCGGTGCGCATGAAATTGCCACGCGCATAGGTGCCGTAGAGCACCAGGTGGCTGACGCGATCGGGGTGCCGCGCGGCGTATTCGATCGCGATCGGCCCGCCCTGGCACACGCCCACGAGCGGGAAGCGCTCCAGTCCCGCGGCGTCGACGACCGTGGCGAAATCGCGCAACCACGTCTCGCGGGTGATGGGTCCGCCGGACCGGTCCGAAAGGCCGGTGCCGCGCAGGTCCAGGCGCAGCAGCGAGTAGTCGCGCGAGAAAAACTCGAGCCAGGGGCGCCAGGCGAGGCTCTTCCATTCGTACTCGAGGTGGTTGAGCCAGGTGGGGGGCATCACCAGCGGCGCGCCGCGACCGGAGAGCGCATACGCGAGCCGCGCGCCGTCGTGGCTGGTGCAGAAGCGGATTTCCTGGTTCACGTCCCTGCGCCGAAACTGGAAGTGGACCGATGGTACTCTAGCGTGGCGCCCGTGAGCCAAGCGAAGCCCCTGCCCTATAAGGTGCGGCACATTCACGTCGTCGCGAAAAGCGCCGACGTGCTGGTGCGCGAGTACACGCTCGATCCGGGGGAGGCGATTCCCTGGCACCGGCACAGCGAGGTGTCCGACTATTACTACGGCCTCGAAGGCACGGTCGTGATCGAGACGCGGCAGCCGGCCGCGAGGCACGAAGTGGCCGCGGGGCAGACCGCGACCGTCACGCCGCCCACCGCACACCACGTGTCGAACCCGACGGGCGCGCCGTGCCGGTTCCTGCTGATCCAGGGCGTGGGCAAGTACGACTTCATCCGCGAGGCGGAAGCGTGACTAGCAGGCAGGGCGTTGCGGTGGTCACCGGCGCCGGATCGGGCCTCGGCCGCGCGATCGCGAAGAAGCTCGCTGCCGACGGCTTCGCCGTCGCCATAATCGATCTTGACGAGGGCGCAGCCAGGGAAACCGCGCGCCTGATCGGCAGCAAGGCGACCCCGTTCCAGGCCGACGTCAGTCGCGCGGCGGAGCTCGACCGCGCGGGCGCGGGCGGATCGTCAACATGGCTTCGGTCGCGGGCCTGAACGGCACGGGCGGCGGCGCGGCCTACATCGCCGCGAAGCACGGCGTCGTCGGCCTCACGCGCCAGATGGCGGTGCAGTACGGCGCGCGCGGCATCCGCGTGAATTGCGTCTGCCCGGGCGCGATCCCGACGGGGCTGCGCGCGCATTCGCAGGCGATCCTCGGCCCCGGCGTGCCGGACATGAGCGGGCGCGGCGTCGCGGTCAACGACGACCAGGTGCGCGCGCTGGTGCCCGTCGGCACGCGCGGCACCCCCGAGAACGTCGCCGACGCGGTGGCGTTTCTCGCCTCCGATGCGGCGGACTATGTGAACGGGCACGCGCTCGTCGTGGATGGCGGGTGGCGGGCGAAGTAGCCCTCGCGGCACGTTGAGCGCGCTCGCGCCGTTCCGGGTCCGGAGCTTCCGCTTCCAGTGGCCCGCGGACCTTGCCACGTCTTGGGCGTTCGAGATGGAGGCGCTGATCCTGGGCTGGTATGTGCTGTCGACGACCGGCTCGGTCAGGATGCTCGGCGTCGTCGCGGCGCTCGCGTGGCTCGGGTCGCTGTTTTCGCCGTTCTTCGGCATCGCGGGCGACCGACTGGGCGTGCGCACCTTGCTTTGCCTCACGCGTGCCGCGTACGGGCTGCTCGCGATGCTGGTGGCCGCCCTCGCCCTGACCGGCAGGATCGAACCCTGGCACGCCCTCGTCATCGCCGGCCTCGCCGGCCTGATGAAGCCCTCCGACATGGCGATGCGAAATGTCCTCGTCGGCCAGACCATGCGGCGCGAATCGCTCATGGGCGCGCTCGCGATTTCGCGCACGACCTCCGACACTGCGCGCCTTGCGGGCGCCTTCGCCGGCACGGGCGGCGTGGCCCTGATCGGCATGGGCCACGCCTACCTCGGCGTCGCGGCGATCTACGCCGCGGCATTCCTTTTTTCCCTCGGTGTCGCTCCGCCGCCGCCGCGCGCGTCCGACGCGCACGTGGAGGACGTCCTTCCCGGCCTGCGCGCGGGTGTGCGCTACGTCTGGGGGAAGCCCGACCTGCTGGGTGCGTTCTGCATCGCGTTCCTCGTCAACATGCTCGCCTACCCGTTCTTCCTCGGACTTCTGCCGTACGCGGCAAAGGACGTCTTCGGCATCGGGCAGTCGGGCCTGGGCTACCTCGCGGGCGCGTTCGCGGGCGGCGCACTGGCGGGCTCGCTTCTCGTGAGCAGCAACCGCGTGCCGCTGCCCGCGGCGCGAGTGATGCTATTGAGCAGCGCGGTCTGGTTTGGCGGCATCCTCGTCTTCGGGCAACTGCGGTCGGTGCCTATCGCGCTCGCCGTGCTGTTCTTTGTCGGCTTCGTGCAAAGCCTGTGCATGACGCCGCTCGCGGCGGTGATGCTGCGCGCTTCCAGCGAGGAGATGCGCGGGCGCGTGATGGGCATTCGCATGCTCGCGATCTGGGGCCTGCCGCTTGGGCTGCTCGCGGCCGGCCCGATCATCGCCGACATCGGCTACCAGGCCACGACGGTGCTCTACGGGGTTCTTGGACTGGTGGCGACTCTCGCCATCGGATACCGATGGCACCGCGCATTGTGGCTTCACACGGCGGCGGCGAACGCGCATCTGTAACCTTGCAGGCGCGGGGACCGGGGACTACGCTGAGCGCCCGCGACCAAGGAGGGCGCCATGAACCTGATCGAGAAGCACCTCGCTTCGATGCTGTTCCGCCATTGGTGGGTGCTGCTGCTGCGCGGGCTCACCGCCATCGCATTCGGCGTGCTGACGTGGGTGATGCCAGCAATCTCCCTTGCGGTGTTGATCCTGCTATTCGGCGCCTACGCGCTGGTCGACGGCGTCCTTGCCGTCTGGATGGCAATCGCGGGACGCGGCGAGCACGAGCACTGGTGGGTCATGCTGCTCTGGGGCCTGGTCGGGATCGGCGTCGGCATCCTGACTTTCCTCGCCCCCGGGGTGACCGCGTTCGCGCTGCTCTTCTACATCGCGATCTGGGCGATCGCGACCGGGATGCTGCAGATCGTCGCCGCCATTCGCCTGCGGAGGGAGATGCAGGGCGAATGGGTCTTGATCCTGGCGGGCATCGCGTCGGTCGTGTTCGGCGTGCTGCTCGTGGCCAATCCGGGCGCCGGCGTTCTCGCGGTGCTCTGGCTGATCGCGATCTACGCTGTCGTGTTTGGCGTGCTGCTGGTCATCCTTTCGCTCAAGGCACGCGGCATGCGACAGCAGGCGACCGCGGCCTGACGCGAGCGGCGGATCCGGGTCGCCGGCCCGCGATTACCTTCGACCCGGCCATCCGAAGTCCTTGTCTCCCCAGGGGTACAGCCAGGCGGCGTAGCCGAACGCCCCAACGAAAAAGATCAGCCACCACGCGAGCAGCCCGAACACCGGGCTAAGTACGGCGTCCAGGGTCAGCGAGTTCTCGAAGGAGATGCCGAACGCGCGAAGCAACAACGCTAGGGCGATACCGACGGGCACATACACCAGCGTCGCGACGACCGCGGCCATCAAGGCCGCCTGCGCCAGCGCCGTCAGCGCGGACCGAACCGGCGCGCTCCTTCCCGCGCGATGATCAACGCGCACGGGCCCGTCCAGTCGGATCGCGGTTCGTAGCCGAGCGCGCGTGCCGCTGCCGCGCATTGAGAGAACAGGCCGTACTCTTCCGCGCAGGCGGTAATGCAGCCGTCCGCGCTCGTGTAGCGCCATTTCCAGTGCAGGGAATTCCTGTGCGAAACGCCGTAGATCTCGCAAGCTTTGGCGTCGATCATCTTGCCGGCGGGCAGGTCATCGCTATCGTTATACGCGCAAACCACAGTGATCGGGAGATGGCGCGGGCGCGCGGAAAAGCGCAAAGTGCGCCTTTGGGTGCAATGCTTGCCGCTCGGCGAGCCATTTCAATTCTCTGAAGAACTCGGACTGAACCTCCCGGTGGCCAAGATGAAGAAAGCAGGGACTGCGAGTGCGAAGGAATCCTCGAGCGAATTCTTTCAGAGGTTGCGGCCAAAATTCCTCGATTGGCGACCGCCCACCGACGAGGAGAAGGCGCAGGAGGTGAAGGCGCGACAGGAGGCGAGAGAGGCGGAGTTGAAGCGGGTCCTGGAAATACAGAAGGCCAGGGAAACGAACAAGGCTCGTATAAGAAAACCCTAGGCTTGCCGCTTCAATGAGGGATCGGGCGGCCAGGAATCGCTCGATAGTGCGCTGCAGCATTCATCGCGCGCAATCGCGCCGCAAGGGATTCCGCTTGTCGGCCAAATGGATATGTTGCATCCTCTCCGCGGGAGCAAGAAAGACCATGTCAACGTGAGGAGGAGAGTTTGGCCATGACCAAGTCGAAATCCGGGAAGGCAAGAAAAGACCCTGGCAGCAGCGCAACGCGGCGCAAATTCCTGAAAACAGCAGGCGCAGGGGCGGGTTACGCGGCCCTGTCGACCACTGCAGCATCGCCGTTGTTCTTCGTGCGCAATGCCTTTGCGGCGGACAAGGAACTGACGATCGTGCAGTGGAGCCATTTCGTCCCCGCGTACGACACGTGGTTCGACAATTTCGCCAAGGACTGGGGCACCGCCAACAAAGTCGCGGTCACGGTAGACCACATCCCCGTGCAGAACATTCCCGCACGCGCCGCCGCCGAAGCCTCGGCCGGTGCGGGACACGATCTTTTCTGGTTCAACGGCTCCGGTGGCGCGCACCTCTACCGCAAGTTCTTCACGGACGTCGGCGACCTGGTCAGGGCCACCGAGAAGAAATACGGCAAGGTCAGCACTATCGGCAAGCAGCTCGGCTACAACGCGGACGACGGGAGCTGGTCCGCCTTCCCCGATTTCTACATCAACTTCCCGGGCATGTACCAGAAGACGATGTGGGGCGAGATCGGGATGTTGCCGGACACCTGGGACAACCTGCGCATCGGCGGCGCCAAGCTGAAGGCGAAAGGCCACCCGGTCGGGATCCCGCTGGGTCACAGCAATGACCCGAACGCGAACTGGCGCGGCCTGTTGTGGAGCTACGGCGCCTCGGTTCAGGACTCGCACGGCAAGAGAATCGTCCTCCACAGCAAGGAGGCGGTCGAGGCGGTCAAGTTCGCTGCCGCGCTCTACAAGGAGGCGATGACCGCGGACGTGCTGTCGTGGAACGATTCCAGCAACAACCAGTACATCGACTCCGGCGTTGGCTCGTACATCATCAACCCGATCTCGGCCTATCGGACGGCGCAGAAGCTCAACAAGACACTGGCCGACGACATCCACATCATCAAGCCGCCCAAGGGCCCGAAACACCAGATCATGGGGGCCGCGTCCGAGTTCTACGGCATCTGGAAATTCGCCAAGAACAAGGAAGCGGCGATCGAGTTCCTCAAGCACTACTCCGCAAACTGGCGGGAAGCCTTTACGGCGAGTTCCGGCTACAACAATCCGTGCTTCGCCGGCCTGGTGCCCAAGCCGATGCCGATCCTTTCGGACGATCCGACGTCGACGCCACACGACAAGCTGGCAATCCTGCAGGACTCGGACCAGTGGTCCGCCATCCCGGGCTGGCCGGGACCGGCCACGCCCGCGATGGACGAGATCTACTACGCCTTCATCATCCCGGACATGATGGCGAAGGCGGCGACGGGCCAATTGAGCCCGGAAGAGTCCGTCAAATGGGCCACGCAACAGTGCGAGGCCATCTTCAAGAAGTGGGAAGGCAAGGCCTGATTCCCGGCAACCCGGGCCGCGCACCTGCGCGCGGTCCGGGGTATCGCCAACATTGACTTCTGGGAGATGCAATGGCCGCTGTCGCGACCAGGGATATCATCAAGAAATTCGGCGACGTTTGCGCCGTAGACGGCATTTCGCTCACGGTGCCGGACGGCGAATTCATGGTGTTGCTCGGCCAGTCGGGCTGCGGCAAGACCACGTATCTGCGCATCATCTGCGGGCTCGAGCAGCAGACCAGCGGCGACCTTCTGATCGGCGGCGATAACGTCAACGGCATTCCGCCGCGCGCCCGCGGCGTAGCGATGATGTTCCAGAGCTACGGCCTCTATCCGCATTTCACGGTGCGCAATAACATCGCCTTTCCGCTCAAGACGCAGAGCGTTCCCGGCGCTGAAATCGCGAAGAAGGTGGAGTGGGCTTCGGGCTTGCTCGGCATCGGGCACCTGCTCGAACGGCGTCCGCGCCAGCTCTCCGGCGGCGAACGCCAGCGTGTCGCGCTGGCGCGCGCGCTCGTGCGCGAACCGACCGCGCTGCTGCTCGACGAGCCGCTGTCGAACCTCGATGCCAAATTGCGCGCCGCGGCGCGCCTGGAGATCAAGCAATTCCAGCAGCGGGTCGGCATCACCACCATTTATGTGACCCACGACCAGGTCGAGGCGATGGGCATGGGCGACCGCATTGCCGTCATCGACCACGGACAGGTGCGCCAGGTCGGGACGCCGACTGAAATCTACGACGACCCCGCCGACCGCTTCGTCGCGACCTTCGTCGGCACGCCGCCGATGAACATCGTCGCGAAGAACGGCGGCTATCTCGGTTTTCGCCCGGAAAATTTTCTGCCGAAGAACATGATCACCGACGAGGCCTGCAGCGAATTCAAGTTCCGGGTCGACCGTTCCGAGTATCTCGGCTCCGAGCGCATCGTCTACGGCGCAATGGAAGGCTTCGACCAGAGCCAGGTGATCACGGCAAAACTGCCGCCCGCGCACGTTGCCGACGAGTGGATCCGGCCCGGCGAGTGGCATCCCTTCGCCGTACGCAAGAGTGCGCTGCGCCATTTCGACAAGGATGGCAAGCGGACGAGTCGTCAATAGAACGGATTCAGGCCATGGCCGCTATCGCCGAATCAGTCCGCAGACCCGCCCCGCGCTTCCGGTACATTTTCGACCGGCGCGATGTGCTCGGCGCAATCTTCGTCGCTCCGGCCATCCTCTATGTTCTCCTGCTGGTCGGCTTGCCATTCCTGATGGCGGTGTATTACTCGGTGAGCGCCTACACGATCTACGACCCCTCGTGGCGCTTCGTCGGCTTGGCGAATTTCGAGCAGATCCTGCAGAACCCCGAGTTTTATCAAACGCTGAAAAACACCTTCATCTTCACATTCGGATCGCAGTTTCTCGGCCTCATCCTCGGCAAGTTCGGCGCGCTGGTGCTGCTGCGTCCGTTCCCCGGCCGCAAATTCGTGCGGGCGATCGTCATATTGCCCTGGGCGGTGCCAATCGCGCTCGCCACGGTGGCCTGGCAGTGGATGTTCGATTCGCTCTACAGTGTCATCAACTGGTCATTTATCGCGATGGGTTTGATCACCCGCGAGCAGGCACCGAACTGGCTTGGCACCGCGGACCTGGCGATGTTTTCGGTGATCGTGGTCAATGCCTGGCGTTTTTTCCCGTTTGCCATCGTCATTTTCCTCGCCGGCATCACCGCGATTCCGCAGGACGTGCTCGACGCGGCGACGGTCGACGGAGCCGGTTTCTGGCGCCGCAACTACCAGATCATCGTGCCGATGATCCTGCCGATTGTGGCGATCGGTCTGATTTTCGGCATCGTGTTCACGTTCACCGACCTGTCGATCGTCTTCCTGATGACCATGGGCGGTCCGGTGGGGGCGACCTCGGTGCTGGGCTTTGCAGGCTTCCAGACCGGCATCACCTCAGGTGACGTGTCGCACGGCGCCGCCATCTCACTCTTCATGCTGCCGGTGCTGCTTGTGGTGGTGATC
>JBOIFE010000059.1:0-2720 GCA_050741015.1 Burkholderiales bacterium | reverse complement strand
GCGCCGAGCACGAGCGCGACCGCGGGGCGCACCGCGCCGCTCGCCACCGGCCGCGCGCGCTTTTCCGGATGCTCGCGGTCGCGCTCCGCGTCCAGCGCATCGTTGAACGCGTAGACCCCGCTCGAGGCGAGGCAGAACGCGAGCGTGGCGACGAGCGCCGCCTCGCGCAGCGCCGGATCGCTCCAGGCGTGGCCGAACAGCAACCCCGCGAGAACAAAGCCGTTCTTGGTCCAGTGGTGCGGGCGCGCGAGGCGCAGCAGGTCGCGCGCGCTCACCCGAAGCCGTAGCGCTCGAAGAAGAAGCAGCGACCGCGCGGGAGCCACGACGGAATGCGGTACCAGCGCTCGTCGATCTCGCGCAGCACGCGCTCGCGGTAGGCCGCGTAGTCGAAGCCGCGGCCGAGCACCGCGTAATGCAGCGTCCCGCGCGCCGGCACTGCCATCGCCTCGACCGCGTGAAAGAACGGCCGGTAGCGCTCGAGGTCCGGCGGCTCCCGCAGCAGGATCATCAGGTCCTCGCCGTCGAAGCGGCGCCAGTCGGTGGCGATGTCGTCCTGGCGTGCGTGCGAGGAGCCCGTGCCGAACACCGGCACGCGGCGCGCGGTATCGTACGAGAGCTCCGCGGCCATCGCGTAGTTGAACGTCGTCAGGCGATAGCGCACCAGCTGCGGGCCCAGGGGATCCAGCACGGCGTGGGGATCGGACAGCATCACCCAGTCCCGTTTGAGCTTCTCGTAGGTACCGGGCTTCGCCCATCTTTCGATCGGCGCCTTCCAGGTCTCGATCGGGATCATCCACAGCGAGAGCGCAAACAGCCCATGGAGGACCGCGATCGGCGCCAGCCAGCGCAGGGCGCTGCCGAGCGCAGGGCGCCCCGCTGCGAGCGCGACCGTCAGGACCAGCGCGGGCAGGAACGACAACATCCAGTGCAGGCCGACTCGCTTGCCGATCGACACTGCGGCGAAGATGAGAAAGGGCACCAGCCACGCGGCGAACAGCGCGGAGGCTTCTCCCCGGACAAGCGAGGCGCGAATCGCGCGACGCTCGCGCACGGCGATCCAGAGCAGCGGACCCGCAAGGTAGGCGAGCGATAGCAGGTACAGGACCGGATTCACCCAACCGAGCGCCGCGTCCTCGTTGCGGTTGATCGCGTTGAACATCACGTTGCACCAGCAGTTCTGCCAGTTCCACCACAGGTTGACGAGCCCGAAGGGCACCGCGCCGGCGAGCACGAGGACGATCGCACGCGGGCGCCGCGCCGCGAGCGCCCACGCGAGGTAGCCCAGGCCGAGCAGCACCGCGAAGTACTTGGACAGGAACGCGAGTCCCAGCAGCACGCCCGCGACGAAGAAGCGCTTGCGCGCGAACGCGAGCATCGATGCCACCGAGAACAGCGCCAGCGGCGTGTCGGTGGTGATGAGCACGTTCCAGACATTGGCCGGCAGCAGGAGCACCGCGATGCCCGCGAGGTCCGCGAGGCCTTCGGCGTCGCCGTCTCGCCGGAGAGGGCCGGCGAGCGCGCCGCGCACGAGGAACGCCAGCATCGCGGGCAGCAGCACCGAGGGCAGGCGCACCCACCACGCGGCCTCGGAGATCGCGGCAAATGGCGTGAGCAGCCAGCCGACCATCGGCGGGTGGTCGTAGTAACCGAGCGCGGGGTGGCGCCCCCAGAGCACGAAGTAGGCCTCGTCCGGCGTCATCGGCAGCGCCCCGGCGAGCCACAGCCGGAAGGCGAGCGTCGCCGCGAGCACGCCCCAGAAACACTGCCGCGGCGAGAGGGTCACCACGGCGCTAATTCTAGCGGCTCGCCTTCCTGCGAGCCTTCACCGCTTCGGCGAGGATTTCCAGCACTTCGAGCGAGTCCTTCCAGCCCAGGCAGGCGTCGGTGAGGCTCTGGCCGTACTGCAGCGGTTTGCCGGGTGTCAGCTGCTGGCGTCCTTCCACCAGGTGCGACTCGACCATCGTGCCAATGACGCGCCGCTCGCCGCCGGCGATCTGCGCCGCGATGTCGCGCGTCACGTCGAGCTGGCGCTTGAACTGCTTGGCGGCATTGGCGTGCGAGCAGTCGATCATCAGCCGCTCGGGCAGCTTCGCCTTCATCAGCTCGGCGCAGGCCGCGGCGACGCTCGCCGCGTCGTAATTCGGGCTCTTGCCGCCGCGCAGGATGATGTGGCAGTCGTCGTTGCCGCGCGTCTGCACGATCGCCACCTGGCCGGTCTTGTGCACCGACAGGAAGTGGTGCTTCTGGCCGGCGGCGAGGATCGCATCGACGGCGATCTTCACGTTGCCGTCGGTTCCGTTCTTGAAGCCGACCGGGGCCGACAGGCCCGAGGCGAGCTCGCGGTGCACCTGCGACTCGGTGGTGCGCGCGCCGATCGCGCCCCAGCTGACGAGGTCGCCCATGTACTGCGGCGAGATCACGTCGAGGAACTCGCAGCCCGCGGGCATGCCCAGCCTGTTTATGCGCAGCAGCAGGTCGCGCGCGATCCGCAGGCCTTCGTTGATGCGGAAGCTGCCGTTCAGGTAAGGATCGTTGATCAGCCCTTTCCAGCCGACCGTGGTGCGCGGCTTCTCGAAATAGACTCGCATCAGCACTTCGAGCTCGTTTTCATGCTTTTTCCTTTCCGCGCGCAGCTTCTCCGCATAGGCGACGGCGGCGGCCGGGTCGTGGATCGAGCAGGGCCCGACGATCACCAGCAGCCGGTCGGACTTGCCACGCAC
>JBOIFE010000058.1:0-13229 GCA_050741015.1 Burkholderiales bacterium | reverse complement strand
TCATCAAGCACCGCGCCCTGTTTTCGAGCGCCGATCTGGGCATGTTCGCCGTCGGGCTTGCGGCGGCGTTTGCCGCGGCGATCGTCTGCGTGCGCTGGCTGTTCCGCTATGTCGCGACGCACGACTTCAGGCCGTTCGCCTGGTACCGGATTGCGTTCGGCATCGTCGTGCTGGCGACTGCCTACAGCGGGATCGTCGACTGGAGCGCGGGCTAGCCCTGGATCCAGGGCAGCCCGGCGACGCGCCATCCGCCCACGCTGTTGCGGTGCTGCTGCGCGTCCTTGTTGCCCTCGAAGCCCTCGAGCACGTTGTAGCACTCGCCGAACCCGGCCTGCGAGGCGGCCACCGCGGCGTCGTGCGAGCGGGCGCCCGAGCGGCACAGGAACATGACGGCCTCGTCGCGCTCCACCAACTCGGCCAGCTGCTCGAAAAACAAGGGATTGCGCTGACCCCCAGGGTAGCCGTTCCATTCGACCGGCAGGGCGCCGGGCACCCTTCCGACCCAGTACAGCTCGGCCTGGGTGCGCACGTCGACCAGGCGCGCGCCGGCCTGCATCAGGGCGTGGGCCTCGCGCGGCAGCAGCGCGCCGGCGTAGGGCAGCTTGAGCCGGGCCGCGCGCTCGCGCGCGGCGGCTTTGATCGCTTCGGTATCGGTCATCATCGGAAGCATTATATAAACGCCGAGGGCGGCGCGCCGTGCGCACCGGAGCGGTGCAAAGTAGCCTAAAATGCACCAGCATTGGGCATGCCGGTTGGGTAGAATGCGCGAGATTCTGCTCACCCCGCGGGAGAGCACGCGAAAGCCGTATCAGGCACGAAAACTGCTCATTTCGACGCATTCGGCCGGTGCTCCCGGCCCGCGCTCAATCTCAGACCACAAACCCGCTCAGGAGATTCGAAGATGGCGATGACGCCTGATGACGTCTTGAAGATGCTCAAAGACAAGGAGGTGAAGTTCGTCGACCTCCGCTTTACCGACACGAAAGGCAAAGAGCAACACGTCTCGGTGCCGTCGAGATATTTCGACATGGACAAGTTCGAGAGCGGACACGCCTTCGACGGTTCGTCGATCGCCGGCTGGAAGGGCATCCAGGCGTCCGACATGCTGCTCATGCCGGACCCGTCGACCGCCCGCATGGACCCGTTCACCGACGAGGCCGTGCTCGACCTCAATTGCGATGTCATCGAACCCACCGACGGCAAACCGTACAGCCGCTGCCCGCGCGGCGTGGCCAAGCGCGCCGAGGCTTACCTGAAGTCGAGCGGCCTGGGCGACACGGCGTACTTCGGCCCCGAGCCCGAATTCTTCATTTTCGACGGGGTGACGTGGTCGGTCGACATGTCCGGCTCGTGCGTGAAGATCAAGTCGGAGGAAGCGCCCTGGTCGACCGGAACCGACTACGAGTCGGGCAACATGGGTCATCGCCCGCCGGTCAAGGGAGGTTACTTCCCGGTCCCGCCCGTGGACTCGCTGTTCGACGTGCGCAACGCGATGTGTCTCGCGCTCGAGCAGCAGGGCGTGGAAGTCGAGGTGCACCACCATGAAGTCGCGGCCGCCGGCCAGTGCGAGATCGGCACCCGCTTCGCGCCGCTGGTGCAGCGCGCCGACTGGATGCAGATCTTCAAGTACACGGTGTGGAACGTCGCGCACTCCTACGGTAAGACGGCGACCTTCATGCCCAAGCCCGTGGTGGGCGACAACGGCTCGGGCATGCACGTGCACCAGTCCGTGTGGAAGGGCGGGCAGAACCTGTTCGCCGGCAACGGCTACGCGGGCCTGTCCGAGTTCGCACTGTTCTACATCGGCGGCATCATCAAGCACGCGAAGGCGCTGAACGCCATCACCAATCCGGGTACCAATAGCTACAAGCGACTGGTGCCGGGCTTCGAGGCGCCGATCAATCTCGCCTATTCGGCGAAGAACCGCTCAGCGTCGTGCCGCATCCCGTACGTTTCGAGCCCCAAGGCGCGGCGCGTCGAGGTCCGCTTCCCGGATCCGACCGCCAATGCCTACCTCGCATTCGCGGCGATGCTGATGGCGGGACTGGACGGGGTGCAGAACAAGATCCACCCGGGCGACCCGATCGACAAGAACATGTACGACTTGCCGCCGGAAGAGGCAGCCAAGGTGCCGCACGTGTGCGCGTCGCTCGAAGAGGCGCTCGGCAATCTGCACAAGGACCACGCGTTCCTCACGAAGGGTGGCGTCTTTTCCGAGGATTTTCTCGAGTCCTATGTGGGGCTCAAGGAGGAGGAGCTCACGCGTTTCCGCATGACGACGCACCCGGTCGAATTCGACATGTACTACTCGTCCTGATCCGGGCGAGGCGGGTCGCGATGGCGCGGGGACGAGCTTGCTCGTCCCCGCTTTATTTCTGGTATGTTATTGATCGTGCGCCGGTTTTCCTTCGTTCTCGGATTTGCCCTGTGCGTCGCGCCGGTGCTTGCCGCTTCGCAGGATTTCACGATCTGGAGCTGCCGCGACCGCGACGGACGTACGCATGTCACCAACCTGAAAGAGGACACGGTCGGCATGGACTGCCGGATCGTCCAGCAGACGCGCGTGCAGGTCGTACCGGCGCAGAAGTCGTCCACCAAGTCCGGCGCGGGCGCGCCGCCGACTGCATTTCCGAAGGAGGATTCGGACGCGCGTGCCAGCGCGCGCGAGCGCCAGCGGGAGATCCTGGAGAAGGAGCTGAAGCAGGAGGAATCGCAGCTGGACGGCGCGCGCAAGGAGCTCGAGGCGCAGGATTCGGTCCGCGGCGGCGACGAGCGCAATTACGCCCGCGTGCTCGAGCGACTGCAGAAATACAAGGACGCGGTGGACCTGCACGAGAAGAACGTCGAGTCGCTCAAGCGCGAACTGGCCAACCTCTACCGTTGAGCGCGGCGGCCTGAGCCGTGGCCGCGGATTTTTCCGGCCTGGAGTACCTCGCGACCGCGGTCGTCATCCTCGACGACCAGGCGGTGGTGCGATACGCGAACCCGGCGGCCGAGAACCTGCTCGGCGCGGCCGCACGGAGCCTGATCGGGCAGCCGTTCCCGCCGATGTTCGAGACCGACCCGGCCCTGGAAAAGGCGCTGGGCGAGGCGCTGGTGACGCACTGGGACTACTCGGCTCAGAACGTAGGCTACCTGCGGCCGGGTCGCGAGTCGCTGCCACTCTCCTGCGTGCTGACACGCATCGACGCGCCGGGCATGCCGCTGCTCGCGGAACTGCGCCCGATCGAGCAGCAGCTTCGCCAGGCGCGCGAGGAGCGCGTCATCGGCGAGCAGCAGGCCAACCGGGAGCTGATCCGCAATCTGGCGCACGAGATCAAGAATCCTCTGGGCGGATTGCGCGGCTCGGCGCAGTTGCTCGAGCGCGAGCTCGACCGCGCCGAGCTGCGCGAGTACACGCAGGTCATCATCAACGAGGCCGACCGGCTGCAGTCGTTGATGGACCGGCTGCTCACGCCCCACCGCCAGCCGCGCATCGCCCCGCTCGCGATCCACGAGGTGCTGGAGCGCGTCCGCAGCCTCGTGCTCGCGGAGTTCGCGCGAGGCGTGTCGATCGAAACCGATTACGACCCGAGCCTGCCCGATCTCGTCGGGGACAAGGAGCAGCTGATCCAGACGGTGCTGAACGTCGTGCGCAACGCGGCGCAGGCGATCTCGGGCGCCGCCCGGACCGGAAACATCGTGCTGCGCACGCGCGCCGTGCGGCAAGTGACCTTGTTGAGGCACCGCCACAGGCTGGCACTAGAATTGCAAGTGATTGACGACGGACCCGGCGTCCTTGAGGACATCCGGGACAGGATTTTCAACCCCCTGGTCTCGGGGCGGGACGGCGGCAGCGGGCTTGGGCTATCGCTCGCGCAGACCTTCGTCCATTACCACCGGGGAACGATCGAGTGCGAGAGCCGCCCCGGGCGCACCGTGTTCAGGATTCTGCTGCCACTGGCATGAAACCAGTCTGGATCGTCGACGACGACCGTTCTATCCGCTGGGTGTTCGAGAAGGCGCTCGGTCGCGAAGGCATCGAATTCAGCTCGTTCGCCTCTGCCGAGGAGGCGCTGGACGCGCTGCGCGTGGGGGCGCCCCAGGTGCTCGTCTCCGACATCCGCATGCCGGGGCCGTCGGGGCTGGAACTGCTGCAGACGGTAAAGCAGCAGCATCCGGCGGTGCCGGTCATCGTCATGACCGCGTACTCCGACCTCGAATCGGCGGTCGCGGCGTTCCAGGGCGGGGCGTTCGAGTACCTGCCCAAGCCTTTCGACGTCGACCAGGCGGTTGACCTGATCCGGCGCGCGCTGGACGAGAGCCAGCGCGATGGCGCTGAAGCGGAGCCGCTTGGCGACGCTCCCGAGATCCTGGGGCAGGCCCCGGCGATGCAGGAGGTTTTCCGCGCGATCGGCCGCCTCTCGCAGTCGAGCGCGACGGTTCTGATCACCGGAGAGTCGGGTTCGGGCAAGGAATTGGTGGCTCGCGCGTTGCACCGGCACAGTGCACGCGCGGCGCGCCCGTTTGTTGCGATCAATACGGCCGCAATGCCGAAGGACCTGCTCGAGTCTGAGTTGTTCGGCCATGAGCGCGGGTCATTCACGGGCGCGCAGCAGCAGCGGCGCGGGCGCTTCGAGCAGGCCGAAGGCGGAACACTGTTTCTGGACGAGATCGGCGACATGCCGGCCGAATTGCAGACGCGGCTGCTGCGCGTGCTGTCCGAAAACAGCTACTACCGCGTCGGCGGGCACCAGCCGATCAAGGCCAACGTGCGCGTGATCGCGGCGACGCACCAGATCCTCGAGGCGCGCGTGCGCGAAGGCGCGTTTCGCGAAGACCTGTATCACCGGCTGAATGTGATCCGCATCCGCCTGCCGTCGCTGCGCGAGCGGCGCGAGGACATTCCGCTGCTGGCGCGAAGCTTTCTCGCGCGCAGCGCGAAGCAGCTCGGCGTCGAGGCGAAGCGGCTCTCCGAGGACGCGATCGAGCACTTGTCGCGGCTCGAATTCGCGGGCAACGTGCGCCAGCTCGAGAACCTGTGCCACTGGCTCACCGTCATGGCCCCCGGCCAGGTGGTCGAGCTCGGCGATCTGCCGGCGGAATTTCGCGACGCCGGCTCGGCCGCGGCGGCCACGGACTGGGTCGCGGCGCTCGAGCAGGAGGCGGAACGACGACTCGCGCGCGGCGAAACCGGCATCCTGGAGGCGCTCGGCCGCCAGTTCGAGCGCAGTTTGATTCAGCGCGCGCTCGCGCGCACCGGGGGCCGCCGCATCGAGGCCGCCGGACTGCTCGGCATGGGGCGCAACACCATCACCCGCAAGATCCAGGAGCTCGGGATCGAGAACGGCGCGGAGGAGGAAAAGTAGGGTTCGCCCCTACTTCTTCTCCCGGTTCCGCGCGAGCTGCGCGTCGACCAGCGCCACGACCTCGTCGAGCGGCGCCGAGCGCATGCCGTGTCTCGCCGCGATGATTTGCACCAGCAGGTCCACACGCTCGATGTAGGGCGCACCGCCGTACAGCGCGCGAGCGGCAGAAGACGGGCCAGTGAGTCCGTTCGCTGCCGCGGCATACTTGTCGAACGGCACCAGGTCTTTCGCGTCGGCGCCGAGCTTGAGGCAAAGCTTCACCACCCACTCGTAGACCGCCCGCGCCGCCGCGGGGTCGGCGTGGACCGCATCCTTGATCGATCGCATGCCACGCGGCGTCACGCATCGGTAGTTGCCTGCCATCAGCATCGCCCACTTCGCCAGCGGAACGAACACGGAATCGTGAACCTTGAGCTTGACCGGCAGCTCGAGCGGACCGTCGCCCGGGTCGTAGCGCGCGGCCTCGATGTCCGCCTCGAGGCGCCGGAGGATCGCGGTGTGCTCATCCGAGGGGAATCGCGCGGCCTTGAAGTTGGTGGGCAGCCGCACCTGCAGCACGTTGACAGTTTCCTCGGGCGGCCGGAATGCCTGCGGGTCCGGGCTGCACAGCGTCATCAGCGCGGGGTCGAACTCGTCCCAGACCGCGGGGTCGGTGTATGCGCTGCGGCAAGCCGCGGCGTCTACGCCGGGGACGCGCGCCAGATACGGCAGCGGCGGCATGTTCATGATCGACATGCAGGGGCGCTTGGCGCGCGCGATTGCACCCAGCAGATTGCGCACGTCCGCCTGGCGGAACTGCGGCTCCTGCATGGCGAGTGCGACCAGGTCGTACTCGCCCGGCACGACGCCCGACGGGCCACTGGCGGACAGCCGGCCCGGTAGCCGGCGCGAATCGACTTCGACGAGCTTGTCCCGGCCTTTGACCGGCAAGCGCACCCGAGCGCCGTCCCGATTGAAGAGTTCGGCCTCGGCGGGAAGGCAGACCAGCCGTGCCGAGTGCCCCGCCATGAGCAGTTTCGCCGCCAGCAGCGAGCCGTATGAAGCGCCGAGGATGAGGACATTGCAGGGATTGGCCATGCGAGGACTCCGGAGGGTGGGTTTTTCACGATACGAAATGCGAACCCGCTCGTCGAAAAGCCTACGCCTATCTTCCTGATTATTCATGTTGCAGCGCCGCATTTCGCTGCTTAGAATTCCCGCATGCATATGTCCAGCCCGCTCCCTCAAGGCGTTTCGATTTCCGGCCGAGTGACGCCGGAATTCGAAAAGATCCTCAGCCACGAGGCGCTCGCCTTCGTCGCGAAGCTCCACCGGCAGTTCGAGCCCCGCCGTCGCGAGCTCCTCGCCGCGCGCGCGGAACGCCAGAAGGCGTTTGACCAAGGGCAGCTGCCCGACTTCCTGCCTCAAACCCGCTCGGTCCGGGAGTCGGACTGGCGCGTTGCGCGGCAGCCCGAGGACTTGCTCGACCGGCGCGTCGAGATCACGGGTCCGACCGATCGCAAGATGGTCATCAATGCCCTGAACTGCGGCGCCTCGACGTTCATGGCGGATTTCGAGGACGCCAACTGTCCGACCTGGTTCAACATGATCGACGGGCAGATCAACCTGCGCGACGCCGTGCGCCGGACGATTTCGTTGCAGCAGGGCGACAAGCGCTACGCGCTGAACGAGCGCACCGCCGTGCTCATCCCGCGCCCGCGCGGCTGGCACCTTGTGGAAAAGCACTTGACCGTGGACGGCGCGCCGGTGGCCGGCGGCATCTTCGATTTCGGGCTGCTTTTCTTCCACAACGCCCGGGAGCTCCTGGCGCGGGGCAGCGGGCCCTACTTCTACCTGCCGAAAATGGAGTCGCATCTCGAAGCTCGGCTGTGGAACGACGTCTTCAAAGTTGCGCAAGGCGAGCTCGGCGTGCCGCAGGGCAGCGTGAAGGCGACGGTGCTGATCGAGACCGTGCTCGCGGCGTTCGAGATGGACGAGATCCTGCACGAGCTGCGGGAGCATTCGGCGGGGCTCAACATCGGCCGCTGGGACTACATTTTTTCCTGCATCAAGAAATTCCGCTCGAACGACAGGTTCTGCCTCGCCGACCGGTCGCAGGTGACGATGACCGCGCCATTCCTTCGCGCGTATGCGCTGCTGCTGGTCAAGACCTGCCACCGGCGCGGGGCGCCGGCCATGGGCGGCATGGCCGCGCAAATTCCGATCAAGAACGATCCGAAGGCCAACGATGCGGCCCTGGAGAAAGTGCGCCAGGACAAGCTGCGCGAGGTGACCGACGGCTGCGACGGCACCTGGGTGGCGCATCCAGGTCTGGTCCCCGTGGCCAAGGCGGTGTTCGACCAGCACATGCCGGGGCCCAACCAGTACGACAAGCAGCGCCCGGACGTGAAAGTCACTGCGAAGGACCTGCTCGATTTCCGCCCCGAGTCACCCATCACCGAGGTTGGGCTGCGCAACAACATCTCGGTGGGCATCCAGTACCTGGGCGCCTGGCTTGCGGGCAACGGCTGCGTCCCGGTGTTCAACCTCATGGAGGACGCGGCGACCGCGGAAATCTCGCGCTCGCAGATCTGGCAATGGATCCGCAGCGACAAGGGGCGGCTCGACGACGGCCGGCGCGTGACGAGGGAAATGTTCCGGCACCTGCTCGCCGAGGAGCTGCCCAAGGTGAAGGAGTACCTGGGCGAGGAAGCCTGGAAGGCGGGTAACTACGAGGAGGGCGCCGCGCTCTTCGAAAAGATCACCGCCGACGACACGTACGTCGAGTTCCTCACGCTGCCCGCGTACGACCGCGTCGACTGACGCCCGGTCTACCGAAGGTCCGCTAGGCGGCCCGTAGCTCCGCGTACGCCGGCGCGTGGTCCGAGGGGCGCTCCAGCTTGCGCGGCGTCTTGTCGATGCCGGCGGCCTCGCACCGCGCCGCGAGCTCGGCCGAGAGCAGGACGTGGTCGATGCGCAGGCCCGCGTTCCGCCGGAATCCCAGCATCCGGTAGTCCCACCAGGAATACGTCTTCTCTGGTTGCTCGAACAGCCGGAAACTGTCCATCAGTCCCAGCCCGCCCAGCGCACGCCACGCCTCACGCTCGGGCGCCGAGACCTGCACCTGGCCTTCCCAGGCCTTGGGATCGTGGACGTCGCGATCCTCGGGTGCGACGTTGAAGTCGCCGGCGACCGCGAGACGCGGATGCACGGCCAGCTCGCGCGACAGGTACTCGCGCAGCGCCGCGAACCATCGCAGCTTGTAGTCGTACTTGTCCGATCCCACGGCCTGCCCGTTGGGGCAGTACACGCACACGACCCGGGTGCCTGAAACCGTGGCGGCGATCACGCGCTTTTGCTCGTCGGCAAAGCCCGGCATGTCGACGGCAGTAGCGCTCATCGGCGAGCGGGACAGGATCGCTACGCCGTTGTAAGTCTTCTGTCCGTTGACGGCACTCGCATAGCCCGCAGCCTCGAGGGCCGCTTGCGGGTAGCCGTCGGTAGGCGTCTTGAGCTCCTGAAGGCAAAGCACATCAGGCCTGGCCTCGGCGAGCCAGCCAAGCAGCTGAGGCAGGCGCACCTTGATCGAGTTCACGTTCCACGTCGCGAGTTTCACGACGGCGACCTGTCTCGCCTAGCGCGGGGTGTACGGTCCGACTGGAGCAGGCGCCTTTTCCGTCGCGTCGGCTCCGGTCGGCCCCTTCGGCTCGGCAGGCTTGGGTTCGGCCTGGTGGCGCGGTGGGAGGATGCCGGCGCGCGGGTAGCCCGCAGTGTCGAGCAGCTCGTTGTACGCGCCCGCCTCGAATCCCTTCTGCACGCTCGCGCCGACGACCACCGAGGGCACCGACAAGTCGCCCGCCGCGGCCTGCAGCGCCTGCCGTCGCTCCTGGTCCACGACGCTCACCTCACGGAACGGGACGCCGCGCGAGTTGAGCAGACTCCTCGCCAAACCGCAGGGCGCGCAGCTCGGCGCCGTGTACAGCGTCACGGGGAAGTTCTTGGCCGCGACCTGGAGCGCGAAAGGCAGGGCCGCGTCATTCTCGCCGCCCGGCGCGGCGGCGTCGGACTTTCGCACCTGCTTGGCATTGCCGGGCGGCGGCCGGTCGGTGAGGTGCACGCGGCCCTGCTCGTCGGTCCATCGGTAGATCTGCGCGAAGGCGGTGCTCGCTGTGCCGAGCAGCGCAGCGCACAGCAGGGAGCGCGTCAGAAGGGCGCCCGTGGCAGTCACGCGTCGATCATACCATTGTGACGCAGTAACGCTTCCACGCTCGGGCCGCGGCCGCGGAACGCGCGGAACGACTCCGCCGCGGAGCGGCTGCCACCGACGGCGAGCACTTCGTCCCGGAAACGCGCGCCCGTGCGCGGGTCGAGAATCGCCGGCGCCTCCTCGAAGGCCGCATAGGCGTCCGCCGAAAGCACCTCCGCCCATTTGTAGCCGTAGTAGCCGGCCGCATAGCCGCCGGCGAAAATGTGCGAAAAGCTGTTGGGAAAGCGGTTCCACTCGGGCGGCACGACCACGGCAACGCTCGAACGCACGTCGCGCAGGAGCTCGAGTGCACTGGCGGCCTCGGGGTCGAAGTCCCAGTGCAACCGCATGTCGAAGACCGCGAACTCGATCTGGCGCAGCATGCCGAGCTCGGATTGGAAATTCTTCGCCGCCAGCATTCGATCGTAGAGCGCGCGCGGCATTGGCTCGCCCGTCTCGGCGTGGCGGGTCAGCGCGCGCACGACGTCCCATTCCCAGGCGAAATTCTCCATGAACTGGCTGGGCAGCTCGACCGCGTCCCACTCCACGCCATTGATGCCCGAGACGCCGAGGTCCTCCATGCGCGTGAGCAGGTGGTGCAGCGCGTGCCCGAACTCGTGGAACAGCGTCAGCACTTCGTCGTGGGTGAAAAGCGCCGGCCGCCCGCCCAACGGCCGCGAGAAATTGCACACGAGGTGCGCCACTGGCGCCTGCAGCCCGGCGTCGCGCCGGCGCCGGCCGATGACGTCATCCATCCACGCACCGCCGCGCTTGGTCTCGCGGGCATAGAGGTCGAGGTAGAAGCGCCCGATCAGGCCGCCTTGCGCGTCGCGCACCTCGTACAGGCGCGCGTCCGCGTGCCACAGCGCGCCGGCATCCATCGCAGCGATGCGCACGCCATAGAGCGACCCGGCCAGGCGGAACAGCCCCGCAAGCACCGCGTCCTCGGGAAAGTAGCGCTTGACCTCCTGCTCCGAGAACGCATAGCGCCGCTGCCGCAGCCGCTCGGAGGCGAACGGCAGGTCCCAGGCTTCGGGCGCGTCGATGCCGAGTTCGGTCCGCGCGAACTCCCGCAGCTCCGCCAGGTCGCGTTCGGCGTGCGGCCGCGCGCGGCGCGCGAGGTCGGCGAGGAATTCCAGCACCTGCGCGGGCGAATCCGCCATCTTGGGTACGAGCGACAATTCGGCATAGCTCCCGTAGCCGAGCAGGCGCGCCGCCTCGCGCCGCAGCGGCAGCAGCCGCGCGATGACCGGCGTGTTGTCGAGCGCCGCCGGCCCGAACTCGGACGCGCGCGTCGCGCTTGCGCGGTACAGTGCCTCGCGCAGGTCTCGGTCCTCGGCGTACTGCATCGCCGGCAGGTACGACGGCATGTGCAACGTGAACGTCCAGCCGGGCGCGTCGTCGCGCCGCGCCGCCTCGCGCACGTCCTGGGGGATGCCCGCGAGGCGGGCCTCGTCCTCGATCGTGATCGTCCAGGCGTTGGTGGCGTCGAGCAGGTTCTCGGAAAACTTCGAACCCAGGCGCGCGAGCTCGTCCTGCTGCTTCGCGTAGCGCGGCTTGTCTTCGGCAGGCAGCTCGGCGCCGCCGAGCCGGAAGTCGCGCAGCGCGTTCTCGACGACGCGCTGGCGGGCGGGCGTCAGCTGCTTGAACTCGGGCGAGGCACGCAGCGCTTGGTACTTGGCGAACAGCGGCTCGCTCTGACCGAGCTCGGTCCAGAACTGCGTGAGCTTGGGCAGGTTTTCGTTGTAGGCCGTGCGCAGCACCGGGCTGTCGAGCACCGCGTGCAGGTGGGAAACCTGTCCCCAGGCGCGCGCGAGCCGCTCGGTGGCGTCCTCCAGTGGGGCGACGAAGGCATCCCACTCGGGGGCCGCTCGCTCGGCGCTCGCCACCGCGCCGCGCGCCTCGGCGAGCAGCAGGTCGATGGCGGGTGCGACGTGCTCGGGACGCAGCTCGGCGTACCGCGGCAGGCCGGTGAAATCGAGCAGCGGGTTATCGGGCAGCTTGTCCAATGGCGAGCTCCGTGGCGTGTACTGTATTGGCGACCAGCATGGCGACCGTCATCGGGCCGACGCCGCCGGGCACCGGCGTTATCCAGCCCGCGACATCCTGCACCGCGCGAAAATCGACGTCGCCGACCAGCCTGCCGTCATCGCCGCGGTGGATACCGACGTCGATGACGCAGGCGCCAGCCTTGACCATGCCGGCGCCGACCAGTTGCGCCTTGCCCGCGGCGGCGACCAGCACGTCGGCGCTGCGCGCCAATTCGGTCAGGCCCTCGGTCTTCGAGTGACAGATGGTGACCGTCGCGTCCTTTTGCAAGAGCATCAGCGCCAAGGGCTTGCCGACCGTGCCGGAGCGGCCGATGACCACCGCCTTGCGTCCGGCGAGCGGCACCGCGGCATGTTCCAGCAGGCGCATGACGCCTGCGGGAGTGCACGGCGCGAAGCGCGGCGTGCCGCGCACCAGCAGTCCGAGGTTGTCGGCATGGAAGCCGTCCACGTCCTTGGCGGACGCTACGCTGGCCAGGACGCGTTCCGCGTTCACGTGCGCGGGCAGGGGCAACTGGACCAGGATGCCGTGCACGCGCGCGTCACTGTTCAGCGCTGCGATGCGTCCGAGCAGCACGTCCTCGGCCACGTCGGCGGCGAAATCGTACTGCTCCGAGCGCACGCCGGTTTCCTCGCAGGCACGCACTTTGTTTCGCACGTAGACGCGCGATGCCGAATCGTCGCCGGCGACGATCGCCGCCAGCCCCGGGCGCGCCCCGCGCGCCGCCAGCATTTCGATGGCCGGCTTGAGCGCCGCGCGAACCTGCGCGGCGAGCGCCTTGCCGTCGATGATCTTCGCAGCCATGTGTTGCATAATACGATGACCGGAAGCGCCCCCACGACGCCACGACGCCCTGCCCGAAGGCCAAAAGCTGGAGGAAGCGATGTCCGCCGTTCCCCAACATCCCGCCGCGAACGACAGCGATTCCCTCGAAACCCAGGAGTGGCTCGATGCGCTGGAAACGGTACTCGAGCGCGAGGGCCCGGAGCGCGCGCACTTTCTGCTCGAGCGCCTGGTCGAGAAGGCACGCACCACCGGCGCCTACATTCCGTTCTCCGCGAACACGCCCTACGTCAACACCATCCCGCCGCACCTCGAAGAGCGCTCGCCGGGCGACCACGCGCTCGAGGAGCGCATCCGCTCGTTTTGCCGCTGGAACGCGATGGTGATGGTGGCCAAGGCCAACAAGTCCGACGACGAGCTCGGCGGCCATATCGCGAGCTTCGCGTCGGTCGGAACGCTGTTCGGCGTCGGGCAGAACCACTTCTGGCACGCGCCGCACGAGGGCCACGGCGGCGACCTGGTTTACTGGCAGGGCCACTCTTCCCCCGGCATCTACGCGCGCGGGCTGCTCGAAGGGCGGCTCGGCGAAGAGCAGCTGCTGAACTTCCGCCGCGAAGTCGACGGCAAGGGCGTGTCGTCCTACCCGCACCCTTGGCTGATGCCGGACTACTGGCAGTTCCCGACGGTATCGATGGGACTGGGGCCGATCCAGGCCATCTACATGGCGCGCTACCTGAAGTACCTCGAGGCGCGCGGACTCGCCGAAACGGCGAAGCGCAAGGTGTGGGTGTTCTGCGGCGACGGCGAGATGGACGAGCCCGAAT
>JBOIFE010000057.1:0-9294 GCA_050741015.1 Burkholderiales bacterium | reverse complement strand
GAATAGGAGTAGTGATAATAGCCGCCGCCATTCGCGCACGATCCCATCGAAATCACCCAACGCGGCTCCGGCATCTGGTCGTAGACCTTGCGCAGCGCGGGCGCCATCTTGTTGCACAGCGTGCCGGCGACGATCATCACATCGGACTGGCGCGGGCTCGGCCGGAACACGATGCCGAAGCGGTCGAGGTCGTAGCGCGCGGCGCCCGCGTGCATCATTTCCACCGCGCAGCAGGCGAGGCCAAAGGTCATCGGCCACAGCGACCCGGTGCGCGTCCAGTTGATCAGCTTGTCGGCCGTGGTGGTGACGAAGCCCTGCTGCAGGACGCCTTCTATTCCCATTCGAGCGCTCCCTTCATCCACTCATAGACGAAGCCCACGACCAGGATGCCGAGGAACAGCATCATCGCCAGGAAGCCGGCGAGGCCGAGCTCGTTCAGCGTCACCGCCCAGGGGAACAGGAATGCGATCTCCAGATCGAACAGGATGAACAGGATCGCCACCAGGTAGTAGCGCACGTCGAACTTCATGCGTGCGTCCTCGAACGCCTCGAAGCCGCACTCATAGGGCGAGAGTTTGTCGGGATCCGGGCGATGGGGGCCGAGCAGCCTGCCGAGCACCATCGGCGCGACGCCGACGGCCAGGCCGACGAGGAGGAAAAGCAGGATCGGATAGTACTCAGACAGCATAGTTGGTGCCCACGAGCAGACTCGAACTGCTACGGCTGTTTAGGCCACTAGCCCCTCAAGCTAGCGTGTCTACCAATTTCACCACGTGGGCCTCGCTCGGTTCGGGAATTATCCTCTAAAAGCTCATTTCGGCACGTCCGGCGCCTTCGGCGCCGCGTCGCCGGCCGCGGGCGGCGCCACCGACGGTTTCGGAATCTCGCTCGCCGGCGCCGCCGGCGCGCTCGACTTCGGCGCATCCATGACGGTCGAGCTCTGGCGCGGCCGCTCGGCCGCCAGGTAGGCGAGGCCGAGGCTCGTGGCGAAGAAGATCGTCGCGAGGACCGCGGTCGCCCGCGAAAGGAAATTGGCCGAACCGCTCGCGCCGAACAGGCTTCCCGAGGAGCCACTGCCGAAGCCCGAGCCCATGTCCGCGCCCTTGCCGTGCTGGAGCAGCACGAGGCCGACGATCGCCAGCGCGATCAACACGTGCGCCACGATGATCAAGTTTATCCACGATGCCATGTCTTCAACCTTTCCGTTCCGCCATCCTGCACAGCGCGATGAAATCCTCTGCCGCCAGCGACGCCCCGCCGACCAGCCCGCCGTCGACATCGGCCTGCGCAAAGAGCGCCGCGGCGTTGTCCGGCTTGACGCTGCCCCCGTACAGCAGCGTCGTGTCCGCCCCGACACGCGCACGCAGGAATGCATGCACCGCCTGCGCCTGCACCGGCGTCGCCGTCCGCCCGGTGCCGATCGCCCAGACCGGCTCGTAGGCGACGACTGCCGCCCCGAGCGCTCCGCGGGCCAGCACGACGTCGATCTGCCGTGCGACGACTGCCTCGGTGCGCCCGGCGTCGCGCTCGGCCAGCGTCTCGCCGACGCACAGGATCGGCGTCAGGCCGCTGCCCTGCGCCGCGGCGAACTTCGCCGCGACCTGCGCGTCGCTTTCCTCGAACAACTGTCGCCGCTCCGAATGGCCCACGAGCACGAAGCGGCAGCCGAACTCCGCCAGCATGGCCGCGGAGACTTCGCCCGTATAGGCGCCCGAGGCATGCTCGCTCAGTGTTTGAGCCCCCCACGCGACGCGCGTTCCCCGCAGCCGCTCCGATACCTGCGCCAGGAACGGGAACGGCACGCACACCGCGCAGGCCACGTCCGCCGCCACGAGGCCGTCCATGAGCGCACCGACCGAGCCCCGGGAGCCGTTCATCTTCCAGTTCCCGGCCACCAGCCGCGCCCGCATGCCGACTTACCCTCGAAAAGCGTCGGATTTTACAGGAAAAATACGCGCCGACCCCGTCTTCCGCATGGCGAAAAACGCGATGCCCCCGGTCGGCGGCGAGGTCGCTAGCCGAAACGGCCGGTGATGTAGTCTTCGGTCGCCTTCTTCTTCGGCTTGATGAAAATTTCGTCGGTGACGCCGTGCTCGATCAGCTCGCCGAGGTACATGTAGGCGGTGAAATCCGAGACGCGCGCCGCCTGCTGCATGTTGTGGGTCACGATCACGACCGTGTAGTCCGATTTCAGCTCGTCGATCAGCTCCTCGACCTTGGCGGTGGAGATCGGGTCCAGCGCCGAGCACGGCTCGTCGAGCAGCAGCACTTCGGGCTTGATGGCGATCCCGCGCGCGATGCACAGGCGCTGCTGCTGCCCGCCCGAGAGGCCGTTGCCGCTCTGGTTCAGCTTGTCCTTGACCTCCGCCCAGAGCGCCGCCCGCGTCAGCGCCCATTCCACCCGCTCGTTCATGTCGCGGCGCGAGAGGTTCTCGAACAGGCGCACGCCGAACGCGATGTTGTCGTAGATCGACATCGGGAACGGGGTCGGGCGCTGGAACACCATGCCGACCTTGGCGCGGATCAGCGAGACGTCCAGGCGAGCGTCGAGCAGGTTCTCGCCGTCCATCAGCAGTTCGCCTTCGGCGCGCTGTTCCGGATACAGCGCGTACATCTTGTTGAACACGCGCAGCAGCGTCGACTTGCCGCAGCCCGACGGCCCGATGAAGGCCGTCACGCGCCGCTCCGGGATGTCGAGGCTCACATTCTTCAGCGCGTGGAAGCCGCCGTAGTAGAAGTCGAGGTTGCGCACGTGGAGCTTCACGCGCGACTCGGCCTGCAGCGCTTGCGCGGCGCTGGTCTGCGGGCTGGGAGGGGTCAGGTTCATCGCTTGCCTCATGAGTCCTTGCGACGGAACAGCACGCGCGCCAGGATGTTGAGCGCGAGCACCGCGAGCGTGATCAGCGCGGCGCCGCCCCAGGCGAGGCGGTGCCAGTCCTCGTAGGGACTCATCGCGAACTGGAAGATCACCACCGGCAGGTTGGCCATCGGTGCATTCATGTTCGACGACCAGAACTGGTTGTTGAGCGAGGTGAACAGCAGCGGCGCGGTCTCGCCGCTGATGCGCGCGACTGCCAGCAGCACGCCGGTGACGATGCCGGTCTGGGCGGCGCGATAGGTGATCGTGACGATCATCTTCCAGGTCGGGCAGCCGAGGGCCGCCGCGGCCTCGCGCAGGCTGTTGGGCACGAGCTTGAGCATGTCGTCGGTGGTGCGCACGACCACGGGGATGACCAGCAAGCCGAGCGCGAACGACCCTCCCCAGCCCGAGAAATGGCCCACTTGAGCGACATAGATCGAGTACACGAACAAGCCGATCACGATGGACGGCGCCGACAGCAGCACGTCGTTGAGAAACCGCGTGCCCTGCGCCAGCCAGCTGCCGCGGCCATACTCCGCCACGTAGGTGCCGGCGAGGATCCCGATCGGCGTACCGAGGATCGTGCCCGCGACGACCATCATCAGGCTGCCGAAGATCGCGTTGCCGAGGCCGCCGTCGGCGCCGGGGGGCGGCGTCATCTGGTAGTACAGGGTCAGCCGCATCAGGGCCGCGCCGCCCTCGTAGAGCAGCGTGGCGATGATCCACACGAGCCAGAACAGCCCGAAGCTCAACGCCAGCGCCGACACGGTCAGCATCAGCACGTTGTTGCGCTTGCGCGCGCGGTAAAGCGGATTGCCCGCGCTGATCGGGTTCATCAGGATTTCGTCCCTTCCTGGCGCGAAAGCCGCAGCAGCAGGAGCTTGGATAGCGACAGCACGATCGTCGTGATCACGAACAGGATCAGCCCGAGCTCGATCAGCGAAGAGTAGTACAGGTCGCCCACGGCCTCGGTGAACTCGTTGGCGAGCGCCGAGGCGATCGAGTTCCCCGGCGCCATCAGCGACGGCGACAGCCGGTGCGCGTTGCCGATGACGAAGGTCACGGCCATGGTTTCGCCAAGCGCGCGGCCCAGGCCGAGCATGATTCCGCCGACCACGCCGACCCTCGTATACGGCAGCACGACGCGCGAGACCACCTCCCAGGTGGTCGCGCCGAGGCCGTAGGCGGATTCCTTGAGCATCGGCGGCACCAGCTCGAACACGTCGCGCATCACCGCGGCGATGAACGGGATGACCATGATCGAAAGGATGATGCCCGCCGTGAGCATGCCGATGCCGAACGGCGGCCCTTCGAACAGCCGCCCGAGGCCGGGCACGCGGCCCAGCGTATTGATCAGCGGCGGCTGCACGTAGGTCTGGAACAGCGGCGCGAACACGAACAGACCCCACATCCCGTAGATGATCGACGGGATCGCCGCCAGCAGTTCGACCGCGGTGCCGAGCGGCCGCTTGAGCCACTTGGGCGAGAGCTCGGTCAGGAACAGTGCAATGCCGAAGCTGACCGGCACCCCGATCGCCATGGCGATCAGCGACGTCATCAGCGTGCCGTAGATCGGCACCAGTGCGCCGAAGTCCTCGCGCACCGGGTCCCACTGCGTGTGCCAGATGAACGGGATCCCGTATTTTTTCAGCGACAGCGAACTGCCGATGACCAGCGAGACGAGGATCGCGGCGAGGATGCTGAAGACGAAAAACGCGAAGAAGCGCGTCAGCCAGGCGAAGGCCGCGTCCTTCCAGCGACCCCCGACCACCCGCCGCGGCGGCACGGTACCGCTCAGTTGCGCGCTCATTGCAATCCCGTAGTCGTCGCCCGAGCCGGGCACGGCGCTCATTTCCCGAATCCCCGGATTCTATTCGACCACGCCCAGACAAAAAAAGGGCGGCCGCGGGGGCCGCCCCACCTGCGTTTCGATCAATACACCGAACTGCCGGAGGCGTCCTTGATCCTGGACTTCCAGGACGCCTTGATCAGGTCGACCACGTTGTCCGGCATCGGGACGTAGTCGAGCTCCGAGGCCATCGCGTCGCCGTTGGCGTAGGCCCACTCGAAGAACTTGAGCACTTCCTTGGCGTCCGCGGCCTTTTCCTGCGTCCTGTGCATCAGGATGAAGGTCGCGCCCGCGATCGGCCAGGCGCCCTGGCCTGCCGCATCGGTGAGGATCACGTACATGCCGGGCGCGTTGCTCCAGTCGGCGCCGGCCGCCGCGGCCTTGACCGAGTCCTGCGACGGGGAAACGACCTGGCCATCGTGGTTCTTCATCTTCGCGAACGTCAGGTGATTCTGCTTGGCGTAGGCATACTCGACGTAGCCAATCGCGCCGTCGATGCGACCCGCGTAGTTCGCCACGCCTTCATTGCCCTTGCCGCCCACGCCCGTCGGCCACTGCAGCGCCGTGCCTTCGCCGATCGCCGACTTCCACTCCGGGCTGACCTTGGACAGGTAGTTCGAGAAGATGAACGTCGTGCCCGAGCCGTCGGAGCGATGCACGACCGAGATCGCCTGGTCGGGCAGGTTCACGCCGGGGTTGGTGGACTTCAGCGACTCGTCGTTCCAGCGCTTGATCTTGCCGAGGTAGATCTCGGCAAGCTGCTGTCCCGTCAATGTGATTTCCCCGGAGGCCACGCCCTTGAGGTTGTAGACGGGCACCACGGCGCCCATGACGGTCGGGAACTGCATCAGGCCGTCCTTGGACAGCTTGTCCGCGGTGAGCGGCATGTCGGAGGCGCCGAAATTCACGGTCTTGGCCGTGATCTGCTTGATCCCGCCGCCCGAGCCGATCGACTGGTAGTTCAGGCCGATGCCGGTCTGCTTCTTGTAGGCATCCGCCCATTTCGCATAGATGGGATACGGAAACGTTGCCCCCGCCCCCGTGATGTCGGTAGCCAGGGCAGACGCCGAAAACGCCGCCGCGGCTGTCAGCGCGGCAAGGCGCGTGATAGTCGTGAGTCGCATTTGAAGGATTCCTGTCGCGGTTGAAGGAAGGAACTGCATATCGCGCCGGGCAGTGTATTGCCGGAATATTTCGGGTTCGTGACAGCCATGCGTCACGAACCGGGCCGGACAATTACCCTTCGGCCGCCCGCCGCACCGCGTCCGCGATCGATTTCGCCGCCGCCTCGACGACCTGCCGCGGCTCGCCTTCGACCATCACCCGCAGCAGTGGCTCGGTCCCTGAGGGCCTGAGCAATACTCGCCCCTTGCCGTCGAGCGACCTCTCCGCGTCGGCCTGGGCCGAAGCGATGCCTCGGTCAGACTGCCAATCGAAGCCCTTCGGCACCTGTACGTTGACCAGCACCTGCGGAAACATCGCCAGGTCGCCAATCAACTCGGGCAGCGAAGTCTTCGTCTCCTGCAACGCCGCGAGCACCTGCAGCGCGGAGACGATGCCGTCGCCCGTCGTGTGCTTGTCGAGGCAGATCAAGTGCCCCGAATTCTCCCCGCCGAGCAGCCAGCCCTTCTCGCGCAGCATCTCCAGCACGTAGCGATCGCCGACGCGCGAGCGCGCGAACGGTACGCCCATTCGCTCGAGCGCCTGCTCGAGCGCCAGGTTGGTCATCAGGGTCCCGACTACGCCCGCGATGCTCTCCTTGCGCGCGCGGTGCTTGACCACGGCGTAGAGCAGCTGGTCGCCGTCGTAGATCCGGCCTTGCGCGTCCGCCATGATCAGGCGGTCGCCGTCGCCATCGAGCGCGATGCCCGCGTCCGCTTCATGGTGCAGCACCGCCGCCTGGAGCTGCGTCGGCGACGTGGCGCCGAACCGGTCGTTGATGTTGAAGCCGTCGGGCGACACGCCGACGGATACGACGTCCGCGCCGAGCTCGTGGAAAACGTGCGGCGCGACGCTGTAGGCCGCGCCGTGCGCGCAGTCCACGACCAGGCGCAGGCCGCGCAGGTCGAGCGAGGCGGGAAAGGTCGACTTGCAGAATTCGACGTAGCGGCCGCCCGCGTCGTCGATGCGCCGCGCGCGCCCGAGCCGGGCCGAGGGATTGCATCCCATCGGTTCGGCGAGCGTGCGCTCGATCTCCGACTCGACTGCGTCTGGCAGCTTGAAGCCGTCGCCCGAGAAGAACTTGATGCCGTTGTCGCCGTATGGATTGTGCGACGCGCTGATCACCACGCCCGCCGACAGTCTCAGGGCGCGCGTCAGGTAGGCCACGCCGGGCGTGGGCAGCGGCCCGCACAGGTTGACGTCGACGCCCGCCGCCGAGAATCCCGCCTCCAGCGCCGCCTCGATCATGTAGCCGGATATTCGCGTGTCCTTGCCGATCAGTACGCCGGGACGCTCCCCGCCGGGCGCATCGCGCGATGCGAGCACCTTGCCGGCCGCGTAGCCCAGGCGCAGGACGAAGTCCGCCGTCATCGGCGGCTGGCCCACGGTGCCGCGCACGCCGTCGGTGCCAAACCAGGCCCGGCTCATGCTGCGCTCCAGGCCTGCCAGACCCGTACGACGTCGCGCGTTTCTTTCACGTCATGCACGCGCAGTATTTTCGCCCCGCCGAGAAGGCAGAGCAAAGCCGCCGCGAGGCTTGCCGCGAGCCGCTCGCCGGCATCGCGACCGGTCAGCGCTCCCAGCGAGGACTTGCGGGACCACCCCGTGAGAACCGGCACGCCCAGCGCCCCAAGCTCGGCCAGGCGCCTGAGCAGCGCCAGGTTGTGGTCGACCGTCTTGCCAAAGCCGAATCCGGGGTCGGCGGCGATCCGGTCGCGCCCAATGCCCGCGGCCTCGCAGGCGCCAATGCGCTCCCCGAGGAAGCCCCGGACCTCGGCCACGACATCGTCGTAGCGCGGACCCTGCTGCATGGTGCGCGGGTCGCCCTTCATGTGCATGAGGCAAACCGCGCAGTCGGTGGCCGCCACGGCCTCGAGGGCGCCCGGCGCGGCGAGCGCCTGCACGTCATTGATCATCGAGGCGCCTTCGCCCAGCGCAGCGCGCATGACCGCCGCCCGGCGCGTGTCCACCGAGACCGGCGCGTCGCGAAGCGCGCGCACGACCGGCAATATCCGCCGCAGTTCCTCGGCCTCATCGACCGGAGCGGCGCCCGGACGCGTCGATTCGCCCCCGATGTCGAGCAGGTCGGCGCCGTCTTCCAGCAGGGAACGCGCATGCCGGATCGCCGATTCGGGATCGTGGTACCGGCCGCCGTCGAAGAAAGAATCGGGCGTCACGTTCACCACGCCCATGAGCAGCGGCCGGTCGAGCGGCAGGGCGAACCTGCCGCACCGAAAATTCACACTGCCGGGGATGCGGGCGCGGCCGCCCCGCCCACTGCGCCGTCGCCGGTCGGGCCTCCGGTCGGCGCGGGGCTCGTCGGCACCACCTTGGGCGGGCGCGGCGGCTTGCCAGTCATGATGTCGTTGATCTGCTCGGCGTCGAGCGTCTCCCACTCGAGCAGCGCCTTGGCCATGGTCTCGACCTTGTCGCGATTTTCTTCCAGCAGCTTGCGCGCCAGCTTGTACTGCTCGTCGATGATGCGGCGGATCTCGGAGTCGACTTTCTGCAGCGTCGCCTCGGAGACGTTCTTGTGCGTCGTGATCGACCGTCCGAGGAAAACCTCGCCCTCGTTCTCGCCGTAGACCATGGTGCCGAGCTCGTCGGACATGCCCCACTGCGTCACCATGCGGCGCGCGATCTCGGTTGCCCGCTCGAAGTCGTTCGAGGCGCCCGTGGTCATCTGGTGCATGAAGAGCTCCTCGGCGATGCGCCCGCCGAAGAGCACCGTGATCGTGTTGAGCAGGCGGTCGCGGTCCTGGCTGTAGCGGTCCTCGGTCGGCAACTGCATGGTCACGCCGAGCGCGCGGCCGCGCGGGATGATGGTCACCTTGTGCACCGGATCGGTCTTGGGCAGCAGCCTCGCCACCACGGTGTGCCCCGACTCGTGGTACGCGGTATTGCGGCGCTCTTCCTCGGGCATGATCAGCGAGCGCCGCTCGGCGCCCATGATGACCTTGTCCTTCGCCATCTCGAAATCGTCCATGTCGACGAGGCGCTTGTTCTTGCGCGCGGCGAACAGCGCCGCCTCGTTCACCAGGTTCGCAAGGTCCGCTCCGGAGAATCCCGGCGTGCCGCGCGCGATGATGTCGGGGCGCACGTCGGGCGCGAGCGGCACCTTGCGCATGTGCACCTTCAGGATTTCCTCGCGGCCGCGAATGTCCGGCAGCGGCACCACGACCTGGCGGTCGAAGCGCCCGGGCCGGAGCAGCGCCGGGTCGAGCACGTCGGGCCGGTTGGTGGCCGCGATCACGATCACGCCCATCGTCCCCTCGAAGCCGTCCATCTCGACCAGCAGCTGGTTCAGCGTCTGCTCGCGCTCGTCGTTGCCGCCGCCGAGGCCCGCGCCGCGCTGGCGGCCGACGGCGTCGATCTCGTCGACAAATACGATGCAAGGGGAATTGCGCTTCGCTTGCTCGAAGAG
>JBOIFE010000056.1:0-1747 GCA_050741015.1 Burkholderiales bacterium | reverse complement strand
TTCTACTACATCCGCCTGGAGCCCTACCTCGTCGCGACCGCCGCGCGGCATCCGGATCGCGCGGCCGCGCTGCTCGCGCTGGTCGAAACGACGCAGCACAACAAGCATGCGCTGGTGCACGGCGACGTCAGCCCCAAGAACATCCTCGTCGGACCGCAGGGGCCGGTGTTCCTCGACGCCGAGTGCGCGTGGTACGGCGATCCCGCATTCGACCTCGCGTTCTGCCTGAACCACCTGTTGCTGAAGTGCCTTTGGGTGCCGGGGGCGCGCGACCGGTTTCTCGAGTGCTTCGACGCGCTCGGGTCGGCGTACCTCGGCCGCTACGGCGGCACGGTGCTCGAGCGCCGCGCGGCGAGCCTGCTGCCGGGGCTGCTGCTTGCGCGCGTGGACGGCAAGTCGCCGGTCGAGTACGTCACCGAGGCGGCGCAGAAGGAACGGGTGCGCAGCGTCGCGCGCGCGCTGCTGCTCGCCCCGCCCGCCACGCTCGCCGAAGTGCGGACCGCATGGCAAGAATCGTAGACGTCCACGCACGGCGCGTGTGGGACTCGCGCGGGCGCGCCACGGTCGAGGCCGAGGTGATCCTGAAGGGCGGGCGCGGCCGCGCGATCGCGCCGGCGGGCGCCTCGACCGGCGCCGGGGAAGCGAAGTCGATCGCCGCGGCCGACGCCGTGCGCAACGTCAACGGCCCGATCCGGCAGGCGCTGCTCGGGGTCGACGCGCGGTTCCAGGACGCCGTCGACGCGAAGCTCGTCGCGCTCGATGGCACGCCGGACAAGTCGCGCTTCGGGGCGAATGCGATCGTGGCGGTATCGCTCGCCTGCCTGCACGCGTCGGCGGCCGCGGCGAAGAAGCCGCTCTGGCGCCACCTCGCGGGCGAGCGGCGCGTCGCGATGCCGGTGCCGCAGATCCAGATCTATGGCGGCGGCGCCCACGCCTCGGGGCGCGTCGACCTGCAGGACTACATGGTGACCTGCCCGGGCGCGGGCAGCTTCACCGAGAGCCTGGACTGGATCGCCGAGGTCTACCGCGCCGCCGGCGCGCGCCTGGCGAAGAAAGGCGCCCATGCCGGCGTTGCGGACGAAGGCGGCTGGTGGCCGGCATTCAAGTCCAACGAGGAAGGGCTCGCCGAGCTCGTCGGCGCGATCAGCGACGCGGGATTCGAGCCCGGCACCGACGTCGCCATCGCGCTCGATGTCGCGGCCTCGCAGTTCCACCGCGGCGGCCGTTACCACCTGGCGCTCGAAAACCGCTCGCTCACCGCCGACCAGCTGCACGCGATGCTGCTGCGGTGGCTCGAGGCCTACCCCATCGTGTCGATCGAGGACCCGTTCGCCGAGCACGACCTCGAGGCGATGCGCGCGTTCACCAAGGCGGCCGGCGCGCGCGTTCAGATTGTCGGCGACGACCTGTTCGTGACCTCGGCGTCGCGGCTCGACCCGGCGCTCGCCAACTGCGTGCTGCTCAAGCCCAACCAGGTCGGTACCGTCAGCGAGACGCTCGCGTGCTGGAACGCGGCGAAGGACAAGGGCATGCGCGCCATCGTCTCGGCGCGCTCGGGCGAGACCGAGGACGTCTCCATCGTCCACCTCGCCGTCGGCTGGGGCGTGTCGCAACTCAAGGTGGGGAGCTTCTCCCGCTCCGAGCGCATGGCGAAGTGGAACGAGGGCCTGCGGATCGAAGAGGCCCTCGGCGGCAAGCAACTGCTCTACCCAGCGCGCAAGCTCTTCAAATAGGGACAGTCCCCATT
>JBOIFE010000055.1:0-4619 GCA_050741015.1 Burkholderiales bacterium | reverse complement strand
CGATCATGGGCTCGATCAACATCGTGACCACGAGCCTCAACATGCGCGCGCCGGGCATGACGCTGATGCGCATGCCGCTGTTCTGCTGGACCTGGCTCATCACGGGCTACCTGCTGATCGCGGTGATGCCGGTGCTCGCCGGCGCGGTGACGATGACGCTCACCGACCGGCACTTCGGCACCAACTTCTTCAACGCCTCGGGCGGCGGGGACCCGGTGCTGTACCAGCACATCTTCTGGTTCTTCGGCCACCCCGAGGTGTACGTCATTGCACTGCCCGCGTTCGGCGTGATCTCGCAGATCATCCCGGCGTTCTCGAGGAAGCCGCTGTTCGGCTACGCCTCGATGGTGTACGCGACCTCGGCGATCGCGATCCTGTCGTTCATCGTCTGGGCGCACCACATGTACACCGTGGGCATGCCGGTGGCGGGGCAGCTGTTCTTCATGTACGCGACGACGCTGATTGCGGTGCCCACGGGCGTCAAGGTGTTCAACTGGGTGGCGACGATGTGGAAAGGGTCGCTCTCGTTCGAGACGCCGATGCTGTTCGCCTGCGGGTTCCTGTTCCTGTTCACGCTCGGCGGGTTCACGGGCCTGGTGCTGTCGCTGGTGCCGATCGACATCCAGCTGCACGACACTTACTACGTCGTGGCGCACTTCCACTACGTGATGGTGGCCGGGGCGCTGTTCGCGGCCTTCGGCGGCATCTACTTCTGGCTGCCGAAGTGGACCGGCCGGATGTACAACGAGACGCTCGGCCAGTGGCATTTCTGGCTGTCGATGATCTTCTTCAACATGATCTTTTTCGTGCAGCACTTTCTCGGCCTCGCGGGCATGCCGCGGCGCATTCCCGACTACCCGCTGCAGTTCGAGACCTGGAACAAGATCAGCTCGATCGGCGCGTTCGGCTTCGGGCTGACGCAGCTGCTGTTCCTGTACATCGTGGTCAATTGCATCCGCAGCGGCGAGAAGGCCCCCGACAAGCCCTGGGAGGGCGCGGATTCGCTGGAGTGGACGCACCTGCCCACGCCGGTGCCCTACCACACCTTCGATCCGCAGCCGGACCTGCGGTGACGATGGCCCTGAGCCGAAACGCCCGTACCGGGCTGCTGCTCGCGGCTATGGCCGCTGCCTGCTTCTTCGGCGTGATGCTGAAGTTCTGGCTCGCCGGGGCCGGCTGACCGAATCGAAACACACCAGGACGCGGGAGAAAGAACCATGGCGCAAGGCGCAACCACCCAGCGGCAGCACTACTTCGTGCCGCAGCCCATGTACTGGCCGGTGCTCGGCTCGATCTCGCTGTTCCTCATGGCGGTGGGCGCGGTCTTCGTGTTCAACAGCCACATGGGCGGCTGGGTGTCCATCGCTTCGGGCGTGATGCTCCTGATCTACATGATGTTCCGCTGGTTCGGCCAGGTGGTCGAAGAGTCCGAGGGCGGCAAGTACCATGGCTGGGAGGACTTGTCCTTCCGCTGGGGCATGAGCTGGTTCATCTTCTCCGAGGTCATGTTCTTCGCCGCGTTCTTCGGCGCGCTGTTCTACATCCGGCAGCTTTCGGTACCCGACCTCGGCAGCCTCATCAGCAACGAAGTGCTATGGCCGGGCTACAAGGGCACCTGGCCGACCGCGGGCCCGGGCTTCGAGGGCACGTTCTCGCCGATGGCGGCCTGGGGCCTGCCCGCGATCAACACGATGCTGCTACTCACCTCCGGCGTGACGGTGACCATCGCGCACTGGGCGATGAAGGAGAACAACCGGCGCCTGCTGTGCCTGTTCCTGTTCCTCACCATCGCGCTGGGATTCACGTTCCTCTGCGTGCAGTCCTACGAGTACACGCACGCCTACCACGAGCTGAACCTCAAGCTCACCACCGGCGCCTACGGCTCGACCTTCTTCATGCTGACCGGCTTCCACGGCTTCCACGTCACCTGCGGCGCGATCATGCTGTCGGTGATCCTCGCGCGCTGCCTGCGTGGGCACTTCAAGCCCGATCACCACTTCGCCTTCGAGGGCGTGGCCTGGTACTGGCACTTCGTGGACGTGGTGTGGCTGGGGTTGTTCATTTTCGTGTATTGGCTGTAGGGCAGGCGGCAACGCGGGGCAGTTCGAAGGCACCGGCGTGATCGCTCCGCCGGCCCTGGCTGATTACAACCGCCCCGGAACGTACCCCAGGTAGTACGCAACCATCAGGAACAGAAACAGTCCTACCGACAGCCCGACGCGGACCGCAAGGGCCTTGACCGCACGCCGGGAGCCGCTGCGGTCGTGCATCACGAAGTACAGCCCCGAGCCCAGGCTCGCCAGGATCAAAATCAGCATGGCGATCACGACGTAGCGCATGTTTTCAGGATACTCCTTCCGTCCGCGCGCCTGGCCGTTCCTGCTCGCCGTCGCCGGCTGCGCGGCGGGCATCGCGCTCGGGCAGTGGCAGACGGGCCGCGCCGCCCAGAAGCGCGCGCTCGCGGCGAATGAAAAGCACCTGAGGCTGAGCGGCGAATTCCTCGAGCGCTACACGGTGCTGCTCGACAACAAGCTGAATGAGGGGCGGCCGGGCTATGAGGTCGTGCAACCGTTGCACCTCGCCGACGGGCGCAACGTGCTCGTCGACCGCGGCTGGATCGCGGCGCCCGTGCATCGCGAGCAGCTGCCGCAGATCCGCACGCCGCCGGGCGCGCACGAGATCGAGGGCCGCGTGCTGGATCATTTCCCTCGCGCCTACGCGCCCTCGGACACACCGCCCGAAGGGCGCGTCTGGCAGAACGTCGAGGTTCCGACGTTCGCCGCGTGGTCGGGGCTCGCGCTCGAGCCGTACGTGATCGAGCAGCATTCGCCGTTTCCCGACGGGCTTGCGCGCAACTGGCCGCCGGCCGACTACGGGGTCGAGATGCACGAGAGCTACGCGCTGCAGTGGTACTCGCTCGCCGCGCTCTCGGTGGTGGCGTTCGTGGCGATGAGCTTCCGCCGTGCGCCCGCTGGCCGCTGACCCGCGCGCTCGAGCGCGATCGCGGGTCAAGCTCGTGTTGCTCGCGCTTTTTCTGGCCTCGCCGTTCGCGCTCGCCTGGCTCGCGTGGTGGCGCGACTGGGCCCCGGGCATCACCGGCAACTACGGCGAGCTGATCACGCCGCCGCAGCCGCTCGAGGCGCCGGCGTTCGCGCCGCTGCGGGGCAAGTGGGTGCTGGTGACTTTCGACGCCTCCGCCTGTGGTCCGTACTGCGAGCGCAAGCTTTACTACATGCGCCAGGTGCGCCGCGCGCAGGGCGCGGACCAGGGCCGCGTCGAGCGGCTATGGCTGGTGACCGACGGCGGCCGTCCAGGCGCGGCGCTGCTCGGCGCGATCGAAGGCACCCGCATCGAGCGCGCCGGCGCGCTCGCCGCGCGCTTTCCCGCCGCGGGCGCGCTCGCCGACCACATCTACATCGTCGATCCCCTGGGCAACCTGATGCTGCGCTATCCGCGCGACCCCGACCCTTCGCGCATGCTGAAGGACGTGCAGCGGCTGCTCAAGCTGTCGGGGATCGGATGATCTCGTACCGGGGGCTCGCCGCGGCTGCGGCCGCGCTCGCCTTCGTCGTGGTCGTGGCCGGCGCCTTCGTTCGCCTGTCGGACGCGGGCCTGGGCTGCCCGGACTGGCCGGGATGCTATGGCCACCTCACGCCGGCGCACGCGGCTGCCGACATCGCGCGCACCGTGGTTGCGCAGGGCGGCGAGTACGGACCCGTCTCGCTCGCGAAGGCATGGAAGGAGATGGGGCACCGCTACCTCGCCGGCACGCTTGGCCTCGCGATCCTCGCCCTCGCGGCGCTCGCCTGGGCACGGCGCCGCGCACGGCTCGTCCCCACGCTCGCGCTCGGCGTGGTCGCACTGCAGGCGACGCTCGGCATGTGGACGGTCACGCTGCTGCTCACGCCGGCGATCGTTACCGCGCACCTGCTCGGCGGCATGGCGACGCTCGCGCTGCTCACCTGGCTCGCGATTGCGCAGTGGCCGCATGCGCCGGCGCCCGCTGCGCTCGGACTTCGGCCCTGGGCCGCGCTCGCGCTCGCGGCGGTGGCCGTACAGATCGCGCTCGGCGGCTGGGTGAGCGCGAACTACGCCGCGCTCGCCTGCCCCGATTTCCCGGCGTGCCGCGGCGCGATGTTTCCGCCGATGGACTTCGACAACGCGTTCCACGTCGCGCGGCGCCTGGGCATGACCGCCGACGGCGAGCTGCTGTCCAACGAGGCGCTGACGGCGATCCACTGGTCCCACCGCATGTTCGCGATCGCCGCGTCCGCGGCGGCCCTGTGGGCCGCGTGGCGCGCCTGGCGCACGCCGGGCTTGCGGGGGCTGGGCGCGCTGGTGGCGCTGGCCGTAATCGTGCAGGTCACGCTCGGCGTCGCCAACGTGCTCGCCGGGCTGCCGCTCGCGCTCGCGGCCGCGCACAACGCGGGCGCGGCGCTGCTGCTCGCCTTGCTCGTCGTGCTAAACTTCTTCGCCTTCCGTTCGTTGCGTCCGCAGTGGCATTTCTCGTGAATACCCAGGTCCTTCCCGCCGGCTTGCTGCATCGCGCCCGGGCCTTCCTTGCCCTCACCAAGCCGCGCGTAGTCTCGCTCATCGTGTTCACGGCCGTGATCGGCATG
>JBOIFE010000054.1:0-1948 GCA_050741015.1 Burkholderiales bacterium | reverse complement strand
GCCGTGCGAATGCGATCATTCCAGTTCACCGTAGCTTGCTCCCGTTCAATGGCCGCTCAGGGCGGGCTGGAGGCTCGTGCCGCCGCGCGGGCGCGACGGCGCCAAGCGCGCGAGATACCAGTCGATGGTGCGCGCCAGCCCCTGGCGCACGGGCCACGCCGGGCGGTAGCCCAGCAGGCGCCCGGCCTTGCTGATATCAGCCTGCGACAAGCGCACGTCGCCGTGCCGGAACTCGCGGTACGCCGGCCGCAGTCCGCGCAGGTGCGGGTAGCTCGGCTCGAGCAGCGAACGGATTGTCTCGAACAGCTCGTTCAGGCTGATGCTGGCGTCGAGCCCGACGTTGTAGACCTGGTTGACGGCCTCCGCGTCGTCGGTGGTCGCCGCCAGCAGGTTGGCCTGCACCACGTTCTCGACGTAGCAGAAGTCGCGCGTCGTGCCGCCGTCGCCGTTGATATAGACGGGCTCGTTGCGCATCATTTCCGAGATCCAGCGCGGAATCACCGCCGCGTAGGGCCCGTCGGGGTCCTGGCGCGGGCCGAAGACATTGAAGTAGCGCAGGCCGATCGAGTTGAAGCCGTAGCAGCGGGCGAAATTCTCCGCGTAGAGCTCGTTCACGACCTTGCTCACCGCGTAGGGCGACAGCGGGCGGCCGATCTGCGCCTCGGTCTTCACCGGGCCCGCATGGTCGCCGTAGACCGCGCTCGACCCCGCGTAGACGAAGCGCGACACGCCGGCGCCGTGCGCCGCGACCAGCATGTTGAGAAAGCCCGTGACGTTGGTCTCGCCCGTGGCGATGGGATCGGCGATCGACTGCGGCACGCTGCCCAGCGCCGCGTGGTGCAGCACGAAATTCACCGACCGGCACGCACGGCGGCAGTCATCGAGCGAGCGGATATCGCCCTTGATGATGCGGAAGTTCGCCCAGCGGCCTTCGCCGACCGCCGCTCTGGTCTGCGCGAGGTTATCGCGGGTGCCGGTGGTGAAGTTGTCCAGTCCGACGACCCGCTGCTCCAGGCCGAGCAGGGCCTCGACCAGGTTGGAGCCGATGAAGCCCGCCGCGCCCGTCACCAGCCAGGTGCGCGGTCCCGCCTTGAGCTGCTCCAGCATTTCCTCATAGCGCGCCATCCGTGCATGGTCGGATCTCACTGTGTCGTTTTCGCGCGGCCGGCGTGGTCCGGATGGAGGGGAGCACGCCGGCGACGCTTCTAGGCGGCCGCCGTTGCGTCGCGGGAGCGCCGGAAAAGCGCGGCAAACGCAGGTGCGTACGGCTCGCGCAGCATGTTGTCGACGTGGCAGCCGGCCGGGCCGAAATACGCCTCGGCGCGCTGGGCCGCCGAGCGCCAGCGCAGCGGTTCATTGCGGGTGCGCGACCAATCCTCGCTGGGCACGAACAGGCACAGGCGTCCCGCGAAGCGACCCGGCGTGTAGCGCCGCCCCGCTGCGATGGTCGCGCGCTCGACCTTGGCGCGCAGGGCCAGCACCGGGTCCTCGGCGTCGGATCTCGCCGCGGCGCGCCGCGCCTGGCGCTCGCGCAGCTTGCGCGCGATATACGAGCGCTGTTCCGCCAACGATAGCGACGCCAGCATTCGGGCATGCCCGGCTACGCGCGCCCCCTGCCACGCGAGTCGTTCCCGCAGCAGCGACGAACGCCGGAACATGGTCGGATACGGCGCGCCGAACAGGGCAAGGAAACTGATCTCGGCGCCCTGTTGCAGGAGCTGGCGCCCCAGCTCGAACGCGATCGTGCCGCCGGCGCAGAATCCGGCGATGACGACCGGGCCCCGCGGACGGAACGCGAGAATCTGCCCCGCAAAGTACGCCGCCAGTTGCCCGATTCGTTCGAGCGGCTCGCTCCGGCCGTCGAGTCCGGGGGGCTGCAGCCCGTACAGAGGTTGGTCGGGGCCCAGGTGCTGCGCCAGGGCGCGGTAGCAGAACACGTCGCCGTTGT
>JBOIFE010000053.1:0-6596 GCA_050741015.1 Burkholderiales bacterium | reverse complement strand
GTGCCGGAGATGGCGGAGATGTACCGCAAGCTCAAGATGGCGTTCGTGGTCTTCACCGTGGACGGCGACAAGGGCGCGAGCCGCGGCATCACGAACGAGGAAATCGCCGAGCTCGCGCATAAGAACTCCGACGTCGCGATCCCGTTCGCGAGCATCAACCCCAATCGCGGCGCCGAGGGTGTCGCGATGGCCAAGCGCCTCATTCGCGACTACAAGGTTCGCGGCTTCAAGTTCCACCCCTCGGTGCAGGAGTTCTACCCCAACGACCGGCTCGCGTATCCGCTCTATGAGGTGATCGCCGAGGCGAAGCTGCCGGCGCTCTTCCACACCGGGCAGACCGGCGTCGGCGCGCAGACCCGGGGCGGCGGGGGCATCCGCCTCAAGTATTCGCACCCGATGCTGCTCGACGACGTGGCCGCCGACTTCCCCGACATGCCGATCATCCTCGCGCACCCGTCCTTTCCGTGGCAGGAGGAGGCGCTCTCGGTGGCCACGCACAAGCCGCAGGTTTACATCGACCTGTCGGGCTGGTCGCCGAAGTATTTCCCGCCGATCCTGGTCCAGTACGCCAACACGCTGCTCAAGGACCGCATCCTGTTCGGCTCGGACTACCCGGTAATCGCGCCCGAGCGCTGGATCGCCGAGTTCGAGAAGCTGCCGATCAAGCCCGAAGTGCGGCCGCTCATCATGAAGCAGAACGCGGCGAAGCTGCTCAAGCTGTGAAGACGCAGGTCGGCATCGTCGGCGCCGGCCCCGCGGGCCTGCTGCTCGCGCACCTGTTGCGGCTGGAGGGCATCGAGTCGGTGGTGCTCGAGACGCGCACGCGCGAGGAGATCGAGGCCACGATCCGCGCGGGCGTGCTGGAGCAAGGCACCGTCAATGTGCTCAACGAAACCGGCGTCGGCGAGCGCATGATGCGCGAGGGCGCCGTGCACCACGGCATCTACCTGCGCTTCGGCGGCCGCACCCATCGCATCGATCTCGCCGCGCTCACGCACGGCCGCTCGATCATGGTCTACGCGCAGCACGAGGTGATCAAGGACCTCGTGCAGGCGCGGCTCGACGCGGGCGCGCCAATCGAATTCGGCGTGAAGGACGTGTCGCTGCAGGACCTGGACACCGACGCGCCGAAGATCCGCTACCGCGCCGCCGGGCCGCAGGCGCTCGAGTGCGACTACGTCGCGGGCTGCGACGGTTTCCACGGCGTGTCGCGCCCGTCGATCCCGTCGCGGCGGCGCAACGAGTTCGCGCGCAGCTACCCGTTCGGCTGGCTCGGCATCCTGGTGCAGGCGCCGCCCTCGACCGACGAGCTGATCTACGCCCACCACGAGCGCGGCTTTGCGCTGGTCAGCACGCGCTCGCCGGAAATCCAGCGGCTCTACCTGCAGTGCGAACCCGAGGACCGGCTCGAGAACTGGACCGACGCGCGCATCTGGGACGAGCTCCGCGTGCGCCTGGCGACCGAGGACGGCTGGGCACTGAAGGAGGGGCCGATCTTCCAGAAGGGCATCGTCGCGATGCGCAGTTTCGTGGTCGAGCCGATGCAATACGGGCGGCTGTTCCTCGCCGGCGACGCCGCCCATATCGTGCCGCCGACCGGCGCCAAGGGGCTCAACCTCGCGGTCGCGGACGTGCGCATCCTAGCGCGCGCGCTCGCGGCGCATTACCGCGAGGGGCGCGGCGACCTGCTCGCGCAGTATTCCGCAATGGCGCTGCGCCGCGCCTGGCGCGCCGAGCACTTCTCGTGGTGGATGACCTCGATGCTGCACCGGTTCCACGACGACACGCCATTCCACCACCGGCTGCAGCTGGCCGAGCTCGACTACGTCACCCGCTCGAAGGCGAAGGCGTCCACGCTGGCCGAGAACTACGTCGGCCTGCCGCTCGACTGAATGGCGCGCAGCTTCGTCACCGAGCGCAAGATCCGCTTTTCGCACTGCGATCCCGCGGGCATCGTCTACTTCGTGCACTTCTTCGACATGGTGAGCGGCGCGGTCGAGGACTGGTTCGGCGAGGTGATCGGCCTGGCGTTCAACGAGATGCACCTCCAGCAGCGCGTGGGCTTCCCGATCGTCAACACCGGCTGCGAGTTCTTCCGCCCTTGCCACCTCGGCGACCGCCTCGCGCTCGAGTTGACCATTGCAAAACTCGGGCGCAGCTCGATCGAATTCGAGGTGACGGGGCGCGTCGAGGGGGACGAGAAATTCCGCGCGCGCCACAAGGTCGCGATGATGTCGCTCGACACCCTGCGCGCGCTGCCGATCCCGGACGACCTGCGCGAAAAGATGCGGCCCTACGCGAGGGCCTAGGGGCGCCGGCTCAGCTGCCGCTGAACCAGTTGTAGCCCTGGTCCTCCCAGTAGCCGCCGGGGTCGTCGTTGGTGACGAAGATCGACGCGACGTACTTCGGATTCTTGAAGCCGAGCTTGGTCGGGATGCGCACCTTGATCGGCGCGCCGTACTCCGGCGGCAGGACCGCGTCGGCGTAGCTCAGCGTGAGCTGGGTCTGCGGGTGCAGCGCGGTCGGCATGTCGATGCTCGTCGAGTAGTCGTCGAAGCACTTGAAGCCGACATACTTCGCGCTGAGGTCCGCGCCGACGCGCTGCAGGAAATCGGAAAAGCGCACGCCGCCCCACTTGCCGATCGCGCTCCAGCCCTCGACGCAGATATGGCGCGTGACCTGCGACACCTGCGGCAGCGTGCGCAGCTCACGCAGCGTCCACTCGCGCTTCTCGCGCACGAGCCCACCGACCGCGAGGCGATAGGTATCGGGGTCCACGGTGCGGATCTCGTCCATGCCGTAGTAGGCGTTGAACGGGAACGGCCGCGTGATCATGCTCTCGGGGAACTCGGGCGCGAGCCGCGCCGGATTGAACAGCCAGCCCTGCACGCGGTCGTTCCAGCGCGACATGCCGTTGAGCACGCGCTCGACGCTTTCGTCGTCGGAGATCTGGCAGCCCGAGAGCAGTGCGAGCGCGCCGAGCGACAGGCCCTGGCGCAGGAACAGGCGCCGCTCGAGCCGCAGGACGGCGGGGCTCCGGTGCCGCGCAAACTTCCGGTCCATGCTCATGGCCCCCCCCTCAGCCGCCCGGTGATCATCGCGGGCAGCGTTCGCGGCACCGCGGCGACCAATGCCACGTGCACCAGCACGAAGAGCACGATGCCCGACATGCAGAAGAAATGCAGGAGCCGTGCGCCCTCGTAGTCGCCCATGGGGACGCCGAGCGCGTGCAGCTGCACCGGCTTCCATATCACCAGGCCGGACAGCACCAGCAGCACGCCCAGCGCGATCGCGCCAAGGTAGGCGAGGCGCTGCGCGGCGTTGTAGACGGACAAGTCGGCGTGCTTCAGCCGCAGCCGCAAGGCGTCGGCGACGTCGCGCAGCGCCGCGCGCGGCGAGATCGGCGTGAGCCGCCGCCGGAAATGCCCGCTGGCGAATCCGTAGCCGAGATAGGCGAGCCCGTTCAGCACCAGCAGCCACATCGCCGCGAAATGCCATTGCAGCGCGCCCGCGAGCCAGCCGCCGAGCGTCCAGCCATCGGGAAAGCGGAAACCGAACAGCGGCGAGGCGTTGTAGATCCGCCAGCCGGAAAGCACCATCAGCAGGAGGGCGAGCGCGTTGACCCAGTGCGCGATGCGGACCGGCAGGGGGTGGATGAGGTGTAAGTTCGAATTCATGACGGCGCCTTGGGCATGGTAGCCCTTGGTCGCAGCTTTGGACCGCGCCTTACGCACGAAATGACATAATTACGCCTTCGAACGAGGGCTCCAGGGCATGACCTACGTCGTTACCGAAGACTGCATCAAGTGCAAGCACATGGATTGCGTGGAAGTGTGTCCCGTGGACTGCTTCTACGAGGGCGACAACATGCTCGTCATCCACCCGGACGAGTGCATCGACTGCGGCGTGTGCGAGCCCGAGTGCCCGCCGAAGGCGATCCTGCCGGACTCCGACGGCAAGGCCGAGAAGTGGCTCAAGCTCAACACCGATTTTTCCTTGAAGTGGCCCAACATCACGCGCAAGGGCACGCCGCCGCCCGATGCGGATGCGTGGAAGGGCGTGCCTGACAAGTTCGCCAAATATTTCACGCCCGATCCGGGCAAGGGCGAATAGCGCGCCCGGCGGCGGATTATTGGCCTGCGCCGGCATGTTTGCTCCCTGCGCAAGGCAAGGAATCAGAAGGAGGTCATGTGATTCGATGGCCAATCGCGCTGGCGGCGGCGGCCCTGGCCGGGTGCGCTGCGATGGGCATGCCCAAGGTCGTCCCGGGCACGTCCACGGAGGCGAACGTGATCGCCGAAATGGGCAAGCCCGCAATGGAGCTCAAGCAGCCGAACGGCGACAAGCTGCTTTATTACACCTTCTATCCCTGGGGACGCGAGGTCAAGGTCGCGACCATCGGCCCGGATGGCGTACTGCGGGGTCTCGAACCGCGGCTTACGCACAACAACATCTACAGCATCAAGGAAGGCATGAAGGAGCAGGAGGTGCGCGAGCTGCTCGGCCCGCCGCGCGAGGTTTCGCGCGTGGCATTGCAAGACTACGTCATCTGGGAATACCCCTGGCTCGAGGCGGCCAAGGAAAAGCGCATCCTGTGGGTGCACTTCTCGCGGGACGGCGTCGTGCGCAAGGTGGTCGAGATGCACGACGAAGTGGCCGAGCCGACCACCGACTGATCATGGCGCGCACGAATCGAATCCGGATCACGGGCGCGGCGCTGCTGGCGGTGCTCGCGGCCGCCTGCGCGGGGTCCTTCGACGGGCACAACCTAGAGGCCGGCCGCGCGACTGCCGCCGACGTGGTCGCCACGATGGGCGAGCCCGCGCTGACGCTGAAGCGCCCCGACGGCGAGTCGCTGCTTTATTTCGAGCGTTACCAGACCGGGCCGGCGATGTTCGTCGCCCGCATCGGCGCCGACGGCGTGCTGCGCGGCATCGAGCAGCGCCTGACCTGGGTCAACACCCACAAGGTGCACGCGGACATGCGCGCCGAGGCGGTGCGCGAGCTGCTCGGCCCGCCGTTCGAAATCACGAACTGGCCTCGGCAGCAGCGCGACTCGTGGGAGTATCCCTACCGCCATGCCGTGCGCGAGCGGCGCGTGCTGTTCGTCATGTTCTCCTACGACGGCGTGGTGCGCGAGGTGATCGACCGCCACGACGAAGCCCGCGATCCGGAAAGCGCCTTCGGCGGCCGCTAGGCGAGCTTCCTCAGCTCGGTCTTCAGTACCTTGCCGTAGTTGTTCTTGGGCAGGCTGTCGACGAACCGGTAGTCCCGCGGCCGCTTGAAGCGGGCGATGTTCTCCAGGCACATCTCGTCCAGCTCCTGCGCCGTCACCGGCAGGCGGCACACGACGAAGGCGATGACTTCCTCGCCCCACTCCGGGTGCGGCCGGCCCACGATCGAGCACTCGGCGACGCCGGGGTGCCGCAGCAGCACTTCCTCGATCTCGCGCGGGTAGATGTTGGAGCCGCCCGAAATGATCATGTCCTTGGAGCGGTCCCGGATCGTGAGGTAGCCCGCCTCGTCGAAGCTGCCGACGTCGCCCGTGTGCAGCCAGCCGCCGCGCAGCGCCTTCGCGCTCGCCTCGGGATTGCGCCAGTAGCCGGCCATCACGCAATCCGAGCGCGTGACGATCTCGCCGGTCTCGCCCGGCGGCAGCTCGCGGTCTTCGGCGTCGAACACCTTGACCTCGACTCCGGTGCGCGCGAAGCCGCACGATTCGAGGCTGCGGCGGGCGGCATGGTCGGATTGCGGCAGTCCGGTGATGGTCATCGGCGCTTCGCCCTGGCCGAACAGCTGGTACAGGCGCGGGCCGAAAAGCTCGATCGCGCGCAGGCTGTCGGCGACATACATGGGCGCGCCGCCGTAGGTGATCGTCTTCAGCCGGCGCAGGTCCGCGGCGCCCGCGGCCGGGCTGGCGAGCAGGCGCACGATCATCGTCGGCGCGGCGAAGAACGACACGCCGCCGTGCGCCGCGATCAGGCCGAGGATCTCCTCGGGCTCGAAGGCTCCGCTCTCGGGGATCACGTTGAGCGCGCCGGCGGCGACGTGCGGCAGCGCGTAGACGCCCGACCCGTGCGACATCGGCGCGGCGTGCAGGACCGAGTCGCCCGGCCCCAGCCGGTCGATGTCGGCGTAGTAGGCCTGGCTCGCAGTGAGGAGGTTCCGGTGCGTCAGCATCGCGCCCTTGGGGACGCCGGTGGTGCCGCTGGTGTAAAAGAGCCACGCCAGCTCGTCCGGCGCGACGTCCTCCGCCGCGATCGCCTCGGCGGCGCGAAGGCGGCCGAACTCGGCCGAGCCGAGCGAGAGGCCGCCCGGAATCGCCGATTCGAGGTCCGGCGAGACGAGGGCGAGCTTCGCCCCGGAATTCTCCAGGATGTAGGCGAATTCACGGGCGTGCAGCTTTGCGTTGACCGGCACCGCCGCCAGGCCGGCGTGCCAGCAGGCGAACAGCGCCTCGAGGTATTCCGGGCAGTTCTTCATCGCGAGCGCCACGCGGTCGCCGCGCGCGAGGCCGCGAGCGCGAAGCCCGCCCGCGAGCCGCGCGACGCGCGCGGAGAGCTCGCCATAGGTCGCCACCACGCGCGGACCGCGCG
>JBOIFE010000052.1:0-1826 GCA_050741015.1 Burkholderiales bacterium | reverse complement strand
GCGTTACCGCGCCGCCCGGCAAGCGCATGGGCCATGCGGGCGCCATCATTTCCGGCGGCAAGGGCACGGCGCAGGAGAAGCTCGCCGTCATGTCGGCCTGTGGCATCAAGGTGACGCGCAACCCGGCCGAGATGGGCAAGTTGCTGAAGTCGGCCCTCAAGTAGCCTGCGGCGTACGCTGCGGCGGGATGCTCCCATGTTTGGAAACTGGCTCAACACGAAGGAAGTCGACGAAGTGGCCGACGCGATCGTGGCGGACCTGGCGCAGCGGCTGCCGCCGGCGCCGGGGCCGCACACGCGCAAGACCGCGGAGCGGCTGCGCAAGACCCACGACGTGATCTTTGCGCGGCTGGAGCAGTTTGCGCGCTCGAGGAAGCTCAACATCTACAAGAAGGCGCGGCTCGGCAACCGCGTGCGCTGGGCGCTGCGCGAGGCGGGCTACGCGCCGGAGTTCACCGACGCGCTGAGCTACGAGCTGGTCACGGTCGCCACCCTGGCCTCGCGGCAAACGGGCACGCCCTCGGGCGGCTGAGGCGCGCGTGCTCGAGCGGCTGTTCGGGCGCAAGCCCGCGGCCCCGGCCGCCCCGCCGGTGGAGCGCCTGGCCGAGGCGTTCGCGCTGCACCAGGCCGGCCGGCTGGACGAAGCGAAGGCGGGCTACGAGGCGGTACTTGCAGCCGCGCCCGGGCATTTCGAGGCCCTGCACATGCTCGGCGTGCTCGCGCTGCAGACTGGACGGACGGCCGACGCCGCGGCGATTCTGGAGCAGGCTACGCGCGCTTCGCCGCGCGATGCCGGCGCGCACAACAACCTCGGCGAGGCCTGGCGGCAGCTCGGCCGGCTGGAAGACGCGGTCGCCGCGTTCCGCGTGGCGATCGAGCTGGCGCCGCAATACGCCGCGGCGTATTTCAACGCCGGCATGGCCCACCAGCAGCTCGGTCGCCACGACGAAGCGGCGGCCGCGCTGCGGCGGGCGACCGAGCTGCAGCCCGACTGGGCCGAGGCGCACAACAGCCTGGCGGCGGTGCTGCTCGACACCAACCGGGCCGACGAGGCGCTCGCCTCGGCGCAACACGCGGTTGCGCTGAACGCGGCGCTGCCGACAGCGCGCCTCAACGTCGGCAACGCGCTGCGCGAGAAGGGTTTCCTCGACGAGGCGGCCGCGGCCTACCGCGCCGCGATCGAGATCGCGCCGGGCTTCGCCGAGGCCTATAACAACCTGGGCAACGTGCTGAAGCTGCAGGGCGCACTCGACGAGGCCTTGCGCTGCTACGAGCAGGCGGCCGAACTGCAGCCGGGGTTCGTCCTCGCGAGGCTGAACGCCGCGAAGCTCATTCGCGAGCGCGGCCGCCTGGCCGAGGCCATTGCCGCCTATCGCGCGCTGCTCGAGTGGCAGCCCGACCTCGCCGAGGCGCACTTCGACCTGGGCAACGCGTTGAAGGGATCGGGCGACGTCGCCGGGGCCGGCGCATGCTACCGCCGCGCGCTCGAGCTCGACCCGGATTTCGCGGAGGCGCGATGGGCGCTCGCCCTGTCGCAGCTGCCGATGGTGGCCGAGAACGACGCTGTGCTCGCGGAACGGACGGCGGACGCACCGGAGCCGGACGGCACCGTCATGTCCACCGTCGAGCAGCCGTTCAAGCCGGGCGGAGCGCTGCGTGCGCTGCGCGGCAACCTCGCTCCCGGCGGCAGCCTCGTCAAGGTGAGCGGCATGCGCGCGCACCGCGGTCCAGCGCGCGTCTTCGAGAGCGAGGAGGCGTGCACGGACGCGGTGCGCGGCGGGCTGATTCAGCCGGGGGACGTGCTCGTCGTTCGCTACGAAGGCCCCG
>JBOIFE010000051.1:0-26513 GCA_050741015.1 Burkholderiales bacterium | reverse complement strand
ACCGCGCTCGACGTCACCACCCAGGCGCAGATCCTGCGCCTGGTCCAGGATCTGCAGGCGCGGCACGGCACAGGGGTGCTGTTCATCACGCACGATTTCGGCGTCGTCGCTGAAATCGCGCACCGCGTCGCGGTGTTGCGGCTCGGCGAGCTGGTCGAGCTCGGGCCCAAGGACGAGGTGCTGCGCCGCCCGCAGCACGAATACACGCGCATGCTGATTGCCGCGGTGCCAACGCTCAAGCCCCACGCCCGACCGGCCGCGCCCGACGCACCCGTGGTCCTCGCGACGCGCGGTCTGTCCAAGACTTATCGCGACCACGGCTGGCTCTCGCGACAGCGCGACGTGCAGGCGGCGGTCGATGTCACGCTCGAAGTGCGCAAGGGACAGACGCTGGGCATCGTCGGCGAATCCGGCTCGGGCAAGTCGACTGTCGCGCGCTGCATCGTGCGCCTGATCGACCCAAGCGCCGGAGAGGTACGTCTTGCGGGCGAGGACATCGCGTCGATGCCGCAGTCGCGGCTGCGCGCGCTGCGGCAAAAGGTACAGATCGTGTTCCAGGATCCCTACCGGTCGCTCAACCCGCGCCGCTCGGTGCTGGAGGCGATCATCGAGGGTCCGCGCAACTACGGGGTGCCGCGCGCGCGCGCCGTCGAGTCCGCCCGCCGGCTGATGGCGCTGGTACGCATGGATCCGGATTCGCTCGCGCGCTACCCGCACCAGTTCTCCGGCGGCCAGCGCCAGCGCATCTGCATCGCGCGCGCGCTGGCGATGGAACCCGAGCTGCTGGTGGCCGACGAGGCGGTCTCGGCGCTCGACGTCTCGGTGCAGGCGCAGGTGCTCGGGCTGCTCGAGGAGATCCGCGAGCGACTGCAGCTGGCGATGCTGTTCATCACCCACGACCTGCGCGTGGCGGCGCAGGTCTGCGACCATGTCGCGGTCATGTCCCAGGGACGCGTCGTCGAGTACGGCCCCGCGGCACAGGTGTTCGCCGCGCCCCGGCACGAGTACACGCGGGCGCTGTTCGACGCGGCTCCCGGCCGCCATTTCGCCTTCGCCGCGGCCTGAACCGTAAACTACGGCCGATGGACCGCCTCACACCAGGCGCCTTGCGCGTCCCGGGCGTCACCGTTCGCGTGGTCGAGCACTGCGGCTCGACCAACTCGATCCTGCTCGCCGAGCGCCTCGCGCGGCCGACGCTGCTTGCGACCGACCTGCAGACCGCGGGGCGCGGCCGGCGGGGCCGCCGCTGGCACAGCCCCAAGGGCTATGGCGTGCTGTTTTCGCTCGGGCTGCCGCTCGGGCGCCCCGCTCGCGCGCTCGGCGGCCTGTCGATCGTGGCCGGCATGGCCGTGGTGCGCGCGCTGCGCGCGCTTGGCGCGACGGACGCGGCGCTGAAGTGGCCGAACGACGTCCTCGTGCACGGCAGGAAGCTCGGCGGCATCCTCGTGGAGACCCGCGCCCAAGGCGGGGGCAGCGCCGCCGTGATCGGCGTCGGGCTGAATCACCGCCAGGCGCGCGGCCTCGCCGCGCGGCTGCACCGCGGGATCGCGGCGCTCGAGGACCTGCTCGTCCCGCTGCCCGCGCGAACGACCGTGATCTCGGCGCTGGCGCGGGAGCTGCTTGGCACGGCGACTGCGTTCGACCTGGAAGGATTCGCGCCCTTCCGCGGCGACTGGGAATCCTTGCACGCGCACCGGGGCGAGCGGCTGCAGGTACGCATGCCCGACGGACGGCGCCTTGCGGGCGTGGCCGCGGGCCTCGCCGAAGACGGCGCGCTGAGGCTGCGCACGCGCCGCGGCCTGCTCACGGTCCGCACCGGGCGCATCGTGATGGCGAGGCCCGCGTGATCCTCGCCATCGACGCCGGCAACTCGCGAGTCAAATGGGGCTGGCACGACGGCGAGCGATGGTCGAGCCTCGCGACCGTCTCGCTGATCGAATTCGCGGCCGCCAACCACGACCTCAATCCGTTTGCCGCGACGCACGAGAATCCCGAGCGCATCGTGGTATCCAACGTCGCCGGCGACGGCGCGCACCAGCTGATCGTCAACTGGACGAGCATCTTCGACGCCGAGCCGTTCTGGCTCACCGGCGAGGCCGAGCGCTGCGGCGTGCGCAGCCGCTACGAGCGCCCGCGCCAGCTCGGCTCGGACCGCTGGGCGGCGCTGATCGCCGCGCGCGCTGCATGCGGGCCCCTGCCTCGTGGTGAACGCCGGCACTGCGACGACCGCCGACCTGCTCTCGGCCGGGGGCGAATTCCTGGGCGGCCTGATCCTGCCGGGCGTCGAACTCATGCGCTTCGTGCTGCACGAGCACACGGGCCGCCTGCCGCTGGAAGAAGGTCGCTTCGCGGCGACGCCGACCAACACGGTCGACGCGATCGAGACGGGCTGCCGGCACGCGCAGGCCGGGGCGGTCGAACGCATGTACCGCCAGGCCGGACCGCAGTCGCTATGCCTGGTCTCGGGCGGCGCCGGCGCGGCGCTCATCGAGCAGCTCGAGTTCCCGTGCCGCTACGTGGAGAACCTGGTGCTCGAGGGGCTCGCGCGGATCGCGTGGTCGTGAGGCTGCTGTTCCTCCTGTTGCTGGCCGCGAATCTCGCGCTTTTCGCCTGGATGCGCTTCCTGTCGCGACCCGATCCGGCGATCGACCGCCAGCCGCTCGCGCAGCAGATCGAGCCGGACAAGCTCCGCATCGTGAGCGAGGAAGAGCTCGCGCGCACGCCATCCCCGCCGGCGCCCAAGGCCGCCGCACCCGCCAAGCCCGCGCCTGCCGCGCCGATTGCAGCTCCGGCACCCGCCGCGCCGGTGGCGGCTCCCCCCCTCGTCGCCTGCCTGGAATGGGGAAGCTTCAACCCCACGGAAGAAGCGCGCGCCGCCAAGGCGCTCGAGCCGCTCGCACTCGGCACGCGGCTCTCGACGCGCCGCGGCGAGGAGACCGCGAGCTGGTGGGTGCACATGCCGCCGCTGGGCAGCCGCGCCGCTGCGCAGAAGAAAGCGGCCGAGCTGAGGAAGCTGGAGGTGCAGGACTATTTCGTCGTGCAGGACGCGGGCCCGCAGCACTGGGCGATCTCGCTCGGGGTCTTCACCACCGAAGTCGCCGCGCAGGCGCGGCTGGCGTCGCTCCGCGGCCAGGGCGTGCACAGCGCCGTCCTCGGCCGGCGCGAGACGCGGGTGCCGAAAGCGTGGTTCCAGGTGCACGACGTGGGCGCGCCGCTACGCGAGAAGCTGGAATCGCTGGCGAAGGACTTCGACGGTGCCACGCTGCACGAGTGCGCGCGGCGCGGCTGAGGCGAGCCGCTCAGCCGATCGGGATCGCGCCCCCGGGCACGTGCTGCGCAACCAGCGAGAGCAGCCGGTCGGCGCGCACGGGTTTCGTGATGTAGCCCACGGCGCCCAGCTCGCGCCCGCGCGAATCGCCGTCCTCCATCGACGTGAGGAAGATCACCGGAATGCGCGGCAGCGTCATGTCGGCCTTCAGCGCCGCCACGAATTCGAAGCCATCCATGTGCGGCATCGAGACGTCGGTGATGATCAGGTCGGGCGGGACCTTGAGGACCAGGTATCCCGCGGCGATCGCATCCGCCGCCACCAGCACCTCGTAGCCCGCCGCGCTCAAGTGCAACCGCAGCAGATCGCGGATGCTCGCGTCGTCGTCGACCACCAGGATGCGCGCGGCCATGGATACCTTCTTGGTGCTGGTGGCCCGACTCGAACGGGCGACCTACTGATTACGAATCAGTTGCTCTACCAGCTGAGCTACACCAGCGGTTCATTTCTTGGGAGCGGCGCATTATACGCCAGCGCTTCGGCCGGCGGGCTGCTGCCGTGACGCAGTTCACGCGCTGCGGCGGGCACCGCGCCGCCCGCGGCTCGTTTCCAGCCGTCGGTCGCCCGGCGTTGCTGCCGGGCGCCGCGGCCTTCTAGCATGTCCACGCCAACAGGAGGTCTCATGCATCGGGCACGGGGATTCACGCTGATCGAACTGATGATTACGGTGACGATACTCGCCATCCTGGCTGCCATCGCGCTGCCCTCGTACACCTCGTACATCACGCGCAGCAAGCTGACCGAGGCGCACCAGGTGCTGTCCGACCTGCGCGTGAAGATGGAGCAGCGCTTTCAGGACGCCCGCTCGTACGCCGCCGGGCCCTGCCTTCCCACGGGCGCTGACGCCCAGCAGGTGAAGTACTTCACGTTTTCCTGCCCCACGCCTCCTACCGCGACGACGTTCACGATTCAGGCGGTCGGCCAGAACGACCTCGCGGGCATCACGTTCACGGTCGACGAGAACAACGTGCGGACCACGACGGTCACTGCGGCCTCGACGATGGCAGGCAAGGGCTATACCGGCAACGCCAACTGCTGGGTGACGAAGAGGGGCGGCCAGTGCTGATGCGCCGTGGCCCGCAGTCGGGCATGTCGCTGATCGAGTTGCTGATCGGCATCACGATCATGGCGCTGCTGATGATGATCGGGCTGCCCAACATGACGATCTGGCTCAATAACTCGCAGATCCGCACCGCGGGCGAGACGCTGCTCTCGGGCCTCACGCTTGCGCGTGTCGAGGCTGTGCGGCGCAACCAGATCGTGCGGTTCCAGATGGTGAGCGACCTCACGTCGGCATGCACGGTCGCGACCTCGGGCACGAGCTGGGTGGTTGGCCTCGACGACCCGACCGGCCTGTGCGACGTGGCGCCGAACGTGGCTCCGCCGCGCACCATCCAGACGCGCTCCGGCGCCGAGGCCACGCCGCGCGTGACGATCGCGGCCACGCCGGCGGGCGTGGTCTATTTCAACGGCCTGGGGCGTCCCACCAGCCCCGGCGGCGCGCTGAACATGACGCAGATCGAGATCACCAATCCGGTCGGCGGCGCCTGCGAGCAGAAGGACGGCAGCGGCGGCCCGATGCGTTGCCTGCGCATCCTCATCTCCACCGGCGGCGAAGCTCGCATGTGCGATCCCGCCGTCGATTCCGCGGTGTTCCCCAACGATCCGAGGCTCTGCCCGTGAAAAAGAACCAGTCAGGCGTGGCGCTGCTCGAGGCGCTGGTGGGGATCCTGATCTTCTCGATCGGCATCCTGGCGCTGATGGGACTGCAGGCGCAATCGATCCGCAACACGGTCGAGGCCAAGTACCGCAACGAGGCCGCGTACCTCGCCAACCAGATCATCGGCCAGATGTGGGTGGACCGCACCAACCTGCCGGCCTACGACACGACCTCCGGCACCAGCACCAACATGACCAACTGGGAAGCGCGCGTCGCCGCCACGCTGCCGCGCGTCGTCGTCGGCGCCGCCAATTCGCCGACCATCCTGGTGGACGCCAACAACCAGGTGACCGTGACCATCTTCTGGCAGTTGCCGGGCGGCGACAGCGTCCAGCGCCAGTACCAGGTCGTCGCCCAGATCAACAACTCCTGACCATGGCCCGCGTCCCGTACTCCGGCATGAGCCCGCTTGCGCGCCAGGCGGGCATGACGCTGCTCGAGATTCTGGTGGCGACCGCGATCGGGCTGATCGGTATCGTCGTCATCACGCAGACCTACATCGTCAACGAGAGCTACAAGCGCTCGACCGCCAGCGCCGGCGGCGCGCAGACCAACGGCGCGCTCGCGCTCTACAACATCGAGCGCGACGTGCGCATGGCGGGCTGGGGCATGGCCTGGTCGACGGTGCTCGGCTGCAGCAGCATGCGCTGGTACTACAACGGCGATTACTCGAATCCCCCGGGCGGCGGCCTGCCGACGATCCTGCCGATGCCGGTGGTCATCACCGACGGCGGCGCGGGCGCCGACACCATCACGGTGATGTATGGCACGCAGACCGAGCGCGTGATTCCGGCCACGACCAGCGCGACCATGGTCTCGCCGGGCGACCCCATCCAGGTCGACAACCCCGAGGGTTTCTCGACCGACCCGGGCGACCTCATCCTCGGCGTGACCGGCGCCTCCTGCTCCATGATGCAGGTGACCGGCGTCGCGGGCGGCCAGCTGCTGCACACCTCCTCCGGCACCGCGCCGTTCAATCCCGCGGGCGGCGGCACGCTTCCCGCGTTTCCTTCGGGGGCGCAGATATTCAACCTCGGCCGGCCGGTCGTGAATTCCTACGCCGTCGTGGCAGCGACGACGAACGAACTCCAGCTCACGAGCCTGTTCACGGCGAACTCGTCCACGGTCGTGGCCTCCTACACGCCGACACCGCTCGGCATCGTCGACGGCATCGTCGACCTGCAGGCCGAGTACGGCAAGGACAATGGCGTAAGTAACGGCACCGTGTCGGAGGTCGCCTACGTTGCCAATGACGGTATCGTCGACAGCTACGACAACGTCACCCCGACCTCGCAGACCGACTGGCAGCAGGTGCTGTCGATCCGGATCGGAGTGCTCGCGCGCAGCGAAAATTACGTGAGGCCCGATTCGACGGGCGTGTGCCAGACGACCACGACCAACCCCACCTGGGGGAACGGCCTGTCGTTCCCGGCGGTGGGTGACCTCACGGTGGCCGCCGCGACCAACACCGCGCGCTGCTATGCCTACCGCGTGTTCGAGACCGTGGTCCCGCTGCGCAACATGATCTGGAGGCAGGGATGAGTCGCCGCCCCTACTCGCACTCGCGCCAGCGAGGCGCGGTCCTGTTCATCGCGCTGATCGTGCTGGTCGCCATGTCGCTCGCCGGCGTGGCACTGATCCGCAGCGTCGACACGGCAAACTTGATCGCGGGCAACCTCGCCTTCAAGCAGACCGCGACCTACGGCGGCGACTGGGCCGCGGAGCAGGCGCGCACCTGGCTGTCGAACCAGGTCGCCACCGGCCTCTACGACGACATCCCCGCGTCGGGCTACTTCGCCGCGATGCAGACCGGCCTGGATTTTACGGCCACCGACCCCGCGCGCCCGGACTTCGACTGGACCAATAATGCCTTTAGCATCGGGCCTGATCCGGCGGGTAACCCCGACGTGCGCTACGTCATCCACCGCATGTGCGACCTGGCCGGAAACCCGAGCGCCGTCAACTGCGTGCGCACGAGCACCGGCGGCACCACCGGCGGCCCGCAGGGCGGCGCCTCGTACAAAGACGCCGCGCTGCCCAGCACGTCGCAGATTTACTACCGCATCACGGCCCGCGTCACCGGGCCGCGCAACACGGTGAGCTACGTCCAGGTGATGGTCAACTGACCGATTTCCAGGAAAGACAACCATGAAACTGCATCGCATCCTTCGCTTCAGCCCGCTCGGCCTCGCGCTCGCCGGCGCGATCGGCGTCGTCCAGCTTGCCGTGGGCGCGAACACCGATCTCGCCAACGAGCCATTGACGCAGGTGGCGAGCGGCGTGCGGCCCAATATCATGTTCATCCTGGACGCCTCGGGCTCGATGGCGCAGGACTACACGCCCGACTGGATCGACGACTCGCAGGGCTTCGGCTCCAATCCGAGCACGACCGCCGGCTGCTTCGACTCGGGCGACGACGATTCCGGAAAAATCACCGGCACGCCCGACGCCTGCGACGTCGGCGACCCGCCCTTCAGTTCGCCGGACTACAACACGCAGTACTACAATCCGGACATCTACTACCGGCCGGGCGCGGACGCGACGGGCGCGGACTTGCAGATCCAGAACAAGAGCAATACCGCGTCCTGGACCGCGGTCCAGACCGACCCGTACGGCCAGCAGCAGCAGAATCAGCTCGGAAGCTCGAAGTCGACCGAAGATCTGGTCAACAAATACCCGGACCGCGTCTGGTGCACGAGCACGAGCGACAGCCCGACCGACACGAGCAAGTGCAAGGCGAATTCGGCCTACACGTACCCCAACGACCAGTACAACCGCACCAGCAGCAGCGGCAAGTACCGCAACGGTGCGCCCTACTACTACCGGATGCAATCCGCGCAGTGGTGCTCGACGGTGACGCTCGACACCTGCGTGAGCGGCAGCACTGCCAATCCGACCCTCTACCCGTATATCGCGGCCGAGTTCTGCACCGACAGCGAGCTGACGAACTGCGCGGCCGGCGCAGCGGTGACCACGGCGCATACCTTCTACGGGCCGCGCTGGTGCAGCGACAAGGACACGCTGCTCAACTGCCAGCGCAAGAAGATCGGCAACTTCAAGTGGCCCAAGCACCTGGGCGTCACCAAGGACATCACCGTCGTGATCGGCTCGCCGATCGCCGCGACAGGCACGCTCACCGTGACCCAGTCCGCGAGCGGCCTGAGGGTCACCAGCATCACCGTAGACGGCGTGCCCATCATCAGCGGCGCCATCACGGCGACCAGCAGTTCGACGAGCGCCCTCGCCACCCTGATCAATACGGCAATCGGCGCCTACACCTCTTCGCCCAACTACACGGCGACGAGTTCGGGCAGCACCGTGACGATCACGACCAGCGTGGCGGGCGCGGGCGAGAACGGCAAGAACATCGTCGTGACCGCCCAGCAGACCGGCACGACGTCTGCGCATGCCACGATCACGGTGAACAGCAGCGGCAACAACAACAATGTCTACGTGGACGGCATCACGCTGGTGGACCCCACGCTCGGCGCCATCAACATCATGGATCCGTCGTGCAGCAAGAGCGGAGACTTCGGCAACAACGTCGACACGACAAGCGGCGGCACGTATGGCAACCGGTTGCTGGCGGATACGGGCACCAACAGCGCCAGCGAGCAGAACTCGCTGGCGCTGGGCATCCAGTACTGCATTCATTCTGCCAAGGGATCGACCGGGTACGACGCCACGGTTTCCGGCAACGACGTCACGATCATCGCACCCTCGACCGACGGCTCGTCGATGAACGGGCGCTCGGTGAACGTCGCCAAAGGCGGTGGCAACGGCAGCTACAGCACAACCTCCTTCACGGGCGGCGTCTCGACGGGCATCATCATCACCAACTCGGCGGGGCTCGCCGGTGGCGCCGACGCGGCGACGGGCACGGTGTCCGCGCATTTCGACGTTGGCCAATTCACGCGCGTCAACATCGTCTCCACCAACAACAGCTACGTGCGCGGCTCGGCCCGCAACGATTGCGCCGGCGCCACTTGTACCTACGCGGAGGAGATGACCAACTTCGCCAACTGGTACGCGTACTACCGCACGCGCATGCAGATGATGAAGTCCGCTGCAGGCCGCGCCTTCATCCCGATCGACGACACCTACCGGGTCGGCTTCATCACGATCAAGCCGTTCTCGAACCCCAACAACAACTCGGGCAGCGTCGACTCGAGCCGCTACCTGCGCATCGCGAATTTCGACTCGAGCCAGAAGACGGCCTGGTACAAGAAGTTCTACGACCAGACCACCGGCGGCGGCACGCCGCTGCGCGAGGCGCTGTCGCGCGTCGGCAGGCTCTACGCGGGCCGGTTCGACGACATCGACAACGGGATTCCATCCTCGGACGACCCCGTGGAAGTATCCTGCCAGCCGAACTTCGCGATCCTGTCGACGGACGGCTACTGGAACGGCAACGGCGGCAAGGACATCGGGGCCAACTCGATGACGCAGCAGGACAACAAGAACGTCGTCCCGTACTCGCAGCAGAAGGACGGCGTGTGGGACGGCGGCGACGATTCGACCGTGGGACTCGCGGACGTCGCGCTCTATTACTATCAGACCGACCTGCGGCCGTCGGGCGCGAAAAACGACGCGGGCGTCGACGTCTCGGCCGACAACGTGCCGACGACCCAGCTCGACTTCGCGCCGCACCAGCACATGACGACATTCACGCTGGGTCTGGGCTTGGACGGCACGCTGACCTACCGCAGCGACTATCAAACCGCGACCACTGGCGACTTCTATGCCATCAAGCAAGGCACCATCTCTGGCAGCTGGCCAAATCCGGTGAACGATTCGCCCACTGCCCTGGACGATTTGTGGCACGCGGCCGTCAACGCGCGGGGCGTGTTCTTCAGCGCTTCCAACCCGCAGCAGCTTGCGAACAGCCTGACGGACACGCTCGACGCGCTCAAGAAGCGCGTGGGCGCCGGCGCGGCGGCGGCGACGTCGAATCTGCAGCCGGTGGCGGGCGACAACTTCGCCTTTACGGCCACCTACCAGACCGTCGACTGGATCGGTGAGCTTCAAGCGCACACCATCGACCTGACGACGGGCTCGATTTCGGCGATCGGCCTCTGGTCGGCGCAATCACTTCTTACGGGGCGAGCGCACACCGATCGCCGCATCTACACTTTCGACGCAAGCGATCCCTATGACTCGACAAGCACTGGCAAAGACGGCAACCAGATGAAGCATTTTTGCCTCAGCGCCGCGCCAATCTCGCCATGGTGCGACGACGGCAACGGCCTGACGGGCACGGAGCAGTCGTACTTCAAGGCCAGCCAGTTGCCGCAGTACGTCAGCTACAACACGCTGACCCAGACGCCGAACGCTACCGCAACGAACCTCGTCAACTACCTGCGCGGCGACGTTACGTACGAGGACCAAGGCAACCTGGCGGCGACGGACCTTTTCCGGCGGCGATCCGGTCTGCTGGGCGATGTCATCGATGCGCAGCCGGCCTATGTGAAGGCTTCTCCGTTCGGTTACGGCGACGCGGGATACCAGGACTTCAAGAAATGCACCCTGGGTACAGCTGCCGCCGCGTCGGTCACCTGTCCCGCAGCGCAGTTCCCGGACGCAGCGAGTTTGCCGACTCGTGCGCGCCTGCCCACTGTATACATCGCGGCTAACGATGGAATGTTGCACGCGATCGAAACCGACGTGAACTTCGACCCGTACTACCAGACGGGCGGCATCGCGACTCCGTCCGCTGCCGACGACACGTTCTCGACCGGCAACAACAGCGGCAACGGCGTGGAGCGCTGGGCCTACATTCCCGGCATCCTCCTGCCGGACCTGTACAAGCTCGCCTCGGAACCGTACTCGCACCGCTACTTCGTCGACGGTTCGCCAACAGTGGGCGACGTCTGCCTGTCGACACCCTGTGCTGGCCTGGCCGACTGGCGCACGATGCTCGTCGGAGGATTCGACTCGGGCGGGCGCGGCTTCTACGCACTGGACATCACAAATCCCAAGCAGCCGCGCGCGATGTGGGAGTTCAAGGTGCGCAAGCCGAGCGTGACCGCGTGCGCGTCGACCACAGCGGCGGCGGTGGGCGCGACTGACGACTGCGACCTGGGCCTGTCCTACGGCAACCCGATCATCACGAAGCTGAAGGCCACCGGTCAGTGGGTCGTCATCGTTTCCTCGGGACTCAATAACACCGGGCTAGAGCCCTTCACCAGCAACCGCCAAGGCGACGGCGGCGGGTACCTGTACATTCTCGACGCCGCAACCGGCAAGATCCTGCAGAAAATCGACACTGGCGCCGGAAGTCCCGGCACGCTAGCTGCAAGCTACGCTGATGCAGTGCCGAGCGGCCTCGCGAAGATGAACAACTGGGTCGACAACTCGCTGCTCGATAACACCACGCTCGCGGTCTACGCCGGCGACATGATGGGCAACCTGTGGCGTTTCGACCTCGACAATTCCAGCGCGACCTACCTGAAGGCGGTCAAGGTAGCTGCGTTGACGGATTCTGGCGGCAATGTCCAGCCCATCACCACCAGGCCCGAGCTCGGCCTGATCAGCAGCCGGCGTGTGATCTTCGTCGGTACGGGCCGCTTCCTCGGCAATTCGGATAAGGCTGACAGCAGCCAGCAGTCGATCTACGCCATCGCAGACGACCTCTCCGGCAACACGACGGTGACAAACAGGACGGGGCTCGTCGAGCAGAAGCTCACGGTCGTGGGTACAACGAGCCGCACCGTCCTTACGGTGAATGCCGTCAACTGGACCAGCGCCGCGGTACGGGGATGGTTTATAGACTTGCCGGACAGCGGCGAGCGCGTCAACGTGGATCCGATCCTGCAGCTCGGAACTTTGATCGTCGCCTCCAACGTTCCGTCGACCGATACATGTGTCGCGGGTGGAACAGCATGGCTGAACTCCCTCGACTTTCGCACCGGCGGCTATGTGGCTGGCGCAACCGACAACGCGGCCAGCCAGAAGATTACGGGTTCGGTGGTGGTCGGCATCGTCGTCTTTCAGCTGCCAGGCGGCAAGGTGGAGTCGGGATTAACCAAGGGCAGCGGCGATGTGGTGCCGTATGAGACGCCGATTGCGCCCACGAGCTTCCAGGGCCGGCGAGTGGGCTGGCGCGAACTGAACGCCGACCAGTGAACGGCGCGTTTCGATTCGCCGCGGGCTGCGTGATTTGCGGCATCCTTGCGGTTACGGCGACCGCGGCGACCGCGGCGGCCGGGGCGAACCCGGGCGCCGCGGGCGTGCGCTACTGGAAGGCGTCCGAGCTCGATACCCGGCCGCAGATCAAGACGCAGGTCTTGCCGGAGTACCCGCGGGACCTGCCCTCGGGCGTGCGCGGCCGGGTCGTCCTCGACCTCTACGTCTCGGACCTGGGCATCGTGGAAGACATCAAGATCGTGCGCGCCGAGCCAGCCGGGCGCTTCGAGGACGCCGCCACGCGCGCATTCTGGCCCGCCCGCTTCACGCCGGGGCTGCGAAAGGGCAAGCCCGTTCCCAGCCGGGTGCGGATCGAGGTGACGTTCGGCGACTAGCGCCGCGCGAGCTCGCGCGGCAGCGTAAAGACGACGCTCTCGGTGATCCCGTCCAGCGCGCGCACCTGCGCCGCGCCCAGCGCCCTCAGGCGCTCGACCACCTCCTGCACCAGCACTTCCGGCGCCGAGGCGCCCGCGGTCACGCCCACGCGCTTGCGGCCCGCCACCCACTCGGCGCGCAGGTCTGCCGCCGTGTCCACCATGTAGGCGTCGGCCCCCATGTGGGCGGCCACTTCGCGCAACCGGTTCGAATTCGAGCTGTTGGGCGACCCGACCACGATCACCACGTCGCAGCGCGGCGCCATGAGTTTCACCGCGTCCTGCCGGTTCTGCGTCGCGTAGCAGATGTCGTCCTTTCTCGGCCCGCGGATCTGCGGGAAGCGCGCCTTCAGCGCCGCGACGATCGTCTGCGCGTCGTCGACCGAAAGCGTGGTCTGGGTGACGTAGGCGAGCCGGGCATCCGCAGGCAGCGCGAGGTGCGCCACGTCGTCCATCGTCTCGACCAGGTGCATGCCGCGCGATGCCTGGCCCATCGTGCCCTCGGCCTCGGGATGCCCACGGTGCCCGACCATGACGATCTCGTAGCCCTCGCGCAGCAACTTGGCCACCTCGACGTGGACCTTGGTGACCAGCGGGCAGGTGGCGTCGAACACCTTGAGCCCCCGGCGCTCGGCGTCCTCGCGCACCTCGCGCGCGACGCCGTGGGCGCTGAAGATCACCGTGGCGCCGACGGGCACCTGGTCGAGCTCCTCGACGAACACCGCGCCCTTGGCGCGAAGGTCCTCGACCACGGTCTTGTTGTGCACGATCTCGTGGCGGACGTAGATCGGCGCGCCCCGCAGCTCGAGCGCGCGCTGCACGATGTCGATCGCGCGCTCGACGCCGGCGCAGAATCCACGGGGGTTCGCGAGCAGGACTTCCACGGTTGACATTCTAGTCCCGGCGCAGGAATCCCTCGGCGATCAGCAGGGTGGCGCCTACCGTGATCGCGGAGTCCGCCACATTGAACGCGGGCCAGTGCCAGCCGTAGGCGTGCACGTCGACGAAGTCCGCGACAGCGCCCCAGGCGAGGCGGTCCCAGAGGTTGCCGACCGCACCGCCGAGCACCAGCGCGAGGCCGGCCGACAGCAGGCGCCGCGCCGGCCGGCGCCACAGCATCCAGCTCACCACCCCGACCGCAACGAGCGCGATCGCGGCGAGCAGCGGTGTTTGCCAGCCCTGCGCGGTCGCGAGGAAGCTGAAGGCTGCGCCGCGGTTGAAAACCATCACGAGGTTGAGGAAGCCCGTGAGCTCGACCGCGTCCCCCGGTCGCAGCCAGCCGAGCATCAGCATCTTGGTCAGCCGGTCGGCGGCGACCACCGCGGCCGCGACGGCATACCAGGGCAGCGCGCTAAGCGCGCGCGCGCGGCTCGCCGGGTCCATGCAGGTTCGAGCGGCAGCGGCCGCAGAGGCCCTCGGCGTCCACGTCGGGGCGGTAGTGCCAGCAGCGCTCGCACTTCGGGTGGGCGCTCGGCGACACGGTCACCTCGACCTCGGCGCCCTCGACCCGATTCACGGTCGCGGCCGAGGTGAGCAGCACGAAGCGCAGGTCGTCACCCAGCGCTGCGAGCGAATCGAAGCGCGGGCTCGCGCAGCCGATCGACACCTCCGCCGCCAGCGACGAGCCGATCTCCTTGCGCTCGCGTCGCTCCTCAATCTTCTTCGCCACCAGGTCGCGAACCTGGCGCACGTCCGCCCAGCGGCCCAGCGCGGCTTCGCCCAGTCCGTGCGCCGGAATCTCGTGGAGCACGAGACCAAACACGCTCGTGCCGTCGCCGCGCGACATGACCTGCCACGCCTCCTCCGCCGTAAAGCTCAGGATCGGCGCCATCATGCGCACCAGCGCCTGCGCGGCGTGCCACAGCGCCGTTTGCGCCGAGCGTCGCGCCTGCGAATCCGCGCCGCAGGTATAGAGGCGATCCTTGAGGATGTCGAGGTAGAACGAGCCGAGCTCCTCGGAGCAATAGGCCTGCAGCTTCTGCGCCACGAGGTGGAACTGGTAGGCCTCATAGTCCTTCGCGACCGACGCCTGGACCCGCGCGAGCTGCGCCAGCGCGTAGCGGTCGATCTCGACCATCGCTTCCGTGCCGACGCCGTGGCGAGCAACGTCGAAGTCGGACGTGTTGGCGAGCAGGAACCGCAGCGTGTTGCGGATGCGCCGGTAGCTCTCCACGACGCGTTTCAGGATTTCATTCGAGATCGAGAGCTCGCCCGAGTAGTCGGTGGCCGCCACCCACAGGCGCAGGATTTCCGCGCCCAGCGTGTTCGACACTTCCTGGGGCGAGACGGTGTTGCCCTTGGACTTCGACATCTTGCGGCCTTCGCCGTCGACGACGAAGCCGTGCGTGAGCAGCGATCGGTACGGCGGCACGCCGTTCAGCATGCTCGAGACGAGCAGCGACGAATGAAACCAGCCGCGGTGCTGGTCCGAGCCCTCGAGGTACAGGTCGGCCGGAAAGCCCAGCTCGGCGTGCGAGCCGCGCAGCACGGTCTGGTGCGTGGAGCCGGAATCGAACCAGACGTCGAGCGTGTCGCGGCCCTTCTCGTAATGCGCGGCCTCGGCGCCGAGCAGGTCTTCGGCCTTCAGCGTGTGCCAGGCCTCGATGCCGCCCGCGTCGACGCGCCTGGCGACGGCCTCCAGCAGCTCGAGCGTGCGCGGATGCAGCTCGCCTGTTTCCTTGTTCAGGAAAAACGGCATCGGCACGCCCCACTGGCGCTGTCGCGACAGCGTCCAGTCCGGGCGGTTCGCGATCATGCCGTGCAGCCTCGCCTGGCCCCAGCCCGGGAAGAATTGCGTCGCTTCGATTCCGCGCAGCGCGATCGAGCGCAGGGTCTGCGCAGGCTTGCGCCCGCCAAAGCCCGGCACCGCGTCCATGCCCGCGAACCACTGGGTCGTCGCGCGCAGGATCACCGGCGTCTTGTGCCGCCAGCAATGCATGTAGCTGTGCGTGTAGTTCTCGCGCGCGAGCAGCAGGCCGCGCTCGGCCAGCGTCTTCAGGATCGCGCCGTTCGCGTCCCAGATCGATTGCCCGCCGAACAGCGGCAGCGAAGGCGCGAACTTCCCGTCGCCCATGACGGGCGTCAGGATGTCCTCGTCCTTCATGCCGTAGCGCCGGCACGAGTCAAAGTCCTCCACGCCGTAGGCCGGCGCCGAATGCACGATGCCCGTGCCGCTGTCGAGCGTGACGTAGTCGCCGAGGTACACCGGCGCATCGCGATCGTAGAACGGGTGCCGGAAGCGAATGCGCTCCAGGTCCCGGCCCTTGCACGACGCGAGCGTCTCGCCGGCGAGCTTGTAGCGCGCGAGGCAGGCTTCCTGCAGCTCGGCCGCAAGGATGAGCAGCCCCTTGTCGGTGTCCACGAGGTGATAGACGAAGTCCGGATGCACGTTGAGCGCCTGGTTGCCGGGCAGCGTCCAGGGCGTCGTGGTCCAGATCACCGCGAACCCGGGCTTCGCGGGCAGCTGCGGGAGTCCGAAAGCGCGGGCGACCTTGGCCGGCTCGGCGAACGGGAACGCGACGTCGATCGCCGGATCCTTGCGGTCCTCGTATTCGACCTCGGCCTCGGCGAGCGCCGAGCCGCAGTCGAAGCACCAGTTGACCGGCTTCAGGCCGCGGTACACATAGCCGAGCTCGAGCAGCCGTCCGAGTACGCGGATTTCCCCGCCCTCGGTGCGCGGCGCCATCGTCAGGTAGGGATCGTCCCATTCCCCGAGCACGCCGAGCCGGCGGAAGTCCGCCTTCTGCCGCTCGATCTGCTCGGACGCATAGGCACGGCACAGTCGCAGCGTTTCCTCGGCCGGCAGGTTCTTGCCGTACTGCTTCTCGATCTGCACCTCGATCGGCATGCCGTGGCAGTCCCAGCCCGGCACGTAGGGCGCGTCGAAACCGGCGAGCGACTTCGACTTCACGACGATGTCCTTCAGGATCTTGTTCACCGCGGTGCCGATATGGATGTCGCCATTCGCGTACGGCGGGCCGTCGTGCAGCACGAATCGCGGCCGGCCCCGGGCGACTTGGCGCAGGCGGCGATAAACACCGCTTTCCTGCCATGCGAGCACCTGCAACGGCTCGCGCTTGGACAGGTCGCCGCGCATGGGGAACGGGGTGTCCGGCAGGTTCAGCGTCTTCTTGTAGTCAGGCATCCGCTTTCATCGCAAAGTGGATTCTCGTGAGTTCGACATCCTGCGCGATCGCGGCGCGCAGCTGGGGCACGTCGTCGTACTTCTGCTCGTCGCGCAGTTTCTGCAGGAATCGCACCTTCAGGTGGCGCCGGTACAGGTCTCCCAGGTAGTCGAGCAGGTGCACTTCGAGGAGCGGCGCGGCGGTCGGGTTCACCGTCGGGCGCCGCCCGACGCTCGCCACCGCCGGCCGCCATCGACCCTCGCCCTCGACTTGCGCCTGCACGACGAAGATCCCGGCCACGGGCGGCCGGCGGCGAAGCACGATGTTTGCAGTCGGAAAGCCGAGCTCGCGGCCGAGCTTCTCGCCGTGCGCGACGCGCCCGCTCATGCCGAACGGCCGGCCGAGCAGGTGCTGCGCGCGCCCGAGGTCGCCGGCCGCGAGCGCGCTGCGTACCGCCGAGCTCGATACGCGCTCGCCGTCGAGCGAGACGTCGGGCATCGCCTCGATCTCCACGCCGTAGCGCGGCGCCACTCGCGCGAGGAGCTCGAAGTCGCCCAGGCGCCTCGCGCCGAAGCGGAAATCCCGGCCCACGAGGAGCCAGGCCGCGCCCAGGCCGCGCGCCACCACGTCCTCGACGAAGCGCTCGGCCGGCAGCGCGGCGAGCCGCGCGTCAAATTGCGCAACGTGCACGCGGTCGATTCCCGCCGCGGCCATCAGCTCAAGCTTGTCGCGGAGGCGCGTCAGCCGCGCCGGCGCCATGGCCGGCGCGAAGAACTCGCGCGGGTGCGGCTCGAAGGTGAGGACGGCGGACGCCGCGTCGAGCGCGCGCGCGCGCGACACCGCGCGCTCGAGCATCGCCTGATGGCCTCGATGCACGCCGTCGAAATTGCCGATGGTGAGGGCGAGGCGTCCGCCCCCCGGCGCTGGTGACCCGTGCGTGACCCGCATCGACGCGTATAAAATGTTGAATTATAGCGGCTTTCAATGAGGCGGCGATGCAGACCCTCGAGCAACAGATGAGCCTTTACGCGGCGTACCACCAGGACCGGCGCAACAAGGCCACTCACTTTGTCGGCGTGCCGATGATCATCTTCGGCCTGTTCATCGCGCTCGGCTGGGCGCGCGTCGATGTCGGCGGCGTCACGCTTACGGCGGCGATGGCGCTCGCCGCGGTCGTGTTGGCCTGGTACTTCATGCTCGACGTGTCGCTTGCGCTCGCCATGCTGGCGGTGAACGCCGCGCTGATCTATCTGGCGGACCCGATCTCCCGCGGGCCGCTGCCGGCGGGCCTCGCGTGGTTCGTGTTCTTCTTCGGCGCGGGTTGGGTGATCCAGTTGGTCGGCCATGCCTGGGAGGGACGCAAGCCCGCGCTGGTCGACAACCTGTTCCAGGTCTTCGTCGCGCCGATCTTCCTCGCTGCCGAGGTGTTCTTCGCACTGGGCTACAAGCCCGCGCTGCACGCCGCCGTGCAGACGCGGGCGCGCGAGCTGCGAGCCGCGGCCTGAGCCCTCAGTTCAGGCGCGCGCAGCGCGCCGAGAGCTCGACCAGCGTCGCGCGCACGTCGTCGATGTCGGGCGCTTCGGGCTCGAGGTCGGAATATGTCTTCAGGTCATTCAGCGCGGCGCGGTAGCACTCCAGGCGCTGGTAGAGAAGGCCCCGCTCGCGCAGGTCGCCATGCGCCTCCGGCGACACCACCAGCATGCGGTTGAGCACGTCGAGCAGGCGCTGGGGCTGGTCGGCATCGCGGTAAATCCCCTTCAGGTTCCGCAGCAGCCGCGCCAGGATCTGGCGCTTGCCCGCGGGCTCGAGGAAGGGATCGAGCGGCAGCTCGCCGACCGGGACACCGCCCGACTCGCCGGCGGGAACCACCCGGAGCAGCCGCTCGCGCAGGTCCGCTTCCGATTGCGCTTCGCCGCCCGTGAACGGATCGAGCACCAGCATCGCGCCGCGCAGGCGCATGCGGACGAGGAAGTGCCCCGGGAATGACACGCCTTCGAGCGGCAGCCCGATCCGGTGCCCGATCTCGAGGTAGAGAATCGACAGCGTGATCGGAATGCCGCTGCGGCGGTCGATCACCTCGTTCAGGTAGCTGTTGCGCGGATCGTAGTAGTCGTCCGCGTTGCCCTGGAATCCCATTTCGTCGAACAGGAACTGGTTGAGCACGACCACGCGCGACTCGGCGCCGCCTTTCGGCGGCAGCCGCGAGCGCAGTCGCGCCGCCAGGCGCTCGATCTCGCCGAGGTACCCGTCCACGTCGAGGCCCGGATAGGCGTCCTCGGCAACCATCAGGCAGGCGCGCGCGAGGTCGATTTCGGCCTCGTCGCGCCCAAGCACCTCGGCGAAACGCGCCTGCCCCGAGGTCATGACGCCTCCCGGCGCACGAAGTCCCGCACGCGGAACCCCAGCGCGTAGAGCACGGCCGCATAGGCAAGCGCGCCAAGCACCACGAGGCCGGTGAGCGCGGGCACCTTGTGGCGCCACCCGGCCGCGAGCCACCAGCCCGACGGCCCCATCGCGGCGTACAGCAGCGCGCTCATGGCGACGACTGCGATCACGGTGCGCGCGGCGAACGACGTCCAGCCCGGCTGCGGGGCATAGATGCCGTGCCGGCGCAGCGTGCGGTAGAGCAGCGCCGCGTTCAGGCACGCTCCCAGCCCGATCGACAGCGCGAGCCCGGCATGATGGAGCGGGACGATGAAGGCGAGGTTCATCAGCTGGGTCGCCGCCAGGGTCAGCACGCCGATCCGAACCGGCGTCACCACATTCTGGCGCGCATAAAAGCCGGGCGCCAGGATCTTGACCAGGATCATGCCGACCAGCCCTACGCTGTAGGCCACGAGCGCCTCGCGCGTCATCCAGACCGCCTCCTCGCCGAAGCGACCGTAGTGGAACAGCGTCGCCACCAGCGGCACTGCGAGTACGGCCAGCGCTGCCGCGGCGGGAAGCGCCAGCAGCAGCGTCACGCGCAGGCCCCAGTCGAGCAGGCGCGAATACTCCTCGCCCTCGCCGCTCGCGAAGCGCCGCGACAGGCTCGGCAGCAGGATCGTGCCGAGCGCCACGCCCAGCACGCCCGCGGGGAACTCCATCAGGCGGTCCGCGTAATACAGCCAGGACACGCTGCCGGCGACGAGGAACGACGCGAAGATCGTGTTGATCAGCAGCGAAATCTGGCTCACCGACACGCCGAAGAGGGCCGGGAGCATGAGCCGGGCCACGCGCGCGAGGCCGGGGTGCCGCCAATCCAGCCGCCAGCGCGGCAGCATCCCGATCCGCGCGAGGAACGGTAGCTGGAAGGCGAGCTGCAGCGCGCCGCCCGCGAACACCGCCCAGGCAAGGGCGAGCACCGGCGGGTCGAAGCGCCGCGCGAAAAACGCCGCCGCGACGATGAACGAGACGTTGAGCAGCACGGGCGTGAAGGCCGGGACGGCGAACCGGCTCCAGGTGTTGAGCACGCCTGCGGCCAGCGCCACCAGCGAGATGAAGAAGATGTACGGAAAGGTGATTCGCAGCAGCTGCACCGTAAGGGCGAACTGCTCCGGCTTGTCGTGGAACCACGCTGGAGCGAACACGTAACCGATGAGCGGCGCGGCCAGCATACCGAGCAGCGTCGCCGCCACCAGCACCAGGAAGAGCGCCGTGGCGATCGCGTCGACCAGCGTGCGCGTTTCCTCCGCGCTCTGCTTGTTGCGGTATTCCGAGAGGATCGGCACGAAGGCCTGCGAGAAGGCACCCTCGGCGAACATGCGCCGCAGCAGGTTGGGGATGCGGAAGGCGACGACAAAGGCGTCGATCGCCGGCCCCGCACCGAACAGGCTCGCAAAGAAGTAGTCGCGTACGTAACCCAGTACCCGCGACAGGAAAGTCATGCTGCTGACCGTAGCCAGAGCGCGCAGCAGGTTCATGCTAGAATCGCCGCCCCATGGCAAACATCAAATCCTCCCGCAAATCGGCCCGCCAGGCTGTCGTGCGCCGCGCGCACAACTTCACGCTGCGCACCGAAGTGCGCACCGCCATCAAGAACGTGAAGAAGGCGATCGCCGGCGGGGACAAGGCCGCGGCCGCCGCGGCGCTCGAGAAGTCGCGCAGCGTGATCGATCGCGTCGCCGCCAAGCGCATCCTGCACCGCAACGCCGCCGCGCGGCAAAAGAGCCGCCTCGCGCAGGCCATCAAGGCGATGCGGTAGCGATTCAATCGGTGTCTCCGGCGCGCATCAGGCGCGCCACCTCCGTGCGCTCGGCGATCCGCCCGTCCCGGGTGCGCAGTTCGTTGTCCTTGGCGAAACCGAGCAGGAAGCGGTAGGCCATCGGCTCGACCTCCTCGAGCCGCACATCCACGATCACGCAAGGCACGTCCTTCACCGTCACCGGGTGGACGAAGGGCGAGTAGTGCATGCGGTGATCGTTGCCGAACGCGGCCATCACGCCGCACAGGCGCTCGGCCCAGTCGCTGGGCCGGAACCGCCTGCCGTCGAGCGTGACGCCTTCGATCACGAATTCGACGACTGCCGCCTCGAGCATGCGGGATTATACTGGCGGCCCCCATGGCGAAGCCCGTCAGCCGCATCCTCGTCATCAACGACGAGCACCTGGTGCTGCGCGAGTTCGTCAAGGGCCTGAACGCGGCGGCCCGCTCGCTCGACAATCCCCTCGGCTTGACTTTCTCGGGCGTCGCGACCGCCAAGGAGGCGCTGGCGACGATCGAGTCCGACGGCGACATCCAGGCGGTGCTGGTCGACGATACGCTCTATACCCTCGGCAAGCACAACGGATCGCGGCAGCTGGAGGTCTCGGCGCTCGAGCTGGTCCAGCGCATCAACCGTTTCCGCCCCGAGCTCTCGGTGTACATCCTGATCGCGCAGCAGAAGGAGGACGACGTCGTCGACGCGCTGTTCACCGAGTCGGTGGACGGCTACTTCTACCGCGAGGAGCGCGACTACCGCGGCATCTACCGGATCCTCAACGCACAGATCCAGGAGCGGGCGCGCACGCCCTTCACCGACCAGCTGAAGAACTACGTCTGGATGGCGAAGGACCAGTGGCACACGCCCGGGCACTCCTCGGGCGAGAGCCTGCGCGGCAGCCCGTGGGTCGACGACTTCTACGAGTTCATGGGCGAGCACGTGTTCGACGCCGACCTGTCGGTCTCGGTGCCGATGCTCGATTCGCTGATGGACCCGCGCGGCGTGATCGCCGAGGCGCAACACATGGCGGCGCAGGCCTTCGGCGCGCGCCGCACGTTCTTCGCGACCAACGGCACCTCCACCGCGAACAAGGTGATCTTCCAGACCCTGCTCGCCCCGGGCGAAAAGCTGCTGCTCGACCGCAATTGCCACAAGAGCGTGCACCACGGCGTCGTGCTTTCGGGCGCGCAGCCGATTTACCTGGATTCGGCGCTCAACCGAAAGTACGGCCTGTACGGGCCCGTGCCCAAGAAGACCGTGCTCGACGCCATCCGGCGTCACGGGGACGCCGAGGCGCTGATCCTCACCTCGTGTACCTACGACGGGCTGCGCTACGACCTGAGGCCGATCATCGAGGCCGCGCACGCGAAGCGGATCAAGGTGATCATCGACGAAGCCTGGTACGGCTTCGCGCGCTTCCACCCCGCATTCCGCCCGACCGCGCTCGAGGCGGGCGCCGACTACGCCACGCAATCGACGCACAAGGTGCTGTCGGCCTTCTCGCAGGCCTCGATGATCCACGTCAACGATCCGGACTTTCGCGAGCACCTGTTCCGCGAGAACTTCAACATGCACACCTCGACCAGCCCCCAGTACGGGCTGATCGCGAGCCTCGACGTGGCAAGGAAGCAGGCGGTGATGGAGGGCTACAAGCTGCTGTCGCGAACGCTCGCGCTCGCGAAGGAGCTGCGCGAGCAGATCAACTCGACCGGCGTCTTCCGCAGCCTCGAGCTCGAGGACCTGCTGCCGGAGGAGCTGCGCCAGGACGGCATCCAGCTCGACCCGACCAAGGTGACGGTGGACATCTCGGGCTGCGGCTACACGGTGGACGACCTGCAGAAGCTGCTGTTCGAGCGCTTCAACATCCAGACCGAGAAGAGCACCTTCAATACGCTGACGCTGCTGCTCACGATCGGCACCACGCGCTCGAAGGTCTCGCGGCTCTACGACGCCTTCATGCGCATCGCGCGCGAGAAGCGCGCACCGCGCCGCCTGGTGCGCACCCCCGAGATCCCGGGGTTCACGAAGCTGCGCTACCTGCCGCGCGACGCGTACTACTGCGGCGGTGAGCTGATCCCGGTGTTCGACGACAAGGAGCGCGTCAACAAGGCGCTTGCGCGTCGCGTGTGCGCCGACCAGGTCGTGCCCTACCCGCCCGGCATCCCGGTGCTGGTGCCGGGGCAGGTCATCACGCGGGAGGTGGCCGAGTACCTCGCCAGCCTGCTCAGGTCGCAAAAGCGCATGGAGATGCACGGCGTGGTTTACGAGGGCTACCAGCCCTGCGTTCGGGCGCTCAAGGAAGAGGAAATGCGCGGCTTGCACCCCATCGGCTAGCCCATTACCATTACCTGAACGGCGGCAGGTGCCGCCGTTTTCATTGGTCCACAGGTTTGGAGGCGCCATGAGCCACGTCATGAACACCTACGCCCGGTTGCCGGTCGCGTTCGTGCGCGGCCAGGGCGTATGGCTGTATGACGAGGCGGGCAAGCCGTACCTCGACGCGCTCGCCGGCATCGCCGTGAATACGCTCGGGCACAACCATCCGCGCCTCACGCGCGCGCTGTCGGAGCAGGTCGCGCGCATCATCCACAGCTCCAACCTGTTCCAGGTCCCGCTGCAGGAGCAGGCGGCGGACCGCATCGCCGCCATCACCGGGCTGGACGAGGTGTTCTTCTGCAATTCCGGGCTGGAGGCGAACGAGGCAGCCATCAAGGTGGCGCGCAAATACGGCCACGACCGGGGCGTCGCCGAGCCGGCGATCATCGTCATGGAGAAGGCCTTCCATGGACGGTCGCTTGCCACGCTCTCGGCGACCGGCAGCCGCAAGGCGCAGGCCGGCTTCGAGCCGCTGGTGCAGGGATTCGTGCGCGTGCCGCTCAACGACCTGGAGGCGGTGCGCCAGGTGGCCGAGCGCAACAAGAACGTCGTCGCGGTATTCATCGAGCCGATCCAGGGCGAAGGCGGCATCAACGTCTCGCGCCTGGACTACCTGCGCGGGCTCAAGGAGATCTGCGACCGCAACGAATGGCTGTTCATGTCCGATGAGATCCAGTGCGGCCTCGGGCGCACCGGCCAGTGGTTCGTCTACCAGCACGCGGGATTCCTGCCCGACGTGGTGCCGATTGCCAAAGGACTCGCCTCGGGCGTGCCCGTGGGTGCCTGCGTCGTGGGCGGGCGCGCGAAGGGCGTATTCAAGCCGGGCAACCATGGCTCGACCTTCGGCGGCAATCCGCTCGCGATGTGCGGCGTGGTCACCACGCTCGACACGGTGAAGGACGAGGGATTGCTCGAGAACGCGGTGCGCGTCGGCGATGCGATCCGCGGCGGCCTCGCGGCGGCGCTGAGCGGCGTGCCGGGCCTGGTGGAGGTGCGCGGCATGGGTATGATGATCGGCGTCGAGCTCGACCGGCCATGCGGCGAGATCGCGCGCACCGCGCTCGAGCACGGCCTCGTGGTCAATGTGACGGCGGAGAACGTCGTCCGCCTGCTGCCGCCCCTGGTCATGAACGCCGACGAAGGCCGCCAGGTCGTCGAGCGTCTCGCGCCCATCGTGCGCGAGTTCCTCGCCGCCCCCGCGCAAGCCGCGCGCGCCACCGCGGCGCGCTGAACCCGGCGCGGTGCCCGGCATGGCAAAGCTGCGCCATTTCCTGCAATTCAAGGACCTGTCGCGCGCCGAGCTCGAGCACCTGTTCGCGCGCACGCGGTGGATCAAGAACCAGTTCAAGCGCTACCAGCGCTACTGGCCGCTCGAAGACCGCACGCTGGTGATGATCTTCGAGAAGCAGTCCACGCGCACGCGCCTGTCGTTCGAGGCCGGCATGCACCAGCTCGGCGGCGCCGCGATCTTCCTCAACACGCGCGACTCGCAGCTCGGGCGCGGCGAGCCGGTGGAGGACGCGGCGCAGGTGATCTCGCGCATGTGCGACATCGTCATGATCCGGACTTTCGAGCAATCGATCCTCGAGCGCTTCGCCGCGCACTCGCGCGTGCCGGTGATCAACGGCCTCACCAACGAGTACCATCCCTGCCAGGTGCTGGCCGACATCTTCACCTTCGTCGAGCAGCGCGGACCGATCAAGGGAAAGACGATCGCCTGGATCGGCGATTCGAACAACGTCTGCAACACCTGGCTGCAGGCGGCCGAGGTGCTTGATTTCAACGTGCACGTATCGACGCCGCCGGGCTACGAAGTCGAGCCCGAGCGCGCCGGGCTCTACGGCACCGACCACTACGAGCAATACCGCGACCCGATGCAGGCGGCGAAGGGCGCCGACCTCGTCACCACCGACGTCTGGACCAGCATGGGCTTCGAGGCCGAGAACGAGGCGCGCAAGCGCGACTTCGAGGCCTGGCAGGTGGACGCGGACATGATGAAGGCGGCGAAGAAGAACGCGCTCTTCATGCACTGCCTGCCCGCGCATCGCGGCGAAGAGGTAGCGACGGCGGTGATCGACGGTGCGCAGAGCGCGGTCTGGGACGAGGCGGAGAACCGCCTGCATTCGCAGAAGGCGCTGATCGAGTTCCTGCTGCTGGGGAAAGTGAGGAAGCGCTAGCGCTTTTTCGGACCCGGCCCGAGCAGCGGCACGCCGAGTGCGCCCTCGCCCAGCAGCCCCGCCTCGCCGTACACCTGCAGCTTGTCGCGCGTATCGGCGATGTCGAGGTTGCGCATCGTCAGTTGCCCGATGCGGTCCGCGGGCGTGAAGAAGGCCTCGCCCCGCTCCATCGTCAGGCGCTCGGGGCGGTAGCTGAGGTTCGGGCTGCGCGTGTCGAGGATCGACCAGTCGTTGCCGCGCCGCAGCTCGAGGATCACCTCGCCCGTCACCGCCTTCGCCACCCAGCGCTGCGCCGTCTCGCGCAGCATCAGCGTCTGCGGATCGAACCAGCGGCCCTGGTAGAGCAGCCGCCCGAGCCGCCGGCCGTTCGTCCGGTACTGCTCGATCGTGTCCTCGTTGTGGATGCCGGTGACCAGGCGTTCGTAGGCAAGGTGCAGCAGGGCCATCCCCGGCGCCTCGTAGATGCCGCGGCTCTTCGCCTCGATGATGCGGTTCTCGATCTGGTCGGACATGCCGAGCCCGTGACGCCCGCCGATCGCGTTCATCTCCTGGATCACCGCGACAGGGTCGCCGACGGGCAAGCCCTGCTCGAAGCGAATGGTCACAGTCTCCGGCTCGATCTCGACGGTCGGGTCCCAGTGCGCGACACCCATGATCGGCTCGACGATCTTCATGCTCGTCTCGAGCAGCTCGAGGTCCTTGGCCTCGTGCGTCGCGCCGAGCATGTTCGCGTCGGTCGAGTACGCCTTGTCGGCCGAGACGCCGTGCGGGAGACCGTGCGACTCGAGCCACTCGCTCATCTCCTTGCGGCCGCCGAGCTCGGCGACGAACGCGCTGTCGAGCCACGGCTTGTAGATCCGCAGCGACCCGTTGGCGAGCAGCCCGTAGCGGTAGAAGCGCTCGATGTCGTTGCCCTTGTACGTCGAGCCGTCGCCCCAGATCTCGACGTCGTGCTGCGCCATCGCCTGCACGAGCAACGTGCCGGTGACCGCGCGCCCGAGCGGCGTCGTGTTGAAGTACCGCGTGCCTGCCGTCTCGATGTGGAACGC
>JBOIFE010000050.1:0-23212 GCA_050741015.1 Burkholderiales bacterium | reverse complement strand
GGTCCATGCCGATCTTCTGGGCCACGATGTCGAGCGCGCTTTCGACCGCGAAAGCCGAGATCGGCGAGCCCGGCGCGCGATAGGCCGACGCCTTCGGGCGGTTGCTGACGACGTCGTAGCCGACCGTACGCGCGTTCGCGATGTTGTACGGGGCGAACGCGCACAGGCACGCATTCATCACCGGCGAGCCGGGGAAGGCCCCCGCCTGGAATTTGAAGATGCCCTCGGCAGCGGTGATCGCGCCGAGGCTCGAAGACAGCCCGAACAGCCCGACCAGCACCGCGACCGCCTCCAGCGCGTAGGTCACCGCAAAGCTGCGGTCGAAAATGCCGAGCGACACGCGCCGGATCTCCCCCGGCGTGCTGAACTCGATCTCGGCGCCGCCCGGCAGCGCGCGGATCGCGCGCTCGGCGTCGGCCGCCGACTGTCCCGGCGCGGGCCACAGCGCGGCGTCGTTGGCGCGAGCATCGCCGGTCATCGCCGCATAGGCCGCGCGCTCGATCACCACCGCGCCGTGCTGGCGCGCATAGTCGCGCCAGATGCCGGCCGCGACGAACTCGCGCCGCTTGCCGCCGAGCGCGAGCGCGAATCGCTCGCCCGGCGCGACGCCCAGGCGCTCGGCCGCGGATTCGCTCGGCCAGGCGGGCACCGGGTCGCCCGGATGCAGCGCGTAGGCCGCCCCGACGAGCGGCAGCCGCGCCGGGATTCCGCCAGGCGGCGCATCGCGCGCGATCAGCACGAGCGGCGCCGAAGCCGCGTCGAGCGAAGCGCGCGTGCTGCGCAGGAACTCGACGCGCGCCACCTGCGGCAGGGCGCGCACACGTGCCTCGAACTCCGGCGCGAGGAAGGCGGTCTCGCCCGCGCCCGAGGTACGCAGGTACAGCGGCGCCGGCAGCAGCCGCGCGAGCCACTGATCCACCGACTCGCGGAATGAAGCGACCATGATCGCCATCGCCACCATGAGCGAGAAGCTCGCGACGATCGCGGCAAGGCTCACCATTGCCTGTCCGGGCGCCCCGCGCAGCTGCGCCCCGACGAGCACCAGTGCGGGCCTGCGCCCGAGCGGCAGCGCTCGCCACAGCGCCAGCGCGAATGCCGGCATCAGCAGCACGCCGCCTATCAGCATCAGCGCGATCGAGGCGTAGCCCGCGACGGGAATCCCGTTCACCGCCGGCGCGAACGCGAGCGCGCCACCGGCGGCGAGGAGTGCAAGCCCCGTCCCCAGCGGGACCGCGCGCGCCAGCAACTGCGGTGCGTCCCCTGCCTTGAGCGCGCGCGCCGGCGGCGTGCGGGCAGCGTCGAGGGCGGGGATGAGCGCACCGCCGAGCGCCACGGCGACGCCGCCTGCGAAGTAAGCGAGCGCGCCGCCCACCGGGAACCCCAGCCGCGGCGCGAGTCCACGGAACATGCCCGCGCCCAGGTCCGCGCCCCAGACGCGCACGGCCGCGGCGGCGAGCACGTAGCCGAGCGCGATGCCGAGCGCCGCCCCGATCGCGCCGGCGACAGCGGCCTCGGTGAGCACCAGGCGCGCGAGGCCCGCGCGCGTCAGCCCCAGCACGCGAAGCAGCGCGTGCTCGCCGCGGCGCCGCGCCACTTCAAGCGCTTGCGCCGAAAACACGAGGAAGCCGCCCGTGACGAGCGCGACCAGCGCCAGCACGTTCAGGTTGACGCGGTAGGCGCGCGAGAGCGCCGCTCCGCCGGCCTGCACCGCCTCCACCGGTGCCACGTGCGTGCCGGGTGGCAGCATCGCGGCGATTCGCACGCTTGCCGCATCGAGATTCGCGCCCGGGAGAAGGCGCAGGTCGACGCGATTGAGCCGTCCTTCGCGTCCGAGCTGCGCCTGCGCCGTTGCGATGTCGACGACCGCCGCCGCGCCACGCAGCCCCGAGGCAGGCAGCGTGCCGACGACCTCGAGCCCGACCTCCGACAATCCGACCAGGACTCGCAGCGTCGCGCCGGTGCCCAGGTGCAGCCGCGCGGCCGCAGCCTCGGACAGCAGCACGGTCCCGGGCTCGAGCACGGCGCGCATCTGCGTGACGTCCCGTGCGAAGAGCGCCGGGTGCATCCCGGCTGCGCGGAACGGGTCGAGTCCCAGAACACGCAGGGTGCCGCCGCCCGGCAACCCCGCCTCGAGGTCGAGCACCGGGCTCGCTGCCGCCACGCCGGGCGCACGCGCGAGCGCCGCGTAGAGCGCGTCGGGGAATCCCTCGAGTCCACCGCGCACCTCGAGGTCCGCCTCGCCCGCGACCTCGCGCACGCCCGCCTCGAGCTCGTCGATCGCCGCGCGGTTGACCAGGTGCACGCCAAAGCCGAGCGCGACGCCGAGCGCGACGCCGGCCGCGGCGAGCAGGGTGCGAGCGCGGCGGTGCGCGAAGCCGGCGTTGAGCGCGACGTGCAACCGCAAGCTAGGCGGCATACTCCCGCAGCACGCGGCCGGGGCCCCGCTCGAGCGCGGCATAGCGCCGGCCGTCATGCACGCGCACCCCGTTCACCCACACGCCGCGCACGCCGACCGGATCGCGCAGCATGCGCGCGCCGCCCGCCGGCAGGTCTTTCTCGCGCCGCAGGCCGGATACGCCCACCGTCGCCGGGTCGAACAGCAGCAAGTCGGCAAACGCGCCCGCGCGGATCTCGCCCCGGTCCGGAATGCGGTACTTGCGCGCGGGGTCCGACGTGAGCCGGCGCACGCCCTCTTCCCACGTGAAGTGCCCCGTCTCGCGCACCCAGTGCGCAAGGAAGTGCAAGCCGTAGCCCGCGTCGCAGAAGTAGATCAGGTGCGCGCCCGCGTCCGAGAGCGCGATCACGCCCGCCTCGTGCTTCAGCAGCGGCGCCACGCCGGCGTCGTCGTTCTGGAACAGCTTGGCGATCATCTGCTGCTCGAGCGGGCGGTCGCAGAACCACTCGAGCGGGTCGGCGCCGCCGGCGAGCGCGGGCAGCGGCACGCCGTCGATCTCGACCTTCGACCAGTCGCCGGAGAACAGGATTCCGGGCCTGGGATGCTTCAGGTCCTCGCGGAAGCGGGCGCGAAACGCCGGATCCGCGTAGATCGCGGCCCGCGAACCGGGCGTGGCCGCCTTGACGCGCTCGAAGGCAGGCAGCGCGAGGAACGGGTACGGCTCCTTCAGCGTGAAGTCGAACGAGAGCGGCTGGCAGTTGGCGTGGATGTAGACCTCGCGCCCGCGCGCAAGCGCTTGCGCGCATCGCTCGTAGTAGGTCATCGCCCGCTTCGGCGCCTGGTCGGTGTGCATCGTGAGCACCGTCACCATGAACATGGGCCGCCCGGTGTCGGCCGCCAGCGCCTCGAGATATTCAGGCGTCGCCCGGGTGCCGGCGGCAACGACGAAGATCCCCTTCCCGGCCTCCTTCAGCGGCTCGACCAGCGAGCGCAGCTCCGCGTCCTCGCTGATCGTGGACGGCATCGGCCGCCCGCCCCAGCCGCTATGGTTGGGCGAGAAGGACGACGCGAAACCGGCGGCGCCGGCCTCGAGCGCCTCGCGCACCGCGTCCTGCATGCGGCGCAGCTCCCCGGGCGTCGGCAGCCTGCGCGTGGAAGCGGCTTCGCCCATCACGGCGCTGCGGATCGTCGAATGCCCCGCGAGCACACCCACGTTCGCCCAGGGGTGCGCGCGCTCGAGCGCGTCGAGGTACTGCGGAAAGGTCTCGAAATCCCAGCGCGTGCCCTGCAGCAGCGCGTCGACGTCCATGCCTTCAACCACCGAGAGGTTCTTCAGCAACGTCTCGCGCAGGTTCGCCGGGCACGGCGCGATGCCGAAGCCGCAGTTGCCCATGATCGCCGTGGTCACGCCGAGCGCGGGCGAAGGCGAGAGCGTCGGATCCCAGGTCACCTGCGCGTCGTAGTGCGTGTGCACGTCGACGATGCCGGGCATGAGCGCGAGACCGTCCGCGTCGAGGGTCTCCGTTGCCGGGCCCGGCTGGGCAATGTTGCCGTCCTTCACCGCCACGTCGGCCACCCGCCCGGGCGTTCCGGTGCCGTCGTAGACGGTCGCGCCGCGGATCAGGAGGTCGTTCATCCGCCCAGTCTAGCGGTTCGTCGCTGCCGGCTGCGGTTCGTCGCAATCCGGTGGAGGGGTGGGGGTCGCCCGGCCGAGACTGGCGCCTTCGACCAAGCCAGGAGACCGCCATGCCACTGCTCTCGATCGTCCCGCACGCCATCGCTGGAACCCCGATGTGGGTCTGGGGGCTGCTCGCCGCCCTCGTCGTGCTCGGGCTGATTCAGCTGCGCACCCGCGCCGTGCACGAGGTTCGCCTCGTACTCCTGCCGCTCGCGATGGCGGCCTACTCGTTCTACGGGCTGACGCTGCTGTTCGGGTTCACGGTGGCGGGCGTCGTCGCCTGGGCCGCCGGTCTTGCGATGAGCGTCGGCGTCGGAATCGGGCTGGGCCGGCTTGCGGGCGCCAGGTACCTTCAGGACACTCGCCGCTTTGTCGTTCCCGGGAGTTGGATCCCTCTGGCGGTGATGCTCGCCCTCTTCCTCTCGCGCTACGTCGTCGCCGTGTCGCTCGCGATGCACCCGGATCTGCGCCAGGTGGCCGAGTTCGCATTCGCGGCGAGCCTCGCTTCCGGCCTGCTCGGCGGCTTCTTCCCGGCGCGTGCCGTGCGCGTCTGGTCGCAACGACGCGCCGACTAACGCTAAGCTTCGTCCCGCATGCAGGAATTCCGCTTCGCGCTGGGCGCGGCGCTCGCTTTCAACACGGCGATCGCCGCGCTGCTGACGCTGCTGCGCTACGGCGCCGGATTCGGCGAGAACCTCGTCTTTTCGCAGTGCATCGGCGTGACCGTCTTGCTCGTGATTCACGCGGGCTGGCGCGGGCTCTGGCCGGCACGCCGGCCCCCGATGCTGCCCTTCATCGCGCTCATCGCATTCGGCGTGCTGGCCGGCTGGCTGGGCGGCAGCGCGCTCGCTTCCGCCCTGCTCGGCGTTCCCTGGAGCGCGGGTCGCGACGCCTGGGCCGCGCTCGGCGTCACGATTGCCGCGGGCACCATCGCGGTCAGCTTCTTCTGGAACCGGCACAAGGCCGCCGACCTGGAGCGCGGGCGGATCGAGGCGCAGCTCAAGCTGCTGCAAGCGCAGATCGAGCCGCATTTCCTGTTCAACACGCTCGCCAACCTCGACGCCCTCATTGCCACCGATCCGGCCCGCGCGCGCGAAATGCTGCGCCACCTGAACGACTACCTGCGCGCGACGCTCGCGTCGGCGCGGCGCGAGAGCAATTCGCTGCGCGACGAATTCGCGCTGCTGGACAACTATCTCGAGGTGATCGCGATCCGCATGGGGGCTCGGCTGCGCTTCGCCCTCGCGCTGCCCGCCGAGCTCGCCGCCGTCGAGGTGCCGCCGATGCTGCTTCAGCCGCTGGTGGAAAACGCGGTCAGACACGGGATCGAGCCCAGCGTGGAAGGCGGCACGGTGACGGTCGCGGCGCGGGAGGAAGGCGGCAAACTAGTGATCGAGGTGGCGGATACCGGCGCCGGGGTGCCGGCGGCGCCCGGCGCAGGAGTCGGGCTCGACAATGTGCGCGAGCGGCTCGCCGCGGCATTTGCCGGCGCCGCTCGTGTCGAGGCCGGCGCCAAACCTTCCGGCGGCTTCGTGGTCACGCTCACACTTCCCCGGTGAACGCGCTCATCGCCGACGACGAGCCGCTGCTCGCGCTGAGCCTGAAAAGCGCGCTCGCCGAGGCGTGGCCGGAGCTCCGGATCGCGGCGGTCGTGCCCAACGGCCTCGAGGCCGTGCAGGCCGCGGAGCGTCTCAAGCCCGACGTCGCGTTCCTCGACATCCAGATGCCGGGCATGACTGGCCTGGAGGCCGCCACCGAGATCGCTGACCGCATGGGCGAGGCCGCGCCCGCGATCGTCTTCGTCACCGCCTACGACCAGTACGCGACGCAGGCCTTCGAGGTTGCGGCGATGGACTACGTGCTGAAGCCCGTGCAGGTCGACCGGCTGAAGACGACGATGGCGCGGCTGATGTCGCGCCAGCGCAACTTCGAATCTCTTGCGCGGCAGCTGCGCTCGATCGGGACGCCTGGACCGAAGGCGGAGCCGCTGACGCAGGTGCGGGCCGCGTCGGGCAACACCGTGAAGGTCATCCCGATCGACGACGTCTTCTACTTCCTGTCGGCTGACAAGTACACCTCCGTCGTCACTGCAGGGGGCGAAAGCCTGCTGCGCACGGCGCTCAAGGATCTCGCGCCCCAGCTGCCGCAGATCTTCCAGCAGGTACATCGCGGCACGATCGTCAACCTCAAGGAAGTCGCGGCCGCGGCGAGGGACGAGGCCGGGCGCGTCGTGCTGCGCTTGCGGCATCGGAAGGAGACGCTGGCGGTGAGCCGCATCTACGCGGATTTGTTCAAGGCGATGTGATTCGGATTATTGCAGCGCTGCTCGTGCTCGCCGGCTGCGCGACTGCGGTGGACGAGGAGATCCCGGTCGCCGTTCGCAAGCCCGACGGCCCCGGGCCCTTCCCCGCGGTCGTCATCCTGCACGATTGCAGCGGGCTCGCGGCCGGCTCGAGCGGCGCACCCGAGCGATGGGCCGCAGAGCTGGTCAAGCGCGGCTACGTTGTGCTGCTTCCCGACAGCTTCGGGCCGCGCGGCTATCCGCACGGCATCTGCACCGTGCCGCCGTCGCAGCGCAAGGTGTATGTCGGGCACTCCGTGCGTGCACGAGATGCCTATGCGGCGCTGAACTACGCGCGCTCGCTTCCCTACGTGAACGGCAGGCGCGTGGGGCTCATGGGGGGATCCCACGGCGGCGCAGGGACACTTTCGGCGATGGAGCCGGCGCAAGCGCCGCGCAGGGGCGGCTTCGCGGCTGCTGTCGCCCTCTACCCGAGCTGCGCCGACCATCGCGGCGCCGATCACCCTGCGGCGCCGCTGCTGATCCTGATTGGCGAAAAGGACGACTGGACACCGGCGGCGCCGTGTGTCGCGCTCGCCGAGCGTGCGCGACGGGCCGGCGAACCCGTGTCGATCAAGGTCTATCCGGGGGCTTATCATTCGTTCGACAGCCCGCACGCGGCGCGCTACGTCGCAGCGCGCATCAACGCCAACGCGCCAGGCGGGCGCGGCGCGACGACGGGCGGGAATCCAGCGGCGTGGGCGGACAGCATCGTGCAAGTGGAGGGATTCTTCGCGCGGCACCTGAAGGCGGAGTAGCATCCGCCACACCGCCGCACCCTCCCAACCGCCCGAAAGCTCCCGTGCCCGCCAGCCAGCGAGTAGTGCAGGTCTACCTGATCGGCGTGGGGGTGCTGCTCGCGGCGCTTTGCCTCAGCGCGACAACGGCCGCGGCCGCCGGCAAGTGCACCCAGTCGATCGCCGACCTCTACGAGGCCAGGTCGCCCGCGGTGGTGCTGATCACCGCGCTCACGATCAATCCGTACAGCACGGAGGACCGCGTGCAGCTCGCCACCGGCTCGGGCTTCGTCATCGACCCGTCGGGCCTGGTGATGACGAACTCGCACGTGGTGTTCGGCGCGCAGTCGGTAACGGTGACGCTCGATGACGGCGCCTCGCTCGCGGCCAAGGTGCTCGGCGCCGACCCGATCTTCGACCTCGCGATCCTGCAGATCACGCCGCCCAACGGCGGCAAGCTGCCCGTGCTCACCTTCGCCGACTCCGACCAGCTGCGCCCGGGCGACGAGGTCGTCGTCATCGGCAATCCGCTCGGGCTGGACCAGACCATCACCCACGGCATCGTCAGCGCGGTGAACCGCATCCTGCCCGAGCGCGCGCGCATGCTGTCGCGCCCGCTGATCCAGACCGACGCCGCAATCAACCCCGGCAACTCCGGCGGCCCGATGCTCGACCGTTGCGGCGCCGTGGTCGGCGTGACGAGCGAGATCCTCGGCGACGCGCAGAACATCGGCTTCGCAATCCCGTCGAACCTCGTGGCCGCGGCCGTCGAGCCGCTGGTCAAGGACGGCCGCATCGCGCGACCCTGGTTCGGCATGGACGGCGGCCTGATCGATCCGCGGCTGCGCCACCTGCTCGTGCTGCCGCCCGCCGACGGGTTCCTGGTCGAGGCGGTCGAGCCCGGCAGCCCGGCGAGCACCGCCGGCATCGTTGCCGGCAGCATCCCGGTGAAGATCGGAACGCGCTCGCTGATCCTGGGCGGCGATGTGATCACGGCGATCGACGGCATTGCGCTGAAGGACGTCGACAGCCTGCAGCATGCGCTCGAGCACGTGCAGATCGGCAGCACCGTGAAGCTCACGGTGTTTCGCGATGGCAAGACTTTCGACGTGTCGCTGGCGATCCCCGAGCGTCCGCTGCAGCCCGGCGACGTGCCCGAGTCCTCGCAGACCTTCGCGGTGCCGCAGGTCGACGGGCGCTAGCGGGCGATCGGGCCCAGCATCCCCGACAGCAGCGTCGCGATGCCGAGGAACGAGAAGAACCCCGTCACGTCGGTGACGGTCGTGAGGATGATGGTCGAGGCCGTCGCCGGGTCCTGCCCGAAGCGGCGCATCAGGATCGGCACCAGGGCGCCTGCGACGCCGGCGATGACCATGGATACCACCATCGCGAGCGAGATGACCCACACGAGCCCGATCGAGCGGCTCCAGAAATAAACGCCGATCGCGGTGGTGGCCGCCACCGCGAGCCCGTTGACGAGTCCGGTCGCCGCTTCCTTCCACACCATCGCCGGCCAGTGCCGCAGGCTGATCTCGCGCAGGAAGAGGCCACGCATGGTCACCGCGAGCGCCTGCGCGCCCGCGTTGCCGGACTGCCCGGCCACCACCGGCAGCAGCACGGCGAGCGCCGTGAACTTGGCGATCGTGCCTTCGAAGAGGCCGACCACTGCCGCCGCGAGGAAGGCGGTCAGCAGGTTGATCTGCAGCCAGGCGAGGCGCTTTTTCACCGCGAACACCGGGCCGGAGGTCGCTCGTTCGTCGGGGCTCGCGCCGACCATGGTCTGGATGTCGAGGCTGGTCTCCTGCTCGACCGCGGACATCAGCTCGGCCTGGCGGACGACGCCCAGCAGGCGGCCGGTGTGGTTCACCACCGGCAGCACCGTGATCGGCTCGCGCTGCAGGATCTCGACCACGTCCTCGCGCGGGTCGAGGTCGCGCACCGCGGCGACGATGCCGCGCTGGATTTCCGCGAGCGGCCGCGCGCGCTCGGCGAGCGCGAGGTCCTGCATGTCGATGCGCCCCGCCAGACGCCCGGCGTCGTCGACCACGAACAGCTCGCGCAGCCCGCGCCGGCGGATCGCGCGTACCCGCTCGATCGCATCGCCGACCGTCATGCCCGAGCGCAGCGGGCTCACGCGCGCGTCCATCAGGCGCCCGGCGGAATCCTCCGGATAGGCCGCGAGCTCGCGCAGCTCGCGCGCCACCTCCTTGTCGAGCGCCGCCAGCCGCGCGTCCCGCTCCTCGGGCTCGAGCTGCGCGAGGACCGCGACGCTCGCGGTCGGGTCGGCCTCGGCGAGCACGTGGCGCGCGAGCGCCTCGGGCAGGAGCGCGAGCACCTCGCGCGCGACGTCGGGCGCGAGCGCTTCCCAGGCGCGCACCGCTGCGCGTGGCGCATGCGACGCGAGCAGCGCCGCGGCCTCGTCCACGCTCATCGACTCGAGCTCGCGCGCCGCCTCGCCCGGGTAGTCGAGCAGGAACTTCTGGCTGAGCGCGGCGGCCGCGGCGTCAGCGTCCATGCGGGTCCCTCCCCACCGGCTGCACGCCGGGTAGCAGCGTCGCCATGGCCTGCGCACCGCCCGACAGCGCGTCCCAGTAGCCCCGCACGAGCATGCCGGCAAGCGTGTCGCCCTGATCCGCGCGCGACGCGCGCGACGTCCGCCCCAGCGCGCGCGTAAGCGCATCGCGCGTGAGCACGCCGACCAGGCGCTCGTCCGCCTCGACGACCGGCAGCACGGAGGACCGCTCCCAGCCCGGGTGCGCCGCCGCGCCGGCGAGCGGCGTCTGCGCTGACAGCACCGCATCGGGACGCGACATGACCGCGGCTAGATTGACGCCTTCGGGCGCCCGCAACAGCGCGGGCAGCGGCACCCATCCCTCCAGCCGGCCCGACGCGGTCACGAAGACGCGGTAGACGACCGCATCGATGTTTCTCACGCGCTGGAGCGCGTCCGCCGCACGGGTCGCGGCCGGCAGCGCGAGCACGTCGGGATCGGTCCAGGCGCCCACCGTATCCTCGAGGTAGCCGAGCAGCAGCTGCGAGGCGAGCGCCGCGGTCGTCGACAGGCTCGCGATCAGCCGCGCGCGGCGCGGCTCGGGCACGTGGCGCAGGACCGCGACCACCGGCTGCGTGCCCAGCGCGCCCAGCAGGGCGAGCGCGGTCTCGTCCTCGACGCCCGACAGCGCGCGGCCCGCGGCGTTGGGCAGCATGGCGCCGAACACCGGCGCCGCGAGTCGCGCAGGCGCCATCGCCAGCATCGCCGCGGCGGCGGCGGGCGCGAGCCCCTCGAGCACGCGCGCCGCCTCCGGCGGGTGCGCGCGCATAAACGCGAGGCTGAGCGCCCGTGCGTCAGCCATCGCCGTTTCCGGCCAGCAGCACGATCGGCTCGTCGTGGTAGACGCGCCCCGGGAGCGCGACGCGCCCCTCCTTCGCCTCCAGCACGAGCGAGGTCGCACTGACCTCGACGATGCGCCCCTCGAATCCCGCGACGCGCACGCGCTGGCCGACCCTGAAGGCCTGGCGCAGGTAGTGCGCGCCGATCAGGTTCGCGACGTAGCTGCGCGCGCCGAGGCTGACCGCGATCGTCACGCCGCCCAGCACCGCGGCGACGACGACCGCGACCAGGATCGCGATCCACGTGACCCGGATGCCGATCTGGTCGGCGCCGACCAGGATTGCGGCGACCAGCGTCGCGCCCTGGGCGAGCCGCGCGAGCGCGGTGCGCTGCGCGGGCTGCAGTCGCGTCGCGGTGGCGAGCACGAGGTCGGCCACGAAGCTCGCGAGCACGTATCCGGCGACGATGATCAGCAGCCCCGCCGCGAGCGTCGGCAGGTACTCCAGCAGCCGCGCGAGCCATTCGGTGAACGTCTGCAGTCCCAGCACATGCGTGGCCGCGGTGACGAAGAACAGCAGCACCACCCAGTAGACGACCGTGCCCAGCACGTCGGCCGAGCGGCCGACCTTCAGGCGCGGCGAGCCCGCCATGCGTTCGATCAGCGTCTCGGCGAGCTGCATGCCGCGCACCGCGAGCACGCGCAGCAGGCGCGCGAGCAGCCAGCCCGCCGCGAGCAGCAGCAGCGCGAAGAACAGGTTCGGCAGGTTCTCCGCGAGCCGCGCGAGCAGGATGCCGGTGGCGCCAGCGATGGAGTCGCCGAAATTTCCCATCCACGGATGGTACCAAGCCGCGTGCGCGGCGCGGGAGCCGCCTAGCCCAGCAGCGCGCCCGCCACGCTCGCCACCAGCGCGCGGTCGTCGCCGACGATGCCGACGCTGCCGCCATTCATCGGCATCACGGCCGCGCTCATGCCCTCCTTGTCGGCGTGGCCCATGCTCTTTCGCTTCGACGACGGCATCACCAGCAGCGACACCTTGCCCTGCGGCACGTCCAGGATCACGAGATAGGCCGTGGCGCCGTTGAACGGGCAGGGACCGACGTGCATCACCTGCCCCACCTTCTCGAGGTGCGACAGCGGCAGCGTGGGCTCGAGCGCAGCGGCGGCGGCCTCGCGCGGCATGCCCCCCATCATGATCGCCTTGGATTCGTCCTTCATCACGAAGTCGATGCAGGCCAGGGCCACCGGGTCCGGCCGCGCAAACCAGGCGTAGCCGCCCGCGCCCGCGCCAGCGACGACTGCCGCCGCCGCCGCGAGGAACCGCCGCCGGCGCAACACCTGCGCCCGCGCCATGCGTTCGGCGAAGCCTTCGGGGACCGGCACCTCGAGCGCCTCGCGCAGCGCCGACTCGAAAGTGCCGTGGTCGCGATATTCAGCCGTGCAGCCCGCGCATTGCATCCGGTGCACGCGCATCGCCTCGGATTCGGGCGCCCCGGTCAGGAGCTGGCGGCGGTAGTCGAGGCAGTTCATGGGCGCCCCCCGGCGCGCGCACGCGGCGAGACGAGGCGCTTCAGCGCCTGGCGAGCGCGCGTCAGCCGGGTCATGACCGCGCCCTCGGTCGTGCCGAGCAGGTCCGCGATTTCCGCCCCGCTGAACCCGCCCAGGACCTGAAGTGCAAGCGGCTCGCCGTAGGCCGGCGGCAGTGCGCGCAGCGCATCGCGCAGCTCCAGCCCGGCCGCGTCCGAGCGCTCGTCGGGAATGTCCACGCCCTCGAGGCTCTGCTCGCGCGGGTCGGCGCCGACGGCGCGGCGAAACTCGTTGCGCACGATCGAGAACAGCCAGGCGCGGGCCGCCTCGGGCTCGCGCAACCGCGGAAAGGCGCGCCAGCCCCGCAGCAGCGCCTCCTGCACCACGTCCTCGGCGCGCGCGCGGTCGCGTGTGAGCCAATAGGCGTAGCGGTAGAGCTCGGCGGCGTGCGCACGGACGGCATCCTCGAATCGCACTAGGCGGCCTCGGCGGCGAGCCGGCCGATGTCTGGGCACTTGCGCAGGCGGGCGCGCGCGCGGTGCACTCTCACCCAGCAGTTCGCGGGGGTGATGCCCAGGGCGCGGCAAACTTCCGGCGTGTCGTAGCCAGCGACTTCGCGCAGGACGAAGGCGCGGGCCGAGTTGTCCGGCAGGCGATCCAGGCTACGGGCGAAAGTCTCGAGCGCCCGAGCGCGGGCGAGGAGCTGCTCCGGACCCGGTCCCGCGTGCGGCAGCTCGTCCAGCTCGCCCTCCAGCGATTCCTCGCGCGGCCCGCAGCGCAGGCCATCCACGATCTTGTGCCGCAGGATACCGAAGACCCAGGTAGCCGGGGTCGACTGCCCGGCGAAGCCCTCGCGCCCCTCGAGCGCGGCGAGCAGCGCGTCCTGCACGGCGTCCTCGGCTGCTGCGCGGTCGCGCGCGCGCCTCAGGGCGAAGGCGAGCAGCCGGGGCCGCAGGCGGGCGAGCGCTTCGGTGTCGGGGACGGCCATGCGCAGAAGACCCGCGCAACACCCGATTCCTTACATCTTGCGAACAATATATCTTTCGTAAGCGCCGGCGGGTCGGGCCGACCAAAGGGGACGGGCCCGCTTTGGAGCCCTCATTCATCCACCCAACAAGGAAGGAGCATCTCGCAATGGACCAGAAAACCCTCGTGGCGGCCGCGGTCGCCGGATTGTTCGCCCTCGGCGCCGGCAGCGCCGCGTTCGCCGCCGACCCGCAGGAGAAGTGCTGGGGCGTGTCCAAGGCCGGCCAGAACGACTGCGGCAGCGAAAAGACCGGGCATTCCTGCGCCGGGCAGTCGAAGGTCGACTACAACCCGAACGACTTCAAGGCGGTGAAGGTCGGCACTTGCACGACGATGGGCGGCAGCCTCACCCAGGGCGAACCGGGGCGCCTGGCCAAGGATCACATGATGAAGAAGGGCTGAGCACTTGGCACGGCTCGGCGCCGGCATCGGGCTGCGCGCGCGGCACTACCCGGAGTTCCTGGGAGCGCCGCGGCCCGCCACCGGCTGGCTGGAGGTGCACAGCGAGAACTACTTCGGCGCGGGAGGACTCGATCGCCACGCGCTGGAGCACGTGCGCCGCGACTACCCGGTGAGCCTGCACGGCGTGGGCCTCGGTCTGGGATCGGCGGCGGGATTCGACGAGCGGCACGTCGCGCGCCTGAAGGCGCTGGTCGAGCGAGTCGAGCCCGCCTTCGTTTCCGAGCACCTGTGCTGGGGCGCGATCGCCGGCCGGCACTTCAACGACCTGCTGCCCCTGCCGTTCACGCGCGAAGCGCTCGAGCTCGTTTCCGCGCGCGTCGCGTGGCTGCAAGACCTGCTCGGCCGCCGGATCCTGGTGGAAAACGTCTCGGCCTACGTCGAGCCCGCCGCGTCCGAGATGGGCGAGGGCGAATTCCTCGCGGCGCTCTCGCGCCAGGCCGGCTGCGGATTGCTGCTGGATGTGAACAACCTGTTCGTGAACCAGGCGAACCTTGGCCGGGACGCGCTCGCCCAGATGGACGCCCTGTCCCCCGAGAGCGTCGAGGAGATCCATCTCGCGGGGCATTCGTCGGGCCCGCACGGGCTGGTCGACACGCACGGATCGCGCGTCGCCGACGCTGTGTGGCAACTCTACGAAGCGGCGCTCGATCGTTTTGGCCCGGTGCCGACGCTCGTCGAGTGGGACACGGACCTGCCCGAGCTTTCCGTACTGGTCGGGGAAGCCGGCAAGGCGCAGGCGCGTATGGAGGCACGAAATGCCCTCGCTGCTTGAGGCGCAGCGCGCCTTCGGTGCGGCGCTCCTCGAGGGCGGCGGGCCGCAGGCGATGGCCGTATACCGCGGCACTGTCTTCGGCAACTGGACGGGTGCGCTTGCGAGCGCCTATCCGGTCGTGCGGCGCATCGTCGGCAAGGACTACTTCGACGCGCTCGCGCGGCGCTACGCAAACGCGCACCCGTCCGAGGACGGCGACCTGAACGCCTATGGCGAGTCGCTGGCACGCTTTGTCGCGGAGGATGCGGACGTTCAAGACCTGCCCTACCTGCCCGACGTTGCGCGGCTGGAGTGGCTCGCGCACCGCGCCCACTTCGCCGGCGACCCGGCGCCGTTCGAGCCTGGACGCGCGGCCGAAGCGCGGCTCGCGCCGGCCTGCGGCCTGCTTGCCGCCGCCTGGCCCGTCGCCACGATCTGGAACGCACACCAGCCCGGCGGCGATCCCGCGGCCGTGGACCTGCGCAAGGGCGCGGAGCTCGCGCTCGTCCACCGCCCCGGCTGGCGCGCCGAGGTGCTTGCGCTCGGCGCCGGCGACTATCGATTCCTCGACCGGCTGCTCGCCGGCGCGGGGCTCGGGACCGCGCTCGAGGCCGCGGTCGCCGCCGAGCCCGCCTACAATCCAGGCACGGCGCTCGCCCGCTGGGTCCCCCTGGGAGTCATCACGCAATGAAGAACGCACTCATCCTCTGGTACGCGCGCATCGCCGGCTGGCTCGATACCGCCTCCCCCGTGCTCGACCTGGGCATCCGGCTCTTCGTCGCCGAGGCCTTCTTCCGCTCGGGCCTGCTCAAGATCGGGAACTGGAGCGGGACGCTCTACCTGTTCCAGAACGAGTACCACGTGCCGCTCCTGCCGCCCGAGGCCGCGGCCTGGCTCGGCGCCTTCGGCGAGCTCGCGTTCCCGCCGCTGCTCGCGCTCGGGCTCGCGACGCGCTTCGCGGCGCTGTCGATGACGTTCGTGAACCTCGTCGCCGTGGCGTCGTACTGGCACGTCCTGATGAAGAACGACGCGGCGCTCGCGCAGCACGTGCTCTGGGGGACGCTGCTGCTCGTCACCCTGCTGCACGGGCCGGGAAAGCTGTCGCTCGATTGCTGGCTGAAGAGGCGTCTCTCCGCCTAGGCTACAGAAGGCGATGGGCCTCAGGCGCAGTCGTCGCCTAGGAGCGCGTGCTCCACGAGGGCGATGTGGCGCTCCTCCTCGGCCGCCATTTCCTGCGCCAGGGCGCGCAGCGCCGGATCGGTGGCGCGGGTGCGCACGTCGGTGAAGAAGGCGCGCGCGCGGAACTCGGCTTCGAGCGCGATGCCCAGCGCGTGCCGCGGCGTAATGAGCCCGGGAGCGCTTTGCGGGGTCACGGTCTCCGGCAACCCGTCTCCGGGAAGCGCGTCTGCCGCCCGAGGCAGGGCGACGCCGCACACGCGCGCATCGAGCGTGCGCAGCTGCTCCGACTCGAACACGGCCAGCTGCCGGAAGAGCGCCGCCACCTCGTCGTTGCCCTGCGCATCCATGTGCTGCGCCAACCCGACATAGCGATTCACCGCGTCGCGCTCGATCGCCATCGCGTGCGCGTAAAGCTCGACCGGCGTATGGATGGTGAACGCATTCATGGCGGCGGCATCGTTCAGGCTGCGGCCCGGTGCCCCTCGAGCGTCGGGCCGCCCGTCGCCGCATACGCCAGCAGCCGCTCGACCACGCGCACGTGGCGGTGCTCGCCGGCTGCGAGGTCGGCGGCCAGGCCGCGCACTCTCGGGTCGGCGGCATTCGCCGCCGCGTCGCGGTAATAGATCTCCGCGCGCCGCTCTGCGGCGAGCGCGAGCACCAGCGCCTCGCGCGCGCTGCGCGGCGAATGGGGAAACGCGAGCTCCAGCGCATCGCGCGTCGCGAGCAGGTGTCGCATGTAGTCCGCCGGCTGCAGCGTCGGCAACTCACCGCCGCCGACGCACTCTTCGAGCGACTGCAGGTGCGCGCGCTCGATCAGCTCCATGCGCTGGAAGGCCTCCGCGGTGCGATGCGCGCCGAGCTCGTGCAGGTGGCTCGAGTACTCATGGAAGCGGGAGGCGGCCTCGCGCTCGTAGGCGATGGCGTGCGAGAGCAACTCGGGCAGCGTACGGGGAAGAAGGTGCCTCATGCGCCAGGTCGATGCAAGGCCCATGCCCATCGGGCGCCGAAGCCCAAACTCCCGCCGATTCAGGGCGTTGATGATTCCCGGCGACCCGCCCGCATCCCACACGGGCGCCGCTCGCCGTCGGGCAGCGGTGACGCCTCCTAGGGAGCGCGCGCCTCCAGCAGCTCGCGCAGCGCGGCGGGCAGGAACGACCTCAGGCGCGTGGTCCACTGCGCCTCGTGCCGCTGCCACTTGACGCCGAGGGCGATGATCGCGAGGCCGATCAGCGACAGCGCGAACGGAAAGAGCAGGCTGTCCTGGAACACGCGCGAAGCGAGGTAGCCCAGGTAGCCGGCGACACCGAAGCCGCCGAACACCGCGAACACGCGCCGACCGAGAAGCGCGCCGGCGAATATCATGCCGACGTTGAGCAGGCAGTAGAGGAGCTTGCCGAGCTCGCTGCCGCTGTGCATCGCGGACAGCCCGCCCCAGAAGGTCATCACGCCGAACAGGTAGAGCCAGAACGCGTAGTCCTTCGACGAGCGCCGCGAGCGGATGTCGACCCAGAACGCGAGCCCGACGAACAGGATTCCGAAGTACAGCGAAATCAGCTTTCGGATGTCCCAGTCCTGCCAGTTCGAGCCGACGAGCAGCGGGCCGAGGTCCATGCTCATGTACCAGAGCGTCACCGACACGGGCATCAGCATGAACGGGAAGCGATAGCGCCAGAGCAGCACCACCGCCACGGCCAGCGTGCCAAACTCCATCATCAGCCAGCGCCCGTCGATAAACTGGTGATAGTGGCGGAACGGCGTCGCTGCGCCCCAGTAGCCGAGCGCCATCTGCGCGCCGAAGATGGCGAGCGGCACCATCGTCACCGCCAGCGTCGCCAGGATGCCGGCCGGTATCTGCAGCCCCTTGCGCTGGAGGAACCAGTGAGTAAGCGCGAGCGCAAGCACCGCGTAGCACGCGGCCGTGAACGCTCCGCCCCAGCCGCCCAGCGCGTTCCAGCCCAGCGTCATGAACAGCGACATCGCGCCGATCGCGATCAGGCCGCCGAGGTAATAAAGGACGTGCACGAAGGAAAAGCGCGGCGTTTCCGCCGCGCTCGCCTGCAGGAACGCCATGAGGCGCCCGGCCTGCTCGGCCGAGAGGATGCCCGCCCGCACGGCGCGCTCGAGGTCCGCGCGCTTCACGGCCGCGAGCTTACCCGGTTCGGGCGGGGACCGTCTCCCCGGGCTCCAGGGGCAGCCCCGCCTCGCTCCAGTCCTGCTTGCCGCCGGCGTACACCGCCACGTCGCCATAGCCGAGTTGCTCGAGGACGCGGGCCGCGATGTGCGAGTTCTGGCAGGTCGCGCTCGCGCAGTAGACGACGATCCCGGCGCCGCGATCCGGCAGCAGGCTCGGGGCGAGCGAGCGGACCTGGTCGTGCGGCAGGTGGCGGGCCCCGGGCAAGTGGCCGTCGCGGTAGTACTTCTCCGGCAGGGCCTCGACCAGGGTGACGCGGTCCAGGCGCTGCTGCAGGGCGTTGCGGTCGATCAGTTTCATGGCAGTCTCCAGGCTCAGGTTAGTTGAACATGCAACGACATGCTACCCCGCTTTGGTTGCACATGCAACTACCCTCGCGTAGACTCCCGACCCCATGCCCCAGGACGCCAAGGCCCACGCGTGGGCGGTCCTCCTGACCGCCCACGCCACCCTGCTCGAGCGGATCGAAGCCGCTCTCGCCGCCGCCGAGCTGCCGCCGCTCGGCTGGTACGACGCGCTCTGGGAACTGGAGAAGGCCGGCGGCCGGCTGCGCATGCGGGACCTTGCGCGCCGCGTGGTGCTTTCCAAGAGCAACCTCAGCCGCCTCGCGGACAGGCTGGAGGCGGCCGGCCTCGTCGGGCGCGCCGACGCGTCCGATGACGGCCGCGGCTACGACCTGGTGCTCACGCGGGCGGGCCGGGCCATGCGCAAGCGCATGTGGCCGGTCTACGAGGCGCGGATCGAGGCGCTCTTCGCCCGGCACGTGAGCACGGAGGAAGCGCGTGCAATCGGCGAAGCGCTGGGCCGCGCGGTCAAGGCCGCGCGCGGCACCTAGAAGCCTTCCAGCACCAGCTTGCCGACGGTGTGACCCGCCTCGGCGTCGATCAGCGACTTCGGATCGGCGATCGGCAGGGACTGGTAGAAGCCGATGGCTTTCATGGCGGGAACCCTCTTACCGCGCTAGTAGAATCGCGGGCGTGAACAAGCCCCAGCCGCCTTCGCACTCCAACTTCATCAAGCACATCATCGAGGCCGACCTCGCCTCGGGCAAGCACAAGACCGCCGTCACGCGCTTTCCGCCCGAGCCGAACGGGTACCTGCATTTCGGCCACGCCAAGTCGATCGTGCTCAACTTCGGCCTCGCCCAGCTCTACGGCGGGCACTGCAACCTGCGCTTCGACGACACCAATCCGGAGAAGGAGGAGCAGGAGTACGTCGAGTCGATCCTAGAGATGGTGAAGTGGCTCGGCTACGACTACGGCACCGCTCTTTACGCCTCGAACTACTTCGGCTTCATGTACGAGTGCGCGGAGTACCTCGTCAACCAGGGCCTCGCGTACGTGGACAGCCAGTCCGCGGAGCAGATGGCGCACCACCGCGGCAGCTTCACCGAGCCCGGCACGAACAGCCCGTACCGCGGGCGCTCGCCGGCGGAGAATCTAGCGCTGCTTCGCGAGATGAAGGCCGGCCATCATTTCGACGGCGCACACGTGCTGCGCGCGAAAATCGACATGGCTTCGCCCAACATCAACCTGCGCGACCCGGCGATCTATCGCATCAGGCGCTTCGAGCACCACCGCACGGGAAACAAGTGGTGCATCTATCCGATGTACACCTACGCGCATCCGATCGAGGACGCGGTCGAAGCTGTCACGCATTCCCTGTGCACCCTGGAATTCGAAGACCAACGGCCTTTCTACGACTGGCTGCTCGATCATCTGGCGAAGGGCGGATTGCTCAAGCGCCCCCTGCCCCAGCAGGTCGAGTTCGCGCGCGTCAACCTCACGCATGTCGTCCTTTCAAAGCGCAAGCTCATCCAGCTCGTCGAGGAAGGCCATGTGGACGGCTGGGACGACCCGCGCATGCCGACGCTCGCCGGCGCGCGGCGGCGCGGCTACACGCCGGAAGGATTCCGCCTCTTCGCCGAGCGGATCGGCGTGTCCAAGGCGAATCAGGTCATCGAGTTCTCGGTGCTCGAGGATTGCATGCGCGAGCACCTGAACGAGATCGCGCCGCGCCGCATGGCGGTGCTCGATCCGGTGAAGCTCGTGATCGAGAACTATCCCAAAGGGAAAGAGGAGCGGGTCGAAGTTGCCAACCATCCGCAGAAGCCGGAGATGGGGAAGCGCTCGGTGCCATTTTCCGGAGAACTGTGGATCGAGCGCGAGGATTACCAGGAAGAGCCGGCGAAAGGGTATTTCCGCCTGTTTCCGGGGAACCTGGTGCGGCTGCGCTATGGATACGTCGTCAAGTGCGTGGGCTATGACAAGGCGTCCGACACCGTGCGCTGCGAGTACCTGGAGGAAACGCGCTCAGGAACCCCGGGCGCGGACAAGGTCAAGGTGAAGGGCAATATCCACTGGGTGAGCATGAGGCATGCGCATGCGGCGGACGTTCATCTCTACGACCGCTTGTTCAAGGATGCGAAGGGCGAAGAACTGAATCCCGAATCGACGAAGTCGCAGGCGTCGATGCTCGAGCCTTGCCTGCGCGAAGTCGGCGCCGGCGAACCATTGCAATTCGAACGCCACGGCTACTTCACGCTCGACCGCCATTCGGCAGGACGCTTCAATCGCACGGTTACCTTGCGGGACTCCTGGGCTGCAGGCAAGCCAGGCTGAGTTGCGTCGTCGCAGCCGTATTGCTGAGCCAGACCTGGTTCTCCTGCACGGTGCACTGCAATTGCATCGTGCGCTCCGCCATCGTTCCCAGCGCGGCGCTTTCTTCCGCGGCGACGCGCCAGACGGCAAGATTTCCGGCGCGCGCGAGCCGCTCGGCGTTCGCCTTCCACCACAGGTCGGCGCTCCTGCCGTAGAGGTACACGCTCACCTGCTGCGCCCGGCCGCTGGCGCGAATGAGGCGCTTGTCCTCCGGCTGTCCCACGTCGATCCAATGCACGATCTGCCCGGTCAGGTCTTTCTGCCAGAGGTCGGGCTCGTCCGTTGCTGATATGCCCTTGCCGAACGCGAGGTGCTCATGAGCATTCAGCGCGAACGCCAGCACGCGCACCATCATGCGCTCGTCGGTTTCCGAGGGGTGTCGCGCCAGCGTCAGCGCATGCTCTCCATAGTAGTTCCGGTCGATGTCCGAAATCTGGAGGTTCGCCTTGAAGATGGTGGCCTTGAGTGCCATGGCGGCACTCTAACGTCAGTCGGCGCTGTCCGGCGCGCCCGCGGCGCTCGCCAGGTCCTCCTGCTTCACCTTCTCCGTATTGAATTTCGCCGCGCGCTGCGTCATCGTCTTCAAGATTTCTTCCAGCGCCGGCGGCTCGCCCGTCATGAAGCGCAGTGGATTGATCCGCGCCACGACGAACGCGCGCAGGTAAGGGCTGACGAAGCCGCGATCCTTCAGCTTCTTGATCACCTCTGCCACGCGCTCGTCCAGCTCCATGACCATTTCCGCGTGCTTCTCGTGTGACTTGATGGTCTTCGATAGCGGCTCGTCGGAGAATTTCTCAAGCCGCCGCACGATGGGGTTGTAGGCACCGCCCGCGAAGCGCGGGTTCTTCTCGTAGCAAATGCCCAGCGTGACGAAGGAAGCCTCTTCCAGATAGAAAGCGAACCCGGACTCCGGGCGCTTCGCGTCCTCGTCGATCAGGCCGCGGTAGATGCGGATGACTTCGAGGGACTTTTCCTTGAGGTTGTGGGCCTTCTCGGTGTTGAGCGCAAGGATCTGCCAGGCGACTTCGCGCTTCGGAACGACGAGCGCGGTGACGGCCTTGGCACCGAGTCGCCGCATGGCCATCAGCCGATGCATGCCGTTCGGCGTCCAGAAGCCCGACTCCGGCGCGGTCACGCAGATGATCGGGTCGAGGAAGATGCCGGTCTTGTCGATGACGTCGGCGAGTTTGCGCTGGTGCGTGTCGGAAAGATCGCGCTGGAACGGCGTCGGTTCCACCTTCGAGATGGGCAGGATGCACGCGAGGAGCGCGCCGCCCCCCAGCGGATCCTTGTACGAGCCGATGATCTCCCCGCCTTCCCTCTGCACGCGCTCGCGCACTTCCTCGGCGGCGCCGGAGAGCATGTCCAGCCGGCACTCGGCGGGAGTCAGCCCCCGAGTCTGTGCCTTCGCCTTCTTCGCCCGGCGCTTGGCCGGGGCGCGCTTCAGTCCGGATCTAGCCGTCGCCATGGAATCGGTACCCCTTTCCGTCGCGAACGATACGCCCGCCGGTCGGCGTTGCGAAGTGCGTGCCGAGCACGAGCACGGGCCGGTCGGCATAGCGCTCGAGGAACGCGCGGCGCGTGCGCCGCGCCAACTCCGGATCGACGTCGAACCGACTCGCCCACCCGTGCTCGGCGCACTGCACCGGGTGGTGCATGAGGTCGCCCGTGATCACGGCGTCCACGCCGCGCGAGGAAATGCGCACACTCACGTGCCCCGGCGTATGCCCGGGCGTGGGTTCGAGGAACACCTCGTCGGTCAGCCGGTGGTCGGATTCGACGAGCTCGGCGAGCCCCGCCTCCAGCACCGGCCGCACGGAATCGTTCCTCACCTCGCGATCGGGCCCTTCGGACTCGCCGGACCAGTGCGCCCACTCCGTGCGCCCGAATAGGTAGCGCGCCTTCGGGAAGGTCGGCACCCAGCGCCCGTCCGCGAGCATCGTGTTCCAGCCCACGTGGTCGACGTGCAGGTGGGTGCAGAGCACCGTGTCCACCGACTCGCGCGGAAATCCCGCCTCCGCGAGGTCGGCGAGAAAACGGCCCTGCCTCAGGTTCCAGGCCTTCACCTCGCGCGGCTTGTCGTTGCCGACGCAGGTGTCCACCACGATCCGCCGGCCGCCGGTTTCGACGACGAAGCAGTGGATCGAGCCGATCGTCTTGCCCTCGTCGGTGAGAAAGCGCGGTCGCAGCCACGCGTGCTGCAGCAGCCGCTCGGGCGTCGCCTCGGCGAAGAGGAACGTGCCCGGCGACGCGCCTTCGATCTCGACCACCCGAGAGATTCGCACGTCGCCGACCTTCCAGCGCAGCACGGGGTAGTCGGTCGCCATGGCCCGGATTATGGCGGCTTGGACTCCCTGAAGTACGATACGCGCCGCCATGGGCCCGCGCCGCGACCCGTTCGTCCTCGCCGTGTGCGCGCTCGGGATCACCCAGATCACCGCCTGGGGCACCGGCTACTACTGCCTGGGCGTGCTCGCCGGCCCGATCGCCCGGGATACCGGTTGGAGCCTGAGCCTGGTCTACTTCGGTTTCACGGTTTCGCTGCTGGCGATGGGCGCTGTCTCGGCGCCCGCAGGCCGCGCGATCGACCGCTACGGCGCGCAGGCCGTGATGTGCGCGGGGACCGTGCTGGAATCGGCGGGGCTGCTGATCCTGTCACGCGTGACCACGGAAGCCGGCTGGCTCGGCGCCTGGGCATTCCTCGGCGTCGGCATGCGCCTGTGCCTCTACGACGCGGCATTCGCGGCGCTGGTGCAGGTGGTGCCCTCGCGCGCACGCCAGGCGATCTCCGCTCTCACGCTCTTCGGCGCCTTCGCCTCCACCGTGTTCTGGGTGCTCGCGCACTACCTCGACGCGGCGCTCGGCTGGCGGGCAACGCTCGCCTGGTTTGCTGCCATCAACCTGGTGGTCTGCCTGCCGCTCAACTGGGTCGGCCT
>JBOIFE010000049.1:0-2532 GCA_050741015.1 Burkholderiales bacterium | reverse complement strand
TGCCTGGTGCGATCGAGGCGTCCACGGGCGGCTTCCAGCGCGCGGGCGCCTGGGGCCAGTTCTACGCGATCGCGAACGTCCCGTCGTGGGTGCCGCAGCCGGGCCGTGCTTCGATGGCGGACTCGGTGCGCGCGCTGCGCGGCGTGACGCGCGCGATCGTCGAGGAGCGGCGCCGCGCGGGCGAGGCGGGCGACGACCTGCTCGCGCGGCTGATACGCGCGCGCGATCCCGAGACCGGCCAGGCGATGAACGACGAGCAGCTGGTGGACAACCTGCTGACCTTCTACCTCGCCGGGCACGAGACTACCGCGAAGGCGCTCACCTGGACGCTCTACCTGCTCGCGCGCGCGCCCGACTGGGCGGCGCGGCTGGAGGAGGAGGTCGATCGCGTGACCGGCGGCGCCGACGTGGTCGCCGCGCACCTCGAGCGCCTGGTGCTCGTCGAGCAGGTGGTCAAGGAATCGATGCGCCTCTACCCGCCGGTGCCGATCATGACGCGCCAGGCCGTGGCCGACGCCGAGATCGAGGGCGAGCGCTTTGCGGCGGGCGCCTCGGTCGTGATGCCGATCTACGCGATCCACCGACATGCGAAGCGCTGGGCGCGGCCCGACGAGTTCGACCCGATGCGCTTCGCACCGGGCGAGGAGGAGAAGATTTCGCGCTACCAGTACCTGCCCTTCGGCGCCGGCCCGCGCATCTGCATCGGCATGGCCTTTGCGCAGATGGAGGCTTGCGCGATCCTCGCGACGCTATTGCAGCACGCTCGCTTCGGGCCGACCTCGCACGAGCCGCGGCCGGTCGCGCGCGTGACGCTGGTGCCGCGCGGCGGCATGCCGCTCGCGGTGCGGCTCAGGTCCTGAGGAAGAGCGTCACCAGGACGTCGGGCCCGCGCTGCGCGCTCCAGTGGCCGTGGCGAAGCGGATCGAAGGCCGCGCCTGCCGGCACGGTGTCCGAGGCGAAGAAGTGCATGCCGGGCCGGAAAACCCGCGAACTGCCGTCGCGCACGCCGACCTCGATCTCGCCCTGGAGGATGATGACCCACTGCGGGGTCGTCGTGCAGTGCCAGTCGCTGCGAAATCCGACCGGGCTGCGGCGCAGCTGGTAGCCGGCCGACGGGTACACTGCGGAGAGCGTGACCTTGGGGGTGCCTTCGGAAAGCGGCACCTGCTCCTCGCGAAAGCGGGCGAGGCCGTCGCGGTCAGTGGCGAGGATGGTCTTGAGGAAGGTTTCCATGTCGGGTCTCGCGTGAAGGTTTGCGTCTACGGTGCCGGGGCGGTCGGCGGACATTTTGCCGCACAGCTCGCGGCAACGGGCAACGACGTTGCCGTGATCGCCCGGGGCGATCACTTGTCGGCGATACGCCGGAACGGCCTCGTCCTCGTCAAGGGCGAGCGGCGAATCCTCGGCAAGGTTCGCGCGAGCGACCGGCCCGCCGAGATCGGCCCGGTGGACGTCGTGCTCGTCACGCTGAAGACGACCTCGCTCGGCGCGCTTGCCGCGGGCATCGGGTCGCTCCTCGGGCCGGAGACGCTCGTCGTCTTCGCGCAGAACGGCATCCCGTGGTGGTACGCGCAGGGGCTCGCGGGCGGGCGGATCGCGCCACCTGAGCTCGCGCAGCTCGATCCCGGCAGCGCGCTTGCTCGCGCAGTGCCCGCATCGAGCGTGGCCGGCGCGGTGATCTATTCGGCGAGCGAAGTCGTCGAGCCGGGCGTGGTGCGCAACGACGCGCCGCAGCGGAACATGCTGGTGCTCGGCCTGCCCAGGGGCCAGACAGATGCGCGGCTGCAGGCGTTCTCGGCCGCGCTGGAGGCGGGCGAGATCCGCGCGCCGATCGAGACCGACATCCGGCGCTCGGTGTGGGCGAAGGTGCTCATCAACCTCGGCGGTTCGGCGATCAGCCTGATCACGGGGGAAACGCTGCGCGACACGTTCGCGGATCCCGCGCTCGCCGAGCTCCGCAAGCGCGTGCAGGCCGAGGGCGCCGCGGTCGCGCTCGCGAGCGGCGTGACGCTGGAAGGTGCGCCGCAGCCCACGGCGCACGTGCCGGGTGGACCTGCGCACAAGACCTCAATGCTGCAGGACTACGAGCTCGGGCGTCCGCTCGAGCTCGACTCGCTTCTTCGCGCACCGCTCTGGTTCGCCCGCGCCGCCGCCGTCCCCACGCCGGCGCTCGACGCCGTCCTCTCGCTCGCCCTGCACAAGGCAATCAAATAGGGACAGTCCCTATTTACACTGCTCGTACGGTGGGCCGGAGGCCCACCCTACGGCCGCACTACATCGGCTTGATGTTGGTTGCCTGGTCGCCCTTGGGGCCGGTGGTGACGTCGAAGGAGACCTTCTGGCCGTCCTTCAGGCTCTTGAAGCCCGCGCCCTGGATCGCCGAGAAATGCGCGAACAGGTCTTTGCCGCCGCCGTCCGGGGTGATGAAGCCGTAGCCCTTCGCGTCGTTGAACCACTTGACTGTACCTAATGCCATTCTGTACCTCTACCTGCAGGTTAGTCACGCTTTAGAAGTCCAGGCCAGGCTGGGAA
>JBOIFE010000048.1:0-19191 GCA_050741015.1 Burkholderiales bacterium | reverse complement strand
ATCGAGATCAACAAGACCAAGTGGGAATCCCTGCCGCAGGAGCACCGGGCGATCATCGAGCATTCGGTCGAGGCGGCCAACTCGCGGAACATCTGGACCGCCTTCGAGCAGTATCCGATAGACCTGCAGGAGCTGATCCACAAGGACAAGGTCCACGTGCACCGCACCTCGGAGTCGATCCTCAAGGCGCAGCTCGATGCCTGGGACAAGGTCGTCAAGAAATACAGCGCCGAAGTGCCCGAGTTCAAGTCGATTTCGGAGGCGCAGCGCGCGTGGGCGAAGAACGTCGCCTACTTCAACCTGCTGAACCAGTCGGACTCGAAGCTCTCCTACGACCACTATTACGGCAAGGAGCAGCCGCTGGGCTTCTGATCGGCGGCTTGTTCAAAGAGGTGCCACGGGAGAGGGGGGTGGGGCCGCGAGGCTCCACCCCCTCGTTTGTGAAGAGGGGGAGCCAGCGATGAGCTCGCAATCGTTCATACTGACCATCGACCGCTTCAGCACGGCGATCGGCAAGGCGTTTGCGTGGTACATCGTCATCCTTACGATCGGGGGTGCCTACGAGGTCTTCGTGCGCTACGTCCTCGACGACCCGACCACCTGGGCTTACGACGTCAGCTACAACATGTACGGGGCGCTCTTTTTCATGGCGGGCGCCTACACCTTGGCGCGCCACGGCCACGTCCGCGTCGACGTCTTTTATCGGCTGCTCCGTCCGCGGGTCCAGGCCGGCATCGACCTTGCGCTGTACTTTGCATTCTTCTTTCCGGGGATACTTGCGCTCATCTACGCCGGATGGGCCTATGCCGGGGAGTCGTGGGGCTACCACGAAGTGAGCGTCTATAGCCCTGAAGACATCCCCATCTATCCCCTCAAGACGCTCATCCCCTGCGGCGCAGCGCTGCTGCTGATTCAGGGCGTCGCCGAGGTCGTGAGGTGCATCGTCTGCCTGCGGGACGGTGAATGGCCGCAGCGACTGCAGGATGTCGAGGAGCTGGAGAGCGCCATCCTGCATGAGCAGGAGGCGATCCGTGAGCGCGAGGCGCCGAGCACGGCAGTGAAGTCGTAAGCCAACGGCCATGCAGACGACAAGGAAGAGAGCGGACTGACGATGCACGGGAATATCGCGCTGCTGATGGTGGGCATTTTCGTTACCACGATCCTGTTCGGATTCCCGATCTGGGTCACGCTGATGGCGATGGGCCTGTTCTTCGGCTACTGGGCCATGGGCGACCGGATCTTCGTGCTGCTCACCCAGAACACCTTCAGCATCCTGAGCAACGATGTGCTCACGGCGGTGCCGCTGTTCCTGTTCATGGGCTATATCGTCGAGCGCGCCAACATCCTCAACCGATTGTTCTTCAGCATCCAGCTCGCGGCGCGGCGCGTGCCGGGTTCGATGGCGGTGGCGACGCTGCTGACCTGCGCCTTCTTTGCGACCGCCACGGGCATCGTCGGGGCGGTGGTGACCCTGATGGGGCTGCTCGCGTTTCCCGCCATGCTCAAGGCGGGCTACGACACCAAGCTCGCGGCGGGCGTGGTGTGCGCGGGGGGGACACTGGGCATCCTCATCCCGCCAAGCATCCTGCTCATCGTCTACGCGGCGACCGCCGGCGTTTCGGTGGTGCAGCTCTACGCGGGCGCCTTCATCCCGGGGTTCGTGCTCACCGGGTTCTATGTCCTGTATGTGATCGGGCGGGTGTTGATCAACCCGTCGCTTGCGCCCGAGCTGCCGAAAGAGCAGACCAACGTGCCGTGGCAGAAGGTGGCGCTCGCGCTGCTCACTTCTTTCTTTCCGCTGGCCGTGCTGATCATGTCGGTGCTGGGCGCGATCGTGTTCGGACTCGCCACGCCCACGGAGGCAGCGTCGGTGGGTGCTCTCGGCAGCGTCGTCCTCGCGGCAAGCTATCGCGCGCTCGATCTCCAGCGCCTCAAGGAAGCGGTTTACCTGACAGCGCGCACCACGGCGATGGTCACGTTCCTGTTCGTGGGTTCCTGGACGTTTGCCTCGGTTTTCGCCTACCTTGGCGGGCAGTCGCTGGTCGAGCACACCATCGGCGCCATGCACCTGACCCGGGTGCAGTTCCTGCTGCTTTCGCAATTCATCATCTTCCTGCTCGGCTGGCCGCTCGAATGGACCGAGATCATCATCATCTTCATCCCGATCTTCCTGCCGCTGCTGAAGACGTTCGACGTCGATCCGCTCGTGTTCGGCATCCTCGTGGCGCTCAACATTCAAACTTCGTTCAACACGCCGCCGATGGCGATGGCTGCGTACTACCTTAAGGGCGTCGCCCCTCCGCACGTGAAGCTCACCCAGATCTTCGGCGGTGCATTGCCCTACGTCTTCATGGTGTTCATCACCATGGCGCTGCTCTATGTCTACCCCGGCATGGCGACGTGGCTTCCCGGCGTGCTGTACAACCACTAGGGCGGGGGCCGTGCCGACGCAAGCCGTGTTTGCCCGGACCCTCGCCGGTACGCGATCGCCCGCGGAACTCGGGGCGGTGGAGGCGGCCACGGCCATCCGCGACGGCGGCCTGACCTCCGAGGAGCTGGTGGAGGCCTGCCTCGCGCGCATTGCGCAGACCGAGGAGCGCATCCAGGCGTGGGCGTTCCTCGACCCGAAGCACGCGCGAGAGCAAGCGAAGGCCGCGGACGCGGCGCGGCGCAAGGGCCGGCCGCTGGGTGCGCTGCACGGCGTCCCGGTCGGGGTGAAGGACATCATCGATACCGCCGACATGCCCACCGAGGACGGCAGTCCGCTGCACGCGGGCCGGCAGCCGCGCGAGGACGCGACGGTCGTGTCGCTGCTGCGCTCGGCCGGCGCAATCGTGCTCGGCAAGACAGTCACGACCGAGTTCGCGACCTACTCGCCCGGCAAGACACGCAATCCGCACGACCTCGAGCGAACGCCGGGTGGATCCTCCAGCGGCTCGGCGGCCGCCGTAGCGACAGGGATGGCGCCGCTCGCGCTCGGCACCCAGACCAACGGCTCGGTCATCCGCCCGGCGTCCTACTGCGGCGTGGTGGGGTACAAGCCGACGCATGGCCTGATCCCGCGCAGCGGCATACTGCGGCTTTCGCGCGTCCTCGACCATGTGGGTGTCTTCGCGCGCACGGTGCCGGATGCGGCGCTGATCGCCCAGGAGCTGATGGCGTTCGACGCTGCGGATCCCGATACGCGGCCGCGCGCCCGCCCGCAGCTCGCCGACGCCGTTTTCCGCCCCATGCCGCTCCCGCCGCGCTTCGCCTTCGTCAAGACGCCCGCCTGGGGCAAGGCGTCACCGGATACGCAGGCCGCCTTCGCCGAGCTGGCCGAGGCGCTTGGCGACCAGGCGCGCGAAGTCACGCTGCCGGAGCCCTTCGCCGATGGCGTCGAGCTGCACCGATTGATCATGGAAGCCGACCTCGCCCTCAATCTCGCCCCGGAATACGAAAAGGGCGCCCGTCTGCTGAGCCCGAAGCTGCGCGAAATGATCGAGCGCGGCCAAACGCACCATGCGGTCGATTACAACCGCGCCGTCGCGCGCGTCGAGGTCTACAACGCCGCGCTCGACGACATATTCCACGAGATGCACGCCATCATTACGCTGGCCGCGACCGGGGAGGCGCCGAGAGGGCTCGGTGCGACCGGCGACCCGGTCTTCTGCACGCTGTGGACGCTATGCGGGCTTCCTGCCGTGACGGTGCCGGTGATGCGGGGGGCCGACGGCATGCCCCTCGGCGTGCAGATCGTGGGTCAGCGCGGCGACGACGCGCGCCTGCTGCAGTGTGCAAGCTGGCTGGTCGGGCATCTTGACGGTGACGGGTCCGCCGCGGCGCTATGAAGGGGAGGTGAGGAATGTTCGAGACCATCATCGGCATGCTCGGCATTGCGGCGGCTGCGCTCTACGTGGGTTTTCTCGCCTACAAGATCCACGCGATTCCCCTGTGGATCATCGTCATCGGGACGTTCGTCCTCGCGATCCGCCAGTTCCTGATCGATCTTCGCGGCAGCTCGAAACGGCCGCAGAAGGACTGACCGCCGCGATCAGGCGACCCTGGCGTCGCTGCGCGACAGCGAGTAGCAGAACCGGCGCAGGCGCTTCAGGTCCGCCTGCTCGATGGCGTTCTTCAGGAATCCCATGTTGCGGTCGATCTCGGTCTGGTACAGGTTCGGCCCGTCGAAATGGGCCGCGGCGTAGCGATCGACGCCGCCCAGCTTCTTCTCGATGCGAGCGCGAGCGACGTACTCGTAGAAGCCGGGCGTCTTGAGCATCAAATCGTCCGGCGACGCGTAGCGCACGATCTCGCGCCCGTCGGCCAGGGTCTCGCGCGCGATGTGTCCCCAGACGAACTCCGGATACAGGAACTCGCGGCACTTCTCCAGATACAGCCGGTCCGACATCTGGCCGATGAGATCCGCGGTCCCGACCAGGCAGCCGAGCAGCCGGTCCCTGGGGTCGTGCAGCAGGATGTCGTCGATGTCCATTTCGTAGCCGGTGAAGTGCACCAGCTTCGCCGCCGCGTTCGCCTCGTCGCCGTAACCGAGCCGTGGCAGGTAGCGCGCGAGAAAGTCCGCGCTGCGACTCACATGCACCTTGGTGAAGATCGCGCCGTTCTCGACGTGCGACTCGGAGGCGCGCTTCATGTACCCCGAGTCGTGCAGCAGCGCGACGACCACGCCGAGGATCGCGCGGCGAGCGCCGATGCGATCGGGCTCGGCTTGGCTGCGGTCGTGGCCGTCGATCAGCCGCGCCATCGCCAGCGTCATGTCCAGCGTGTGGCGCATGTCGTGATACAGCGTGTCGCAGGGCAGGTAGCCCGCGAAGCGGCCCTGGAAAAGGGCCGTGACGTCGTCGAACGCCTGCCTTAGCGGCGCCAAGTCGGCGCCGGGATAGCGCGTCGCGAAGAGTGCGAGGACCGCGTCTCGGACCTGGGCCGGGTCCTCGACGTTGATCTTGTTGGTGACGTCGTTCTGGTTGAGCCGATCGTGCACTGTCTGCCCGTGCGGGCCTCGGAGCCCGTTCTTCCTCTACGCCGGAGCGATGCGGGAGATTATCCCGCCGTCCCGCCGCTCAAGGCAAAAGGTATTTGCAAATACGCCGCAAGAAATCGCGCGGCAAAAAGGGAGACGGCCGATAAGCCGGGTTCTGTGCGAAGGGGCGAACCCCTCCCGACAGCCATTCCTCTGGGCCCGCAGTTGCCTGCGGGCTCTAGCCACCTACCCGCAAGCTCGGCCGGGCCGGCCTCGGACGCTTGCCTATTTGGTGTTGCTCCGGATGGAGGTTACCCGTTTCACCCCCCGGGTTTGACCCCGGGGACTCGTCTCTGTGGCCCTGTTCGTCGCCTTCATATATACGCGCCGGGGTGTTACCCCGCATCCCGCCCTGTGGAGCCCGGACTTTCCTCTGCGTTGCCGCAGCGGCTGCCCAGCCGTCTCCCGAGGCGGATTCTACGCTGCTACGCCGTGGGCGAAGGTCGGAACCAACGGAGGTCGTCGTAGAACGCGGCGTCTTCGGATTGCGGTAGCCAGCCCGGGTAGCCGAACACGGGCACCGGTGGCATGAGACGCGGCGAGGCCTTTGCCGGCAGTGCGGCGAGCCACGCCGCAGCCTGCGCGTCGGCGTCGCCGCCGGCGTCGACGAAGACCGCCTTGCAGGTGATGCCGGGCCGGGGCGCGAGCGCCTGCTCGAGCGTCGCGTGCCCGAGCACGATGAACCGCACTGACGCACGGACCCGCGCGCGCGCATCCCAGAACAGCGCCTTCCAGCGATATCCGCGGATCAGGGCCTCGAACTCGGGACCGGCGCCCGCCACGAGCACGCCACCTTCATCGAGGATCGTGAGCAGGTCGCGCAGCGGGCCGCGCCGCCCGGCCTCGCGCGGGATCTCGGTCGCGTGCATCGCGTTGATGCGCGCCTTGGTGCGCGGAAACGCGAGCCAGCACAGCGCGTTGAACAAATCGTGGCGATCGCCCAGTCGCGTGTGGACCTGCCCGGTCTCGTGCAAGTGCATCTCGTAGTAGGGGTCCGCGGGCCCGGGCGGGACGAAGCGCACGGGCCGGCCGCGCTCGGTGCGCAGCCCGGCGCGTTCAGCCGCGGTGTTCAGCGCCGCGTGCGTGGGCTGCGGGCCGAGCACCTCGAGCCACGGCCGCAGCGGCGCGTAGATCGGGTGCGCTAGGCGATCTTCCAGGGCAGGGTCTCGCCGGCGCGCAGCGGCACGAGTCGCTCGGCGCCGAAGGGCAGGGTCTCGGGCACCGTCCAGTCCCGGCGCTCGAGCGTGACCGTGCCGGCGTTCGGCGGCAGCCGGTAGAACTGCGCGCCGAACCGGCAGGCGAAGGCTTCGAGCCGGTCCAGTGCGCCCGCCTCCTCGAACGCGACCGCGTAGAGCTCGAGCGCCGCGTGCGCGGTGTAGACGCCTGCGCAGCCGCAAGCCGCCTCCTTCTCCCCGCGCGCGTGCGGCGCACTGTCGGTGCCGAGGAAGAACTTGGGATTGCCCGACACGGCGGCCTCGACCAGCGCCTCCCGGTGCGTCTCGCGCTTGAGCACCGGCAGGCAGTAGTGGTGCGGGCGCAGGCCGCCCAGGAACAACGCGTTGCGGTTCAGCAGCAGGTGGTGCGCGGTGATCGTCGCCGCGACGTTGGGCCCGGTGACCTCCACGAACTGCACGGCCTCGCGCGTCGTGATGTGCTCGAGCACCACCCGGAGGGCGGGAAAGCGCTCGAGCAGCGGTCCCAGCACTTCCTCGATGAACACCGGCTCGCGGTCGAACACGTCCACCTCGGGGTCGGTGACCTCGCCGTGCACGAGCAGCGGCAGGCCCTGCTCCTCCATTTTCTCCAGCGCATGGAAGCAGCGCGAGATGCGCGTGACGCCCGCGTCGGAATGCGTGGTCGCGCCGGCGGGGTAGAGCTTGACGCCGTGGACCTGGCCCGAGCGCTTCGCGAGCGCGATCTCCTCGGGCGGCGTGTCGTCGGTGAGGTACAGCGTCATCAGCGGATCGAACGCGGCGCCCTCGGGCAGCGCGGCGACGATCCGGCCGCGGTAGGCGAGCGCCTGCTGCGTGGTGCGCACCGGCGCCCGCAGATTCGGCATGACGATCGCGCGCGCGAATCGCCGAGCGGTGTCCGGCAGCACGTCGGCCATCTGCGGCCCGTCGCGCAGGTGCAGGTGCCCGTCGTCGGGCCTGGGCAGGGTGAGCCGATCCATGGCGCGATTCTACTTGCCGCGTCGCAGCGCCCGCCGGTACAGCGTGTTGCGCGGCACACCGCTGATGCGCGCGGCGAGGCGCGCCGCGTCGCCGGGCGGCAGCACCTCCAGCAGCGCGTCGAGCACACGCTCGCCCTCCGCTTCCGGCGCCGGCGCCGCGGGCGCGGGCCCGAGGACCAGCACGAACTCTCCCTGCTGGCGATGCGCGTTCGCTTCGAGCCACGCGGGCGCGGCGTCGAGCGACAGGCGCGCGACCTCCTCGAATTTCTTCGTCAACTCTCGCGCGATGACGAGCTCGCGTGCGCCGCCGAAGCGCGCGGCGAGGTCGGCGATCGTCTCGCGCACCCGGTGCGGCGCTTCGTACAGGATCACGGGGCAGGTCGCTTCGAGCGCTGCCAGCGCCTTTCGCCGCGCCGAGGCCTTCGGCGGCAGGAAGCCGGCGAACAGGAACCGGTCGGCGGTGAAGCCGGCCGCGGAGTAGGCCGCGATCGCGGCGCTCGGACCCGGGATCGGCACGACCGGCACGCCGGCGAGGTGCGCCGCCTCGACCAGCAGCGCGCCGGGGTCGGAGACGCCGGGTGTGCCGGCGTCGCTCACCAGCGCGACGCTTTGTCCGGCGCGCAGCGCCTCGAGCAGCCGCGCCCCGGCTTTGCGCTCATTGTGCGCGTGCAGCGCGAGCGTCTCGCGCAAAATGCCGTGGCGGGCAAGCAGCGTACGCGTCCTGCGCGTGTCCTCGCAGGCGACGAGGTCGGCCGCGCGCAGAACCTCGAGCGCGCGCGGGCTGGCGTCGGCCAGGTTGCCGATCGGCGTGGCGACGACGTACAGGATCCCGGGGGGCACGGTCAACGCGGAGCGGGTGGAAGCGTTAAGGGTGCCATGAACCGCGACGGCGCGCGAGCCGAGGACATTTGTGCGCGGCTGCTGCATGCCGCGGGCTTGCGCATCGTGGCCCGCAACTGGCGTTGCCGCCTGGGCGAGATCGACCTCGTGGCCGAAGAGGCGGGGACCGTGGTGTTCGCCGAAGTCCGCCTGCGCCATGGCCGGGGCTATGGCGGAGCCGCCGAGAGCATCACCGCCGCCAAGCGTGCGCGGATCGTCGCCGCAGCCCGACTCTATCTCGCCGGGCGCGCCGCCCTGCCCTGCCGCTTCGATGTGCTGCTGCTCGACGCGCTGGCGCCGGAGCGGGTGCAGTGGATTCGCGATGCCTTCACCGAGTAACGGGAACGCCGCGGCGAGCGTGTAGAATCCAGCGGCCATGGGGCACGCCGACCAGAGCGCCGCGCTCATCGAGCGCATTGCGGCGCACTTCGCAGACAGCGCGCAACTGAAGCTCGCCGCGGCGCACACGCTCGCGGAGCCCATCGCGCGGGCGGCGCAGGCGATGGCCGCCGCGCTGCGCGCCGGCGGCAAGGTGCTGTCTTGCGGCAACGGCGGCTCGGCCGCCGACGCGCAGCACTTCGCCGCCGAGCTCGTGAACCGCTTCGAGCGCGAGCGCCCGCCGCTGGCCGCGCTGGCACTGACGACGGACACCTCGAACCTCACCTCGATCGCGAACGACTACAGCTACGAGCTCGTGTTCGAGAAGCCGCTGCGCGCGCTCGGGCGGCGCGGCGACGTGCTGCTCGCCATCTCGACCTCGGGCAACTCGCCCAGCGTGCTCGCAGCGATGCGCGCCGCGCGCGAGCTCGGCCTGCACACCGTGGCGCTCACCGGGCGCGGCGGCGGCAAGATGAAGGCCGCGCTCGGCCCGGAGGATGTGCTCGTGTGCGTGCCGCACGACCGCACGATGCGCATCCAGGAGGTACACCTGCTCGCCCTGCATTGCCTGTGCGACGCGATCGACCAACAGCTGTTCGGAGCCCAGACATGACTAACAGGATCTTGTATGCGATCGCGCTGCTCGCCGCCGTTGCCGCCCTCCCGGGCTGTGTGGGGGTCGTGGCGGTCGGCGCCGTCGGCGCCGTGACCGTCGCCGAGGACCGGCGCACCTCCGCCACCCAGCTCGAGGATCACGGCATCGAGCTGCGGGCGGGCAACCGCATCGACGACCGCTTCGGCGACAAAGTGCACGTCTCGGTCACGTCGTTCAACCGCTTCGTGCTGCTGACCGGCGAGATTCCGGACGAGGCCACGCGCAAGGAGGTGGAGGCCATCGCCCGCGCGGTGCCGAACGTCCAGGGCGTAAGCGACGACCTGCAGATCGCCGGCGTCGCCTCGAGCACCTCGTGGTCCAACGACACGCTGATCACCTCGAAGGTCAAGACGCGCTTCGCGGACGCGAGCAAGTTCAACGTGTTCTACGTCAAGGTCGTCACCGAGGCGGCCGTGGTCTACCTGCTCGGCATCGTCACGGAAAAGGAGGCGGCGGACGCGGTCGAGATCGCGCGCACGACAAGCGGCGTGCGCAAGGTGGTCAAGATGTTCGAGTACTGCAAGCCGGACGACGAGCGGTGCCGTCCGCCCGCCTAGGCGCGTCCGCCCAGGGCTTCGAGCGCAGGATCCTTTCGCCGGCCGCCGCGGCGGCGTGGGCCGCGTCCGCGCCACGGCCGCTCGTCTTCACCAATGGCGTGTTCGATCTCCTGCACCGCGGGCACGTCACGTACCTTGCGCGCGCGCGCGCGTTGGGCGCCGCGCTGCTGGTTGCTTTGAACGCCGACGCCTCGGTACGGCGCCTCGGAAAAGGCCCGGGGCGGCCGTTGAATGCGCTCGCCGACCGGCTCGCCGTGGTGGCCGCGCTCGCGTCGGTGGATGCCGTGACCTGGTTCGACGAGGACACGCCCGCCGCGCTGATCGCCGCGGTCAGTCCCGACGTGCTGGTCAAGGGCGGGGACTGGCCGGTCGAGCGCATCGTCGGCGCCGCCGAAGTGCGCGCGCGCGGCGGCACAGTCCGGTCGATCCCCTTCGAGCACGAGCGCTCGACCACGGCGCTCGTGCGGCGCCTCAAGACCCAGTGGGCGGCCGCATCTCGGCGAAAGGCGCGACGGGCGCGGTAGCGGCACGGCGTTGGTATCATTCGCGCGTGAAGCTGCAGCAGCTCAAGGTGGACTACCACGCCGAGGAGGACCGCCTGCTCATGCTGATCGCGGCCTCCGACGGCGTCGAGCTGCGCATGTGGCTCACGCGGCGCTTCGTCATGCTGCTATGGCCGCTGCTGGTCAAGCTTGCCGAAGAAGCGAGCCCGCGCATCCGTACGCAGGCCAACCCCGAAGCGCGCAAGGCGCTGCTCGGCATCGAGCACCAGCAGGCGGTGGCGAAGGCCGACTTCAGCAAGGCCTACGAGAAGCAGGAGCGCAGCACGCCGCTCGGCGAGGCGCCGCTGCTGCTCGGACGCATCCAGACCGGCTACGACCGCAAGAGCCGGCCGGTGCTCTCGATGCATCCGTCGACGGGCCAGGGCGTCACGCTCACGCTCGACTCGGTGCTGCTGCACTCGGTGTGCCGGTTGCTGCAGGCAGCTGTAAAGAAGAGCGGCTGGGACATCGAGCTCAAGCTTCCCGGCGCCGAGGCCGTCGCCGCCGAGGAGCGCACCGGGCGCACGATCAACTAGCGTCGTCCTCGCGCATCGCCTCGAGCCGGGCCGAGGCGAGCAGCCAGTCCTCCTCGGTGCTCGCCAGCGCTTCGGCGAGGCGCGCTTCGGCCTTGCCGAGCTCGGCCACGCGCGCCGGATCGGCGCCCTGGTAGAGCGCCGGGTCGGCGAGCGCCGAGCGCACTTCGCCGATTTCCCCGGCCAGCGACGCGAGCCGCGCCTCGACCGCGGCCAGCTGGCGCTCGAGGGGCCGCAGCCGCGCCTTCAGCTCGGTGCGCGCCTGCGCCTGCACTCGCCGCTCGTCCTTGCGCGAGGCGGGGCGGTCGGTACTGCGCGATTCCCGGAGCTTCTTCTGGCGGTAGTCCTCGAGGTCGCCGTCGAACTCCTCGACGCCGCCGCGCTCGACCACGAGGATGCGGTCGGCGCAGGCCGCGAGCAGGCTGCGGTCGTGCGAGACGATGACCAGGGCGCCGCCATAGCTCTGCAGCGCAACCGCGAGCGAACGGCGCATCTCGAGGTCGAGGTGATTGGTCGGCTCATCGAGCAGCAGCAGATTGGGCCGGCGCTTGACCAGCGCGGCGAGCGCTAGCCGCGATTTCTCGCCGCCCGAGAGCGGGCCGATCGGGCGCTCCGCGCGCTCGCCGGCGAAGCCGAACCCGCCCAGAAAATCGCGCAGCGCCTGCCCGCGCTCGCCGCGGAACAGGCGCGCGAACATGCCGAGCGGCGTCTCGTCGGCGCGCAGCATCTCGACCTCGTGCTGGGCGAAGTAGCCCACCACCAGGTCGCGGGCGGCGATGCGCTCGCCCTCGAGCGGCGCGAGCTCGCCGGCGAGCAGGCGCACGAGCGTGGTCTTGCCGTTGCCGTTCGCGCCAATCACCGCGACGCGGTCCGCGCCGCTCAGGGCGAGCTCGAGCCCGGCGAGCACCGGGTGCCCGTCGTAGCCCGCCGTGGCGCCGTGCAGCGCGACGATGCGCTCGGGCTGGCGCTCGGGTTCCTCGAACTGGAACGGGTAGGCGTCGGCGGCGACCACGGGCGCGACGCGCGCCATTCGTTCGAGGCGTTTCAGGCGGCTCTGCGCCTGGCGCGCCTTGCTCGCCTTGGCGCGGAAGCGCTCGACGAACGCCGTGATGCGGCGGATCTCGCGCTGCTGGCGCGTGGCCGCGGCGCCTTGTTGCTCGAGCTCGACGGCGCGCGCACTCTCGAACTGCGAGTAGCCACCCTCGTACAGGCGCAGTGTCGAGCCCTCCGCGGCCGGCAGGAACGCGAGCGTGCGCTCGCACACGCGATCGAGGAAGTCGCGGTCGTGCGAGACGACGAGCAGCGTGCCTTCGTAGGCGCGCAGCCACCCCTCCAGCCAGAGGATGGCGTCGAGGTCGAGGTGGTTGGTAGGCTCGTCGAGCAGCAGCAGGTCCGAGAGCACGATCAGCGCGCGCGCAAGGTTGAGCCGCATGCGATACCCGCCGGAGAACTCGCGCACCGCGCGCTCGGCGTCGCCCGGCGCGAACCCCAGGCCCGCGAGCAGCGCTTGGGCGCGCGCCGGCGCCGAATACGCGCCGGCCTCGGCGTGGCGCTCGTGAGAGTGCGCGATCGCCTCGCCGTCGCCGGCCGCGTGCGCGGCCTCGAGCGCGGCCTCGGCCCGGCGCAGGTCGAGGTCGGCGTCGAGCAGGTAATCGAGCACGCGCCGCTCCAGCGCCGGCGCCTCCTGCTCGACGCGCGCGAGTCGCGTGCCCGGCTGGATCTCGCAGTCGCCGGCGTCGGGCGCAAGTTCGCCCGCGACGAGCGCGAGCAGGCTCGACTTGCCGCAGCCGTTGGCCCCCGTGAGGCCGACTCGCCAGCCGCGCTCGATCGTGAGCGCGGCGCCCGCGAACAGCACGTGCGGCCCGCGCGAAAGGGCCAGATTTCTCAGGAGAATCATGCGGCGATGCGAGTATAATCGTCGTCCTTGGCAGAGAATTCCTTCGATCAACTCGGGCTCCTCCCGCCGCTTCTGCAGGCGGTCCGCGAGCTTGGGTACGAGCAGCCCACCCCGGTCCAGGCGCAGGCGATTCCGCTGGTGCTCGCCGGCCGTGACCTGATGGCGGGCGCGCAGACCGGCACCGGCAAGACCGCGGCGTTTGCGCTGCCGATCCTGCAGCGCCTCGCACCGCTCGCCAGCACGAGCGCCTCGCCGGCGCGCCACCCCGTGCGCGTGCTCGTGCTGACGCCGACGCGCGAGCTCGCGATCCAGGTCGAGGGCAGCTTTCGAGACTATGGCAAGCACCTGCCGCTGCGCAGCACCGTCGTGTATGGCGGGGCCGACATGGACGCGCAGATCCGCGAGTTGCGACGCGGCGTCGAGATCCTGGTGGCGACGCCGGGGCGGTTGCTGGACCACGTGCAGAGCAAGACCGTGATGCTGAATCAGGTCGCGGTCCTCACGCTGGACGAAGCCGACCGCATGCTCGACATGGGGTTCCTGCCCGATATCCGCCGCATCATCGCGCTGCTGCCGCCGGTGCGGCAGAACCTGTTGTTCTCGGCGACGTTTCCCGACGAGATCCGGGGGCTGGTGAAGTCCCTGCTGCACAACCCGGCCGAAGTGCAGATTGCGGCGCGCAACGCGGTCGCGGAACTGGTCACGCACGTCGTCCACCCGGTCGCGCGCGAGAAGAAGCGCGAGCTGCTCTCGTACCTGATCCAGACGCGGCACCTGCAGCAGGTTCTGGTTTTCTGCGGCACGCGTATCGGCGCCAACCGCCTCGCGCACCAGTTGCGCAAGGACCGCATCCAGGCCGACGCCATCCACGGCGACAAGTCGCAGCCCGAGCGCCTCGCGGCGCTGGAAGCGTTCAAGGCGGGCAAGTCCACGGTGCTGGTCGCGACCGACGTCGCTTCGCGCGGCCTCGACATCGAGGGGCTGCCGCAGGTGATCAATTTCGACATTCCGCATTCGGCGGAGGATTACGTCCACCGCATCGGGCGCACCGGCCGCGCCGGCCTGGCGGGCGAGGCGATCTCGCTGGTCGCGCCCCAGGACCTCGATGCGCTCGCCGCCATCGAGCGGCTGATCAAGAGAAAGCTCGAGCGCACGCTGGTGCCCGGCTTCCAGCCCGACGGCGGAACGGTGGCGACGCTGATGGGCCGCGACGCACGCCCCGCGTCCAGGCGCGTCGAGCCCGCGCGTGGCACGGCGCCCGTGAGCCACGCCAGGCCGGCGAAGCCGCCGGCCGACCCGATCTTCAGCAAGCCCTACGAGCCGAAGGATGCGGCGCCCGCCGCGCCCAAGGAGGAGCCGTCCCAGCAGGAGCAGGGCCGGCGCCGGCCGCGGCAGGTCGCGGCGCTGCTGGGCGGCCTGAAACGAGCCTAGAAGCCGGCCGAACCCCGGCGCGCCTAGACGCAGCGCGCGCCGTCGACCTCGATACAGCTTCCGGAAATCATCGCCGCCTCGTCCGAGGCGAGATACAGGCAGGCGTTCGCCACGTCGAGCGGCGTGGAGAAGCGCCCGAGCGGGATCGTCGCCAGGAACGCCTTCTTCGCCTCCTCGGTGAGCGCGCCGCCGGCAAATTCGGCCGACAGCGCCGTGTCCGGACTGAACACCGGATTCACGCAGTTCACGCGCACCTTGTCGGGCCCGAATTCGGCGGCCATGGACTTCGACATCAGGATCACGGCACCCTTGGAGCTGTTGTAGACGGTGAGTCCCGGGCGCGGCCGCAACCCCGCGGTCGAGGCGATGTTGACGAAGCAGCCGCCGCCCTGCTTCTTCATCGCCGGCAGCGCGTGCAACGCCGACAGGTAGATGCTCTTCACGTTGACCGCGTAGACCTTGTCGAACTCCGCTTCGGTGACCTCCAGGTAGGGCTTGCGGCGATGCGTCCAGCCTGCGTTGTTCACCACGATGTCCAGGTGCCCGAACTTCGCGGTCGCGGCCTGCACGAGTTTCGCCCAGTCCGCGCCCTTGGCGACGTCGGCCTGCACGAACTCGCCGCCCAGCTCCTTCGCGATGCGCGCGCCGCCCTCGGCGTTGATGTCGTTGACCACGAGCTTCGCGCCTTCCTCGGCAAATCGCCGCGCGATGCCCACGCCGAAGCCCGAGCCTGCGCCCGTGACGATCGCAACCTTGTCCTTGAGTCTCATGCGTCCTCCTCCTTTGACGAAAATCATACTTTGAAGGGCGTGTGCTCGTTCAGCTCGTTCACGTAGCGCTCGATGCCGGCCGACTCGCGCTCGAGGTAGTCCTCGATCGCGCGCGCGAACTGCGGGTGCGCGAGCCAGTGCGCCGACAGCGTTTCCACCGGGAGCAGGCCACGGAACAGCTTGTGCTCGCCCTGCGCGCCGCCTTCGAACCGCGCCAGGCCGTGTGCGATCGCGTACTCGATCGACTGGTAGTAGCAGGCCTCGAAGTGCAGCAGCGGCACGTGCTCGACCGCGCCCCAGTAGCGGCCGTAGAGCGTATCGCCGGCGACCACGTCCAGCACGGCGGCCACCGGGGCGCCGCCGCGCTCGGCGAGCAGCAGCAGGAAATGCTCCGGCATCGACTCGCCGACGCGCCGGAAAAAGTCCAGGTTGAGGTACGGCGGCATGCCGTGGGCGGCGTAGGTGTTTGCGTAGCAGCGGTGGAAGAACGCCCACTCGCGCGCGCCGATCTCGGCGCCCCGCAGCCAGCGGAACGTCACGCCCGCTTCCCGCACGCGGCGCCGCTCCTGGCGGATGTTCTTTCGCCGATGGTGCGACATGCGCGCGAGGAACGCCTCGAAATCCGCGTAGCCCGCGTTTTCCCAGTGGAACTGGACCGTGCGCCGCATCAGCATCCCCGCGTCCCGCAGCTGCCCGGCCTCGGGCGCCTCGGCGAACAGCACGTGCAGCGAGGAGAACTCGCGCGCCGCGGCGAGCGCCGCCGCGGCGAGCCGGGCACGCGCCGCGTCGTCCACGGCGAGCAGGCGCGGCCCGGTCACCGGCGTGAACGGCACCGAGCACACGAGCTTCGGGTAGTACTCGAGGCCGTGGCGCGAGTAGGCGTCGGCCCAGGCCCAGTCGAAGACGTACTCGCCTCGCGAATGCGTCTTGACGTACAGCGGCATCGCGCCGGCGAGCACGCCGTCGCGCTCGAGCAGCAGGAACTGCGGCTGCCAGCCGGTGCGCGCGCAGGCGCAGCCGCTCGCGAGCAGCGCGTCGAGGAACGCGTAGCGCACGAACGGATGTCCGCCGGCGAGCGCGTCCCACTGCGCCGCGGAGACCCCCGCGAGCGACTCGGCAACGCGCAGGGAATCGTTCGCCGCCATGCAGTCATTATAGAATTCCCGCGATGGCCGACCGCCTCCTGATCGCCGCGGCGCAGATGAACTGCACGGTGGGCGACCTTCCGGGCAACGCCGAGCGCATCCTGCAATTCGCCGGGCGCGCCCGCGCTGCGGGCGCCGATCTGGTGCTCACGCCCGAATTCTCGCTGTGCGGCTACCCGGCCGAGGACCTCGTGCTGCGCGAGGGCTTCCTGCTCGATTGCCGGCGCGAGCTCGAGCGCCTGGTCGCGCGCGCGCCGGCGTTGTCGCTGGTGGTGGGCTTTCCCGAGCTCGCGTCCGACGGCAGGCGCTACAACGCGGCCGCGCTGATTCGCGACGGGCGCATCGCGGCCGTCGCCCGCAAGTGCGAACTGCCCAACTACGACGTGTTCGACGAGAAGCGCTACTTCGATGCCGGCGAGTCGCCCTGCGTGTTCGAGCTGAAAGGCGTGCGCTTCGCGCTCGCGATCTGCGAGGACATCTGGTTCGGCCGCGTTCCGGCGGCGGCGAAGGCCGCGGGCGCGCAGGTCATGCTCTCGATCAACGCCTCGCCGTACCACAAGCGCAAGCAGGCCGTGCGCCACGCCATCTTCCGCGACTGGATCCGCGAGACCGGCATGCCGATGGTGGCGGCGAACCTCGTCGGCGGCCAGGACGAGCTCGTGTTCGACGGCGCCTCGTGCGTGCTCGACGCCTCGGGCGCGCTCGTGCGCGAGGGACCGTCGTTCGAGGAGTCGCTCGAGCTGTTCGAGTTCGACGGCGCGCGCCCCGTGCCCGGCGTGGTGGCGCCCGAACTGCCGCTCGAGGCCGAGATCTACCGCGCCCTGTGCCTGGGCACGCGCGACTACGTGACGAAGAACGGGTTTCCGGGCGCGATCATCGGCATGTCGGGCGGGGTCGACTCGGCGCTCACGCTGGCGGTCGCCTGCGACGCGCTCGGCGCAGAGCGCGTGCGCACGGTCATGATGCCTTCGCGCTATACGCGGCAGATGAGCCTTGACGACGCCGCGGAAATGGCGCGCCGCGTTGGCGTGCGCTACGACATCATCCCGATCCAGCCCGCGGTCGAGGCTTTCTCCGCGGCGCTGGCGCCACAATTTGCGGGACGGCAGGCCGACGTCACGGAAGAGAACCTCCAGGCGCGCGTGCGCGGCACGCTGTTGATGGCGCTGTCCAACAAGTTCGGTTCGATCGTGCTCACTACGGGCAACAAGTCCGAAATGGCGGTCGGCTACGCGACGCTCTACGGCGACATGGCGGGCGGCTTCGCCGTGATCAAGGACCTGACCAAGACGCTGGTCTGGCGCCTCGCGCGCTACCGCAATACGATCTCGGACGCGATCCCGGAGAACATCATCACGCGCGCACCGTCGGCGGAACTGCGTCCCGACCAGACCGACCAGGACAGCCTGCCCTCCTACGACGTGCTCGACGGCATCCTCGAGTCGTACATGGAGCAGAACCGCAGCGCGCGCGACGTCGTCGCGCAGGGCTATGCGCCGGCCGACGTCCGCCGCGTGATCGCCCTGATCCGCGGCAGCGAGTACAAGCGCCGGCAGGCGCCGCCCGGCGTGCGCATCACGCTGCGCGGCTTCGGCAAGGACTGGCGCTACCCGATCACGTCGCGCTACCGCGACGAGGGCAGCGTGTCGCTATAATCGCGGGACGCATCTCAGGAGACCCGGCATGAAGAAAATCGAAGCCGTCGTGAAGCCGTTCAAGCTGGACGAGGTGCGCGAGGCGCTGTCCGAGGTCGGCGTCACCGGCCTGACCGTCACCGAAGTGAAGGGCTTCGGCCGCCAGAAGGGCCACACCGAGCTCTATCGCGGCGCCGAGTACGTGGTCGACTTCCTGCCCAAGGTCAAGATCGAGGTCGTGGTGCCCTCGAACCAGGTCGAGCCCGCGGTCGAGGCCATCGTCAAGGCGGCGCGCACCGGCAAGATCGGCGACGGCAAGATCTTCGTCACCTCGGTCGAGCACGTGGTGCGCATCCGCACCGGCGAGACCAACGAGGCGGCGATCTAGCGCGCCTTCAGCAACACCAGCAGCGCGCCGCTGCCGCCCTCGGCGGCGGGCGCCTGGCAGAACGCGAGCACCTCGTCGCGCGGCGTGAGCCAAGCGCGCAGCTTACCCTTCAGCACCGGCTCGCGATTCGGCGAGCCCCATCCCTTGCCGTGGACGATGCGCACGCAGCGCAGGCCGCGCGCGGCGCTCGCGCGCACGAAGGCGGCGACCTGCGCAGCCGCCTCGACGCGGTTCATGCCGTGCAGGTCGAGGCCCTCCTGCACGACCCAGTGGCCGCGGCGCAGACGACGCAGGACCTGGCGCGACATGCCCTCGCGCAGGTAGCTGAGCTCCACGCCCGAGTCGAGCGCGTCCTCGATCGACACCGGCGCCGACATGCTCTCCTCGAGCGCGGCGCGCTCGTCGCGACGGGTCTGCAAGGGTTCAGGCGGTGGTGGCGCACGATTCGGCACGGCGCGACGCCGGTGTGCGAGGGGCTTCACGCCCGCAAGCGCGCGGCGCAGCGCCTCACGGTCGTCGGCGTCGGCCATGTGCGGCTTCAGGCCGCCGGGTGGTCGAGGAACTTCTCGGCGTCGAGCGCCGCCATGCAGCCGGTCCCGGCGCTGGTCACGGCCTGGCGGTAGACGTGGTCCTGGACATCGCCCGCGGCGAACACGCCCGGCACGCTGGTCGCCGTGAAGCCGCCCTCGCGCCCTGCGCGCGTCACGATGTAGCCGTTTTGCATCTCGAGCTTGCCCTCGAACAGCTGCGTATTGGGCGTGTGGCCGATCGCGATGAACAATCCCTTCACTGCCAGGTCTTTCGTCGCGCCGGTCTTCACGTTCCGGATGCGCGCGCCGGTGACGCCGCTCGTGTCGCCGAGCGCCTCCGCGAGCGTCGAGTCGAGCTCGAGCGCGATCTTGCCCTCGGCGACGCGCTTCATCAGCTTGTCGACCATGATCTTCTCCGCCCGGAAACGGCCGCGCCGGTGCACGAGCGTCACCTGGCGGCAGAGGTTGGCGAGGTACAGCGCTTCCTCGACCGCGGTATTGCCGCCGCCGATCACGGCGACGTCCTGGTTGCGGAAGAAGAAGCCGTCGCAGGTGGCGCACGCGCTGACGCCGTAGCCGCGGAGCCGCGTTTCGCTCTCGAGCCCGAGGTACCGCGCGGACGCGCCGGTCGCGATGATGACCGCGTCGGCCGTCATCTC
>JBOIFE010000047.1:0-12732 GCA_050741015.1 Burkholderiales bacterium | reverse complement strand
CGTTCGGCCTGCGCGGCAAGATGGACAAGTGCACGTTCTGCGCGGGCGGTCCGGAGGCGGACCGCAGCGAGGCCGAGTTCAAGAAGTACGGGCGCAACCGCCTGTCCGAGGGCAAGCTCCCGATCTGCGCCGAGATGTGCTCGACCAAGGCGCTGCTCGGCGGCGACGGCGACATGATTGCCGACATCTACCGCGAGCGCGTCACGCGGCGCGGCAAGGGCTCCGAAGTCTGGGGCTGGGGCACGGCCTACGGTCCGCCCAAGGGCGGCGCGCAGCCGGCGCCCGGGAGCAAGTCGTGAGGGCCGTGTGGCTGGGCGCAGCGCTGCTCGCGGCGGCGCTGGCGGGATGCGGCGAGGAAACGCAGGTCACCGTCTACAAGCAGGGCAAGTACCAGGGCAAGCCCGACATGCAGCCCTGGGACAACGCGCCGCTCGCCTACGGGCGCGCGAACTGGAACAAGGGCGACCGCGCGAGCTGGGAAGACCAGATCGCGAAGCGCTCCCTGGGCCAGAACGAGGACAACCGCATCTACCGGCAGTAGGCGGGCGCGCATTCGCCCCAAGGAGGAAGGCATGACGATGCTGATCAGGGCGTGCGGCCTCGCGCTTGCGCTCTTCGCGATGGCAGGCGCCGGCACCGCGCTGGCGCAGGGCAGCTCGAGCAACGCGCAGGCGCAGCAGGAGCGCCGCGACACCCAGCCGCTCAACAACGCGCCGGTATGGCGCGAAGTGCGCTCGGGCAACCACGGCTACACGAGCCAGCAGGGCAACGAGCGCGGCGTGCTGGTGCAGTCGGGCGGCGAGACCTGGCGCGAGATCCGCAACGGCCCGGCCACCGTTTATGGCGGGTGGCTGCTGATCCTGGTGTTCCTCGCGATCGCCGCGTTCTACTCGGTCAAGGGCGCGATCAAGCTGCGCGAGAAGGCCTCGGGGCGCCGGATCGTGCGTTTCAACGCAGTCGAGCGCGTGACGCACTGGACCGTGGCCATCTCCTTCGTGGTGATGGCGGTCTCGGGACTGACGATGCTCTTCGGCAAGCACATCCTGCTGCCGATTATCGGCTACACGCTGTTTGCGTGGCTCACGTTGATCCTGAAGAACCTGCATAACTTCGTCGGGCCGCTGTTCATCCTCGGCCTCGTTGCCATGATCGTGCTCTACCTCAAGGACAACCTGCCGCGGCTGGCGGACCTGAACTGGTTCGCGCGCGCAGGCGGCCTGTTTACCGGCGCGCACGTGCCCTCGGGCAAGTTCAACGGCGGCGAGAAGGGTTGGTTCTGGGTCGGCGTGGTGGCGCTCGGCGTCATCATCAGCGTGTCGGGGATGGTCCTGCTGTTCCCGAACTTCGAGCAGACGCGAGCGATGATGCAGCAGGCCTGGATCTGGCACGCGGGCGCGGCGCTCGTCCTCATGGCGATCTCGCTGGGGCACATCTACCTGGGCACGATCGGCATGGAAGGCGCGTACGAGGCGATGCGCAAAGGCACGGTCGACGAGGCCTGGGCGCGCGAGCACCACGAGCTGTGGTACCACGAGATGAAGTCCGGCGGGCACGGCGCCTCGGGCGGCGCGGTCCCTTCGGGCGCCCCGCACAAGGAGGAGAGGCCATGAGGAAGTTCCTGCTCGCGTTCGCCGGCATCTGGCTCGCCGGCAACCTTGCCGTCGCCTACGCGAAGCTGCCACCGCCGCCGCCGAAGACCGACGCCGAAAAGGCCGCCGACGCGAAGAAGGCGACCGACGCGAAGGCGAAGGACGCCGCGGATCTCGCCAAGGCCGAGGACCGCGCGATCAGCAACTACAAGAAGAACAAGGGCATCGCCGAGAAGCCGGTCGTGATGCCCGTGAAATCCTCGAAGAAGAAGTAAGAGTAAAGTCCGGGGAATGCGAAGGCTCGCATTCCCCGCTCTGCTGGTTCTGGGCGCGCTCGCCTCGGGCTGCGCGCTGTTCACCACACCGCCCGGACGCGCTGTCGCAGAGCTGCATCCCACGCGCGGCCATACCGCGAGCGGCACCGTGACCTTCGTGCAGGTCGGCGATCGGGTGCACGTACACGCCGTGGTGAGCGGGCTCGCGCCAGGGCGCGAGCATGCTTTCCTCATCCACGAGGTCGGCGACTGCAGCGCGCCCGACGCCTCGAGCGCCAAGGGCGACTTCAACCCGTTCGGCAAGCCTCACGCCCACTACAGCACGCCCGAGCGGCACGCCGGCGACATGCCGGCGCTTGCGGCCGACGCCAAGGGACGTGCCGACCTCGACGTCTCGCTCGACATCATCACGCTGGGCGAGGGGCCGGCGAACATCCTGGGCCGTAGCGTGGTCGTGCACGCCCGCCCCGACGACTACCGCACGCAGCCCGACGGCAACTCGGGCCCGCGCGTCGCCTGTGGCGTGATCCGCGCGGTGCCGACGAACTAGCCCACGTAGGGTGGGCCAACGGCCCACCGTACGCGGGTGGCGACGAACTAGAGGCCTTCGGCGAGCACCAGCTTCGTGCGCGCCGTCTTCAGGCGCATCGCGAGCACCGGCGCGTATTCCGGCGAGTCGTACCAGCGGCGCGCCTGGTCCATCGAGGGAAATTCCAGGATCACCAGGCGCTTCGGGCGCCAGTCGCCCTCGCGGGTCTCGGTCGCGCCGCCGCGCGCAACGTACTTGCCGCCGTATTTCGCGATCGTGGCGGGCACCTGCTTGCGGTACTCCTCGAAGCCGGCCGGGTCGGTGACCTCGACCTCGGCGATGACGTAGGCGGTCATGCATTTCCCCTTCAGGCGAAAAACAGTCTATAGCACAGGCCGGCCGCGCCGCTCGCGAGGATGACCGGGATCAGGCCCGTCTTGAACCGCACCAGCGCCACAAGCGCCGCGGCCGCGAGCGCAATCGACGCGCCGTCGATGCCCTCCGCCGACACAAACACGTGCCGCGCGAAGAATACGGCGAGGCTGACAATGACGCCGACCACGGCGGCCGTGATGCCGACCAGCGGTGCCGTGAAGCGCAGGTTGCCGTGCGTCGCCTCGACGAACGGGGCGCCGGCGAAGATGAACAGGAACGAGGGTAGGAACGTGAAATAGGTTGCGACCAGCGTGCCCGCCACGCCCGCGAGCGCGAGCGACAGCGACCCGAAAACGGCCTGCGACCAGGCGCCGGCGAAGCCCACGAAGGCCACGACCATAATCAGCGGGCCGGGTGTTGTTTCGCCCAGCGCGAGCCCGTCGATCATCTGAGTCGCGCTGAGCCACTGGTGGCCTTCCACCGCCGCCTGGTAAACGTAGGGCAGCACCGCATAGGCGCCGCCAAAGGTGAGCAGCGCAGCCTTGGTGAAAAACCAGCCCATCTGCGCCAGGGTGCCCTCCCATCCCACCACGAGCACCAGCGCGCCCAGCGCCACCGCCCACAACGCCAGGCCCGCGGCGAGCATGCCGGCGAGCCGCCGCGGCCGGAAGCGGGCATGTTCCGGCACGGGCGTGTCGTCGTCGATGAGCGCGGGCCCGTAGCTGGCGGTGCCGGCGTGCGTTGTGCCGCCCGAGAAGACGCGCGGGGCGAAACGACCGCCGAGCATTCCAGCCAGCGCCGCTCCGGCCACGACGTAAGGAAACGGAACCGAGAACAGGCCCACTGCGCAGAAGGCGGCCACGCTGAGCGCCCAGAGCGCCGGGTGCTTGATCGCGCGCGAGCCGATGCGCCAGGCCGCCGCCAGCACGATCGCCACCACTGCCGGCTTGATGCCGTAGAGCAACCCCGCCACCGCCGGCACCTGGCCGCAGGCCATGTAAAGCCAGGACAGCGCGATTAGGATGAATACCGAGGGCAGGATGAACAGGCCGCCGGCGATCAGGCCGCCACGCGTCCGGTGCATCAGCCAGCCGAGATAAGTGGCGAGCTGCTGCGCTTCGGGGCCGGGCAGCAGCATGCAGTAGTTGAGCGCGTGCAGGAAGCGCTTTTCGGAGATCCAGCGCCGCCGCGCGACCAGCTCCTGGTGCATGATCGCAATCTGCCCCGCGGGCCCGCCGAAGCTGATGAAGCCGAGCTTGAGCCAGAATCCGGAGGCTTCCCGCAGGCCCACTGCGATTGGCGGCGAATCGCTCATTTGGGTTTCACAGGCAGCCCGGAAGTGTTCCAGGCCTCGATGCCGCCACGCAGATAGTGCGCACCGATGCCCGCATCGCGCAGCCCGGCTGCCTTGCCCCCAGGCGCGAGCACGCCGTCGCCGCCGAGGCAGCCAAAGTACAGCTCGTGCAGGGTCATGGAATTTGCGGCGATCAGTTGTTCACGCATGAGACCGTTGAGGACGAATCCCGGGGTTTTCGGCCAATCCAGCGTCGCGAGCTGCTCGCGAATAGCGAGCAGGCGCCTTACGGCACCGGCGTAGTTGTTCTGGTGGTGCGACTGGATGAGTCGCTCCGACAGTCCGCGCAGCGTCGCCGGAGAGAAAGGCAGGTCCTGAAGGGCGAGGGTCATGAGACTCTCCCGTTCGCCAAAACCGCGGGATTCCACGTGTGCACCTCTCCCGGGCCGACGGCGCACCAGGCGTAGAGCGCGTCGTACATCGGCATGCCGGCTTCGAGCATCTCATGGTCGTCGGCGTGGAGCGCCGACAGGCCGATCGAGAGCGCGACAAGGCCCACGGACTCCGGCGCGAGCTCCGGGCGATTGGTGTCCGCGCTGCGGACGATCTCCGAAAGCTTGATCAGCGCCGCATCGGTGAGCCGGTAGCGGTAGATGAACGCGTCGAAGCTGCAGCGCCCGCCCACGTGAGTGAACTCCACGTCCGGCACGTCGTACGGAATCGCGCCGCGCGCCGCGGCCTCGCGTCCGACGTCGTCCTTCGGTACGTAGAGGAACTGCGCATCCTCGTCGATAAAGCGCCGGATCAGCCAGGGGCAGGCGACGCGATCGATCTTCGGGCGCTCGCGCGTGATCCAGCGGGTCGGCGCGCCGGCGGGCTTGTCCGCGCGCTGGCCGTCCCAGGCCTCGATGCCGCCCTGCAGGAAGCGGGCGCCGAGCACGTGGGCGACGCGGCGGCTGACCTCGAGGCCGTGCACGCAGTAGACCACGACGTCCCTGTCCTTGGGCATGCGCGCCTTCCAGCGCTCGACGCTGTCGGGATCGCGCCGCAAGGCGCCGCGAATCATGTTGGGGGCGGCGAGGAAAGCGGGGCCACGCCGCACATCGATGACGAGGGGCGGGCGGTCCGACAGCAGGGCTTGCCGCAATGCGGCGGGGGTGAGGCTCGCGTCCATGCTTCTCTCCTTGAAGAGACCGCAGAGCTTGGACGCGAGGGCGTCTTCAAAGGGGAGTCTGCAATTCCCCGCGCGGAAAGTATATCAAGCGTAGCCGACGCTGTGGCGGTCGATGGCGACGGCCTTGACCAGGGCGTAGACGGACTTGCCGGGCGCGAGGCCCAGCGCCATGCACGACTTGCGGGTGATGCGCGCGATGACGGGCGTGCCGCCCACGGCCAGCTGCACGTCGACGCTCGCGCCGGCATCCTCGCCGACCGCGGTGACAGTGCCCGCGAGCACGTTCAGAAACGAAGCATCCATCGGCCTGGACAGCGCCAGCGCCACGTCGCGCGCGCGGATGCGCACCCGGACCGGGGTGCCCGCGAGCGCGTCCACGTCGGGCGCGTAGAGCTCGCCGCCGGGAAAGACGAGCCGCGCGAGCCCCATGTCGAGATCCTGCTCGGCGACCGTCGCCTCGATCACCGCGCCGCCCTCGAAGCGCCCGAGGTGGGGTCGCAGATCGAGCCGCCCCGCCATCTCCGCCACCGGCCCGATCGCGCGCACACGGCCCTCGGAGACGAGCGCCACGGTGTCGGCGAGGCGCACGACCTCGTCGATCGCGTGGCTGACGTAGACGATCGGGATCCGCGTCTCGTCGCGCAGGCGCTCGATGTAGTACAGGATTTCGCCCTTGCGCCCCGCGTCGAGGGACGCGAGCGGCTCGTCCATCAGCAGCAGCCGCGGGCTCGCGAGCAGCGCGCGGCCGATCGCCACGCGCTGCTTCTCGCCGCCTGAGAGGTCGTGGGGGCGCCGAGCAAGCAGCGGCGCGAGGTCGAGCAGGGCGACGACCGGGTCGAACTCGGTGCGCCGCTCGCCGGCGGGCGTGAAGAATCGGCCGTAGAGCAGGTTCTGGCGCACCGTCAGGTGGGGCAGCAACCGGCCTTCCTGGAAGACGTAGCCGAGGCGCCGGCGTTGAACGGGCAAGTCGATGCGCTGCGCCGCGTCGAAGAACGTCATGCCATCGAGCCGGAGGGTTCCGCGCTGCGGGCGCACGAGCCCGGCGATCGCGTTGAGGATCGTGGTCTTGCCCGCGCCCGAGCGGCCGAAGAGCGCAGTAACACCGGCATCGCTCTCGAGCTTCGCCTCGAGCTCGAAGGTGCCCAGCGCAATGGCGATATCGAGCTCGAGCCTCATCCCAGGATCCGCCGGCGCGTGGCGCGCAGCAGCAGCTCCGAGGCGACGAGCGCGCCCAGCGACAGCGCAATCGAGACCAGGCACAGGCGCAGCGCCTGTGCGTCGCCGCCCGGCACCTGCGTGTAGGTGTAGATCGCAAGTGGAATCGTGCGCGTTTCGCCGGGGATGTTGGACACGAAGGTGACGGTGGCGCCGAACTCGCCGAGGCTGCGCGCGAACGAAAGCAGCAGTCCGTTGACGATCCCCGGCATCACGAGCGGCAGCGTCACCGTGGCGAAGACCCAGGCGCGGTTCGCGCCGAGCGTCGCGGCGGCGGCTTCCAGGCGCTCGTCGACGGCCTCCACCGCCTGGCGCATCGCGCGCACCGCGAGCGGCAGCCCCATGATCGCGGCGGCGAGCGCCGCGCCCGTCCAGCGGAACGCGAAGACCACGCCGAAATGCCGCTCGAGAAAGGCGCCAATTGCTCCCTGCGTTCCGAAGCCCACCAGCAGGAAGTAGCCGGTGACCACCGGCGGCAGCACGAGCGGCAGGCTCACCACGCCGTCGAGCAGCGTCTTGCCGGGAAACTGCAGCCGCCCGAGCACGAGCGCGAGCGCGAGCCCGACCGGAAGGCTACCGAGCGTGCCCCAGGCCGCGACCTTCAGGCTGAGGCGGACGATCTCGAGCTCGTCGGCGGTGAGCAGCACTCCGTCAGTTTAGCGGCGTGAAGCCGTACTTCTTGAAAATGCCTCGCGCCGTGGGCGAATCCAGATACTCGAGGAAGAGGTCCGCGCGCTCGCCCTTCGCAGTCTTCATGATCGCGACCGGGTAGATGATCGGCGGGTGCGAGCGCTCGGGGAAGGTGCCGACCACGCGAACCCTGGGTTCGGCGGCCGCGTCGGTCGAGTAGACCACGCCGAGCGGCGCCTCGGCGCGTGCCACCAGCGCGAGCGCCGCGCGTACGTTTTCGGCCGGCGCGAGCCGCCCCTTCACGCTGTCCCAGACCCCGAGCGACTCGAGCGCGGCCTTCGCGTACTTGCCCGCCGGCACGTGCGTCGGGTCGCCGAGCGCGAGCCGACCCTGCCGCCCTAGCAGCCGCGCAATCGGAAAGCCGGCCTCGATTGTTGCCCGCGCCGCGCTGGCGGCCGGGGCGATCAGCACCAGCCTGTTGCCGAGGAGGTTGCCCCGCGAGCCCTTGCGCACGCGGTCGCGCTTCTCGAGGTAGTCCATCCACTGCAGGTCGGCTGAGATGAAGATCTCGGCCGGCGCGCCGTTCGCGATCTGCTTGGCGAGCGTGGAGCTGGAGGCGTAGGACACGACCGCGGGCACCGGCGCGCGGGTCGCCGCCTCGTCGAGCGCGTTCTTCAGGCTGGCGGCGGCGAAGACGACGACCGGCGACTGTGCATGCGCGGCTACGCACAGCAGGCAGGACGCTACGGCCAGCAGCCGCCTCACAGCTTCACCCAACCGCGTCGCAGCCCCGCGAGCACGAGCCAGCCGAGAACGAACCCGAGCCCCACGTTCCACACCGCGCAGCCGGCCGTAACCAGCGCGGCGAAGCGCTCGGCCTTCGTCTTGCCGAGTTCGCAGGAGCCGAGCGAGAGCTGCGCGCCGGTGAGAAAGAGCACCACGCCGAGCACCGGCAGTGGAAAGATCCGCAGCAGCGTCGTCACCGAGTCCGCGAACAGCAAGCCCGTGGCGCACAGGATCGCGCCGAGGATCACGACCGCGCCGCCGGTGCGCGCGCCGAACCGGACATGGCCCGCCATGCCGCCGGCGCCGTGGCACATCGGCACGCCGCCCACGGCGGCGCCGAAGAGGTTCATCAGCCCGGTGCTGATCGACAGGCGCCCCACGCTGACCGGCCGCGCCGGGAACACGCGGTTGTTCTCCTCTTTCAGCGCGAGGATCGCGTTGCCGAACGTGAGCGGCAACTGCGGCAGCGCGAGGAACACGACGCCGACCAGTACGTCGTGCCAGCTGAGCGAGCCCAGCGGGAAGGACGGCAGCCGGAACGACATCTCCACCTTCGAGAGTTCGCGCACGAGCGTCGGATCGGCCACCAGCGCGGCGACGGCGCCGAACAGCAGCAGCACGAACATCGCCGGCAGGTGGCGGTTGGCGAGCAGCAGCAGCGCGATCGCCATCGCCACCGCCGCGACGATCCACCCCCCGGACATCATCTTGACGCCCTGAAGCATGAAGGCGAAGCCCAGGCCGAGGATCACGCCGGTCGTGATGGGTCGCGGCACGACGCGCGCGGCGCGCTGCGTGAGGCCAGTGGCCCCCAGCAGCAGCCAGATCACGCCGGTCGCGAGGCCGCCCGCCGCAACGGTGGAAGCAGTGATGGTCGCCGTCTGCGCCGCCTGCGTCGCCGCGACCGCGCCGATCGCCTTCATCGGCTGCACCGGCACTGGGGTGCGGTAGTAAAGCCCCGCTGCGATCATGCAGGTGCCGAATCCGAGCAGCAGGCCGGCGGGGTCGATCCTGACTACGGCGATGTAGGCGAGCACGAACGGCAGCAGCGTGCCGAGGTCGCCGAAGGCGCCGGCCCACTCGGCGCGGTCGTAGCGGTTTCCCGCGGCGGTCGGCACGGCCGCCGCGTCAGCGGCCTCAGCGGGCCTTTGCGCCATGGCCGGCGCTTCGCGGGGCCGCGCGCGGCGCCCGAGGTGGCGGCAGCGCGTCACCGATTGCGTGGACCTGGCCGGTGATGCCGTTGCCGTAGCCCGGCAGCCGGCCGAGGATTTCCCGCATCTCCGCGCCGCGAAGCGCGGCGAGAAAGTCCTGTCCCGGCGCGGAGTCCAGCGTTTCGCGCCGGCAGGCAAAGTAGTAGCGCTCGGTGAGCAGGGAAAGGTAGTCCAGGCTGTACTCCGCCGCGGCCGCCTTGATGCCGTAGCCGGCGTCGGCGCGCCCGCCCGCGATCGTCGCCGCGATCGCCAGGTGCGTGAACTCCTCGTTCTGGTAGCCGGCGATCGCCGCGGCGTCGATGCCCGCCCCCGAAAGCAGCTGGTCGAGCTCGACGCGGCTGCCCGAGCCGCGCTGGCGGTTGACGAAGCGCACGCCGGGTCGCGTCAGGTCGGCCAGGCTCGCGATCGCCTTCGGATTGCCCTGCGCAAACATCAGGCCCTGCGTGCGCGTGGCGAATCCAACCACCACGTGCTCCCGCGCATCGAGCAGCTCGCGGAACAGCGTCACCGCCGCGTCCTCGAGCCCGTCCGCGATGTGGAATCCCGCCAGCACGCATTGGTCGCGCGCGAGCGCGCCGAGCGACTCGAGGCTGCCCTGGAACCGCACGTCGAGCTTGAGCCCGGGCCGCTGCGCGAGGCCGTCGCGCAGCTGCGCGAGTGCGAGGTCGTGGCTCGCGCAGACCGCGAGGCGCTCGTCGACCGCCTCGGTGCCTTCGCTCAGCGCGCGTTCGATTTCCTGGCGCACGCTTTCGAGGTCGGGCGTGAGCCGGGCGGAGACCAGCCGCTGGGCCCAGAGCAGCTTCTCGCCGAACGCCGTCAGTTGAGCGCCGCGGCCCTGCTGCAGTACGACGAGCGGCTTGCCGAGGTGCCGCTCCCACTTGCCCGTCAGTCCCCAGACGTACCGATAGGACATGTCCACGCGGCGAGCCGCGGCGGCGATCGAGCCGGTCTCGTGGATCGCGCGCAACACGCGGAAGAGCATCGCGTCGAGCACCGTGCCCTTGCCGGGCAGGGGCGCCCATTCGTACTGCAGGCTGAGCTTGATCACGCGTTCCAGTGTACGTGAGGGCTCCGCCGAGCCCCTTGATCTCTATTATGCACAGAGGTGCATATTTGGCGTCGCGAGGTGTCCCGTTAGCATTGGCCCAACGCCGGAGCCCCGGCGGCCAAGGAGACTCCCGACATGCAGACCCTGAAGAACCTCGCGCTCATCCTCGCGCTGGCAATCGCCGTGCCGGCGCAGGCCAAGGACCTGAGGATGGCCACCACCACCAGCACCGACAACTCCGGACTGCTGCAGTACCTGCTGCCGATCTACGAGGCCAAGTGCGGCTGCAAGGTGCATTACACGGCGGTCGGCACCGGCGCCGCGATCAAGCTCGGCGAGAACGGCGACGTCGACATGATCATGGTCCACGCGCGAGCCGCGGAGGACAAGTTCGTCGCCGAGGGCTACGGCGTGAACCGCCGCGACCTGATGTACAACGACTTCGTCATCGTCGGCCCGCACGCCGATCCGGCCGGCATCCGCGGCATGAAGGATCCGCTCGCGGCGCTGAAGCAGGTGAAAGACAAGGGCGCGATCTTCGTCTCGCGCGGCGATGACTCGGGCACCAACAAGAAGGAGCTCGGCTTCTGGAAGAAGCTCGGCGTCGATCCGAAGGGCCCGAACTACCTCGCGATCGGGCAGGGCATGGGCCAGACCCTCACGGTCACCGCCGAGAAGCGGGGCTACACGATGACCGACCGCGCAACCTATGCCACCTACAAGGACAAGACGGGCCTCGAGATCATGGTCGAAGGCGCGAAGGCCTTGCTCAACCCCTACGGCGTGATCGCGGTCAATCCGAAGAAGTACCCGGGCGTGGACTATGCAGGCTCGATGCACTTCATCGAATGGCTGACTTCGGACGAAGGCCAGAAGGCGATCGCGGAGTTCAAGCCCAAGGGCGCCCAGCTCTTCTTCCCCGACTACAGGAAGTAGCGGGAGATGGATCTGCTGGAGCCCACGCGCCGCGCGTTCGAGCTGCTCGCGGCGGGCGACCCGGGGCTAGAGCAGGCGATCTGGCTCTCGCTGTGGACCGCGGTCGTCTCGATCGCGGTCGTCGCGCCGCCGTCGATCGCGCTGGGATTCCTGCTTGCGAGGCGCCGCTTCCCGGGCCAGCGCGTGCTCGTCGTGCTGGTGCAGGCGCTGCTGTCGTTCCCGACCGTGGTGATCGGGCTGCTGATCTACCTGATGCTGTCGCGCCGCGGCCCGTTCGGCGACTGGCAGCTGCTGTTCACGCCGACGGCGATCATCCTGGGCTACATGATGATCGCGCTGCCGATCCTGGTCGTGTTCACGATCTCGGCGGTGCAAGGCGCGGACCCGCGCGTGTACGAGACCGCGCGCTGCCTGGGGGCGCGCCGGCTGCGCGCCGCGCTCACCACGCTGTGGGAGGTGCGCTTTGGCGTGCTCGCGGCCGTGGTCAACGGTTTCGGGCGCGTCGTGTCGGAAGTCGGTTGCGCGATCATGGTCGGCGGCAACATCGAGGGCCTGACGCGCAACATCCCCACCGCGATCGCGCTCGAGACCAGCAAGGGCGACTTCCCCCAGGGCATCGCGCTCGGGCTGGTGCTGATGGCGGTCGCGCTCGGCGTCAACATCCTGCTTGCGCTGCTGCAAGGCAAGGGCGGCCTCCGATGAGCGCGCCGCTCGTCGTCGCGACCGGCCTGCGCAAGTCGTTCGGCCCGCGGCTGCTGTTCGACATCGGGCGCCTCGAAATCGAGGCGGGACGCACCTACGTGCTGACGGGGCCGAACGGCAGCGGAAAGACGACGCTGTTGCGCCTCGTCGCGGGGCTGGACAGGGCGGACTCGGGCGAGATTCGCGTGCGCGGCGAGGCGGTCTACGTGCACCCGGACCCCTACCTCTTTCACACCAGCCTGGTGCACAACCTCGAGTACGGGCTGCGATGCCGCGATGTTCCGCGCGGAGAGCGCCAGCGGCGCGTGGAAGACGCGATCGCCTGGGCGGGCCTCGATGCGCGGCGCGCGACGCCGCCGGCCAGCCTCTCGGGCGGGGAAAAACAGCGCGCGGCGCTCGCGCGCGCGCGCGCGCTTCGCCCGGACTTGCTGCTGCTCGACGAGCCGACCAGCAACCTCGATCACGAGGGGCGCGCACAGACGCTCGCGCTGCTCGCGCAGCTGCGCGACGAGCGCTGCACGGTGGTCGTGGCCTGCCACGATCGCGACGTGATCGACCTTGAAGGCGTCGTGCGGCTGCACATCGAGGGCGGGGCGGTAGAATCCCGCCCGGGATGAAGACCTTTGGCTTCGCAGGCTGGTCGGGCAGCGGCAAGACCACGCTCATCGAGAAATTAATCCCCCGTTTTGCGCAGCGCGGGCTGCGCGTGTCGCTGATCAAGCATGCGCACCACACGTTCGACGTCGACCAGCCCGGCAAGGACTCCTACCGCCACCGCCACGCGGGCGCGGCCGAGGTGCTGGTCACGTCGTCGCGGCGCTGGGTGCTGATGCACGAGCTGCGCGGCGCCGCAGAGCCGCCCTTCGAAGAACAGCTGCAGCGCCTGTCGCCGTGCGACCTGGTGATCGTCGAGGGCTTCAAGCACGCGCCGATCCCCAAGCTCGAGGTCTGGCGCAGCGCGACCGGCG
>JBOIFE010000046.1:0-14636 GCA_050741015.1 Burkholderiales bacterium | reverse complement strand
GAGACGTACTTGAAGAAGTCGTGCTCGGTCCCGGTCGCCCCGGAGGTCAGGTCCACCAGCCCGGCGCTTCCGCCTGCGACTGCATGCGCCTTGGTGTCGTAGAGCTTGAGCGTGCCGTCGGTCTTGACGTTGACGTAGTAACTGCTGCCGATGGAAAGCCCGCCGATCGCCGTGTCGCTGATCGGGTCCGACGGCGAGTACAGCACCTGGTCGCCCGTCTTCAGGCCGGAGGCGAGGCCGAGGAAGATCGTGTCCTTGGTAGTGTCAACCACCGGCACCGGCGCCGTGACCACCTTGACGCTGCGGTCGGCCATCGTCGCCTGCACCGTCAGGCCGCCGGCGCTGATCACCGTCGCGTCGCCGATGTTGGCCTCGTTGGTGACGTTGGCGACATCGACCGACACCGCAACGCCCACACCCGTGCCGCCGCTTGCGGTCGATGCAGAGCCGTCCGCGATCGCGTGGCCGTCGACGTTGGCGGCCGAGGTGACGCTCAGCATGCCGCCGACGGTGACGTGCCGGCCGTCCGTGATGAGGGCCCCCGACACGCCCGTCTCGATCGTGACCGCGACCGCGCCGGCAACGCTCACGCTGCCGTCGGAAGTGGACGCGTTGTTCTGCTTTTGGCCCTGGGTGCCTTTCGCGCTCGAATTCTTTTCCTTCGCCTTGGAATCGCCGAAGCTGCTCTGCGCGTTGGTCGTGTTGTCGACCGACTGGTCCGTGCCGTTGTCGGAGTGGCTGCCGCTATTGTTGTCCGCCTGGCCGCCCTTGACGCTCGCGCTGGCGACCGACTCGCTACCCGAGACCGTGCTCGCGGCAAGCGTCGCCGTGCCGGTCACCGACAGGTCGCGCAAGGTGGCCACGATTGCGCTGTCGGTGACCACGGTAACCGCGACCGAGATGCCGACCCCGGTGTCGGTCGACTTGGTGTCGCCCTCCGCGTCAGTGCCCACCTGGTCGGCGAGCGTGGCTTTCGCCGTAAGGTTGCCGCTGATCGACAGCAGTCCGCCGAATCCGATCTCGGCCTCGGTGTCGTTGTCGGTAATCGAAATCCCAACCACCGGCGTCACGCCGGTCGCGCCCTTCGCGCCGCTCTTGGCCTGGGTGGTCATCACCTGCCCCGAGGCCGCCTCGATGTCGAGGTTGTGCGCGCCGGTCAGCGCCGAGTTGCCGCCCATATTCGCGTAAGTTTCGTTCTCGCCGTAGTTCACTGCGACCGAGATGCCTACGCCGACACTGGTGCCCGAGCCGCCGCCATCCGAGGGCAGCGCCTTGGCCGTGTTCGAGGTGTTGCTCGCGGCCTTGAGGGTGACGTCGCCGCTGCCGGTGATCGCCACCTGCGCCGACGGATCGAGACGCGCCTCCGTGTCCGTGAAGGCGATGTTGATCGCCACCGAGCCCGCGACGCCGGTCTTGCCGCCGCCCGCGCCGGAGGTCGATTGCGCGCTGAAGGTGTCGGTCGTGTCGGTGCCGTCCGCAGCCATCGTCGCCTGGATGGTCATCCCAGCGGCGGTGACGTTGGTCGAACTGACGTAAGCGAGGTTGGTCGCGTCGGCGTAGTTGACGGTCACGGCCGCACCCACGCCGGTGCCGCCCTTGCCCACGCCCTGGAAGATATGGTGCGTGCCGGTGCCCGCGGAGGTCAGGTCGAGCAGCCCGGTCGCGGCGCCCGCGGTGGCATGGTCCTTGGTGTCGTAGAGCTTCAGCGTGCCGTCGCTCTGGACGTTGACGTAGTAGTCGTGGTCGTCGGTCAGGCCACCGATCGCGGTGTCATCGTTTCCAGCGAGGTAATGAACCTTGTCGCCGGTCTTCAGGCCGTGTGCGCCGCCGATGTTGAGGGTGTCGGTGCTGATGTTGACCGCGCCGGTGGCGGTCGGGTCGAACTCGATCGCGCCCAGCACCGCGCTGCCGTTGGCGGTCGCCGAGCCGTCGACGTTGGCGGCGGACTCGACCGTAAGCAGGCCGCCCGAGACGATCACGACGTCCGGGATATAGGCCTTGGCGGTCGCAAGCTCGATGTTCACGCTCACCGCGCCCGCGACGCTCACCTGGCCGTCGGAGGTCGAGGCGTCGGGCGCGCTCGCGCCCCCGGTGCCTTTGGCGCTCGGTTTCTTTTCCTTCGACTTGCTGTCGGCAAAGCCCATCTGGTCGCTGGACTTCTTGGTGACCGACTGGTCGCCGGTGCCGCTGCTGTTGTCCGCGTTGCCGTCGTCGGGCTCGCCGCCCGCGACGCTCGCGCTGGCGTTCGAACTGCTCTCCGAAATGGCGCTCGCCGAGAACGTCATCGTGCCGCCGGACGACAGATTGCGCGCGGTCGTCGCGAGCGCGTCGTCATTGGCCACCGTGACCGCGATCGAGATGCCCACGCCGGTGCTGTCGGACTCGGTGTCGCCGGTGGCGGTGGTCTGGACCTTGCTCGTGAGCGCAGCCGTCGCGCTGAAGTTGCCGCTGACCGAAACAAGCAGCCCATCGCCCACCGTCGCGTCGGTCTCGTTGTCCGAGACCGAGATCGCCACCACCGGGGTGATCGCGGTCGAGCCCTTCGAGCCGCTCTTCGCCAGGGTGATCATGTCGTGGCCGGAGGTCGCCGTCAGCGTGAGCGCATGCGCTCCGGTGATCGTGGTGTCGTCCCCGAGCAGCGCCAGGGTCGAGTTTTCGCCGTAGTTGAACGCCACCGAGGCGCCGACGCCGGTCTTGGTGCCGTCGCCACCGCCGTTCGAGGGCAGCGCGCTCGCGGTGTTGAACACGTCGCTCTGGGCGGTGAGCGAGACGTCGCCGCCGCCGCTGATGGTCACCGTGGGCACGTGCAGGTTGTAGGCGAGGTCCGCCTCGGTGTCGGTGCTGGCGATGTTGATCGCCACCGACCCCGCCACGCCGGTCTCGCCGCCGCCCGCGCCCGAGGTCGCCTGGGCGTTAAAGCTGTCGGTCGTGTCGATCAGCTTGTGCGTCGTGCCGCCACCGGCGCTGGTGAGGTCCTTGACCCCGGTGCTGCCGCCCGCGAGGGCGTTCGCGCGAGTGTCGTAGAGCTTGAGCTTGCCGTCGCTCTGGACGTTGACGTAGTAGACGGTGCCGGTGGCCAGCCCGCCGATGTCGGTGCCGCCGCCGTTGTTGTAGGTGACCGCGTCGCCGGTGCGCAGCCCCGAGGTGCCCGCGTCGATCGTGTCGGCGCTGGTATCGACCTTGCTCGTGGGATCGAACGTGACGTCGCGCTCGCCGGTCGTCGCGCTGACGGTCAATCCGCCCGTATTGATGACCGACGCCCCCACGTAGGCGAGGTTGGTGACATCGGCGTAGTTGACCGAAACCGCGACGCCGACGGCGGTGCCGCCGGGGCCCGCGCCCTTCAGGCTCTGCGTCGTGCCTCCGCCGGTGGAAGTCAGGTCCACCAGCCCGGTCGCCCCGCCCGCGGTGGCGTGGTCCTTGGTGTCGTAGAGCTTGACCTTGCCGCCGCTGATGTTGACGTAGTAGGTGCTGCCATCGGCCAGGCCGCCGATGTCGGTGCCGCCGTCGCCGTGCGAATAGACCACCGAGGCGCCGTTGGCCAGCCCGTGCGCGCCGCCGAGGTCGATCGTGTTGGCGGTCGTGTCGACGATGCCCGAGGCGGTCGGGTCGAACTCGATGCCGCCGATCACCGCGCTGCCGTCGGCGACCGCCGATCCGTCGACGTTGGCCTTCGAGCCTATCGTGAGCGTCCCGGTGGCACCGATGGTGGGCCCGTCGACGTAGGCTTTGGAGCTCGCGAACTCGAGGTTCACCGCCACCGCGCCGGCGACGCTGACCTGGCCGTCGGAAGTCGAGGCGTCGGGCGAGCTCGCGCCCTTGGTGCCGCTGGCATGGTTGCTCTGGGCGCCCGATTCGCTGTCGGCGTAGCCAAGCTGGCCCTTGGTCTTGTTGGTCACCGACTGCTTGCCATCGCCGTCGTGGTCGCCCGAGTCGTCGTCCGCCGGGCCGCCGGCGACGCTCGCTTTGGCGCTCGACTGGCTGGACGAATTGGCGCTGGAAAGGAAGGACACCGCGCCGCCGGTCGTCAGCACGTTGCGGGCGGTGGTCGCGAGCGACGTGTCGTTCACCACGCTCAGTGCGATCGAGATGCCGACCCCGGTGCTCGAGGACTTGGTGTCGCCGGTGGCGGTGGTGGTCACGCTGTCGGCGAGCGAGGCGCTGGCGATGAAGTCCCCGCCGATCGTGAGCAGGCCGCCCGTGCCCAGGGTCGTGTGCGCGTCGTCGTTGGCGATCGAGATCGCGATCACGGGGGTCACCGCGGTGCCGCCCTTGCCGCCGCTGGTCGCGTCGGTTTCCATCTGGTGCTGCGAGTCTGCGGTGAGCGTCAGGGCGTTCGCCCCGGTGAAGACCGCGCCGTCGTCGAAATAGGCGGCGGTCGTGTCCTCGCTGTAGTCGAATGCGACCGAGGCGCCGATGCCGACCTTGGTGCTGTCGCTGCCGCCGTCCGCGGGCAGCGCCTTGGCGACGCTATTCACGTTCGAATGCGCTTCGACCGTCACGTTCGGGTTGCCGGTGAGCGTGACCGTGGCGTTGTCGTCGATGTACGCCTCGTGCCTGGTCACCACCACGTTGATGGCGAGCGAGCCTGCGACGCCGACGTTGGAAGGGCTGCCGATGCCGGCCGTGGCCTGGGCGGTAAAGCTGCTCTGCGAAGGCGCGAGCACCTGTACCGAGAGCGTGCCGGCGGTGATCGTGGTGCCCGGCGTCGAGCCTGTGATGTACGCGTAATCGTCGCGGTCGACGGCGTTGATCGCCACCGCAACCCCGACTCCAGTGGCGCCGCTGCCGGTGTACTCGCCATCGGCGGTAGTCGAGACGACGTCGGCAGACGAGGCCGAAACCGTGACCGCGCCCGTGCCCGCGTCGAGGATCGCGTTCTGCAGGAACGCCGAGGTGGTGCCGGTGTCGACGGTGACCGCCACCGCGCCGGCAACGGTCACGTCGCCGTCGCTGGTCGAGGCGTTGTGATCATGCAGCGTGCTCTCGCTCGCGTTGCTGCTGTCGCCGCTCTGCGAAGAGCCCCCAGGCGCGGACTTGGCGAGCGTGGTGATGGTGCGGTCCGAGCTCGCGCCCAGGCTGACCGAGCTGCCGTCGACGGTCGCCCCGGAGATCGATCCCGTGGTGTCGCCGGTGACAACCGCCACCGCCACCGCCGCGCCGGCGGTGCTCCCCACGTTCGCGTCGGCCGTCGTGTTGGCGGTGAGCTTGCTGCTCGCGGTCAGCGAGACGGCGTTGGTCGCGCTCAACGTCGCGCCCCCGGACACACTTAGCAGCGCGCCGCTGCCGTAGGTGGTGCTCACCACCGCGGCGTCGAGCGAGGAATCGCTGTTGGTCGTCGGCGTGGTCGACGCGTTGATCGTGACATCCGACTTCGCCAGCACAGTGAGGGTGTTGGTCGCGGCCAGCGTCGAGGTGCCTTCGATCGTAATCGCGGGATTCGCGTCGCCGGCGACCACGACCAGCTTGATCGCCGCCATGGACGCCGTCGCGGTGAGCGTGCCGTCGACCGCCGAGGTGAGGTTGATGTCGCTCGCGTGCAGCACCGAGTTGCCGCTGATGTCGATCGTCGCGCCCGAGAAGCTGGTGATCAGCGCGCCGTCGATGGCCGACATGTTGGTGCCGTCGGTGCTCACGGTCACGTCCGAATGCGCAGTCAGGTTGATCGCACCGCTCGCAGTCAGGTTCGCGCCCGTCAGCGTGATCGCGGTGTTGCTGTCGGCCCACAAGCCGGTGCTGAGCAGGTCGGAGGCGGTCTGCTCGGACTTCAGCGTGAGGTCGCCGGTGATGCTCGCGATGGCGCTCGAAGCGATGTCCGAGCTGCTCTGGATCGTCAGGCCATAGCCGACTTCGCCGGTCGCGCCGTTGATGAAGAGGTGGTCGGTGCTGAGGCGCTCGCTGCCGCCCTGGAAGTCGATCGTCAGGGTATGGCCGCTGAGCGACGCGTCGAGCGCGTTGAAGCTGTCGAGGTCGATGCGCAGCGTGTCGCCGTTGATTCCCTGTGCCCCCAGGGTGTCGTCGCGCGCGACGCTGACGCTGACATCGCCGCCGCCGCTGATCGCCTTGGTGGCGAGCGCGGTGACCAGGTTGCTGGAGTCGTAAAGGCTGATCGAGCTCCCGGCAGCCTTGACGGTGAAGTCGTGCGCCGTGCTGGTCGCGGCGTAGGACAGGTCCGCCGACAGCAGCAGCCGCGGCTCCAGTGCCTCGAGCATGAAGCTGTGGCGCCGCGCCGGCGCCGAGAGCCCGGGCAGCACGCGCCGCTCGGCGGCGGGGCGCGACCATCGTGAAAATGCTTCGCGCAGCTTTTGGCCGATCAGGGACGGCTTGAAGGCCTTGCGGCCAAGAAGCGCAGCGAATGTTTTCATGTTGAACTCCGTGACGGGGCGTCAGCGGGCAATGCGCGAAGTAGCGCAATCGACAGGGGAGCGGGGGCGAACCGGTTGCTGCGTCGGGTGCGAGACGCGTCGGAGGCGCGCGCGAGCATGTCGCCGCCCCCATCGGCCGTGGCCGAGACATCTACCTCTACATCCAAATCACGCCCCCGTTCCTGCAGTGCTGCTGTTTTACCGACTCTTTTTGTTTGCTTCAGTAAATCGCTAGCCGGCGAAGTCTGAACTGTTTTTGTTGCAACTCCTAGACTTGTTGATGGGCGCAAAAGCGGCGGCGAACCGGGTGCGCGTGCCATTCATTAGAATCCATGCGAACTCCCAGATCCAAGCCAATGAATGGATGGGCATTCCAGCAATCATAGGCAAAGGTAATTTTTTGTTAGCTGGATTTTCGGCTTGCCGTTGGATTCTCGTGCCTCAAAACACGCCGTAGTACCCGCTCTTGAGGACGGCGATGCCGTCGCCCTCCATGCGGTAATCGAAGCCGACGTCGAACAGCAGGTGATCGAGGTTGGCAAGGTTCTGGCGCACGAACGACACGATCGCCTCCGGATAGGCGAGCCTGACGAGGAACAGCAGCAGCTGGCGCGCATCGACGCCGGAGAAATACACGCAATCGTGGGTCTGCTTGTTCGCCACGCAGATGGTCTTGCAGCCCCGCAGCTCCGGCACCAGGACGGCGTCGACCGGGAGGCGGGTGTCGTCGAAATTCGCGGAACTGCAGATCTTCGCCGCTGCCGCATCGAGCTGGGTGGCGGCGTCGAAGAAGAAGTAGAAATTCTCGAGCGTCGCGCCGCCCGCGCGCATCGCGTAGGCGATGCCCGAGGACACCGTGCTGCCCGGATTGCCGACGTACATGTGCACCACGTCGATATCCCGCCGGCCCGCGGCCAGTTCGGCGTCGAGGTCGAGCGAGAACATGAAGTAGGGCTGGCTCTCGCTGATCTTCAGGTCGCTGGGAGCAAGCGGACGGATCGCCTCCAGCACGCGTGAGATGGACACCGCGCGATTCCTTCTCTCGTAGTCGTAGAAGTAAAACTCCCAGGCGAGCCGATCGCCCAGCAGCTTGACGCCGAACACCGTGCGAAACGGGCCGATGCCCTCGCGGATCGCGTCGACGATGTCGAACGCGCGCGCGTCGATGCCGGCGTGGCCAAACGACTGGAATAGCAGGTTGATCGAGCGGAACTTGTCGTCCGCGGGATGCGCGGGGCTGTACTCCCACAGGCAGTAGTTGAGCGACGGGTCCTGTGCGGTCGAATACTCGAAGCGATCCGCCGCGTTCATCGCGACTGGCGCAGGCGCTCGTTGAAAAGCGGAAAGCCCGCGACCCCGTAGTACAAGTTGAAGAAGTCCTTGCCGTTGCGGTGCACGCCCCCGGCGAGGTGGCCCATCGTCTTGCCCTTGATCTGGTCGTAGAGCGCCTGGAACTGTCCCGGCCGCACGCCGAACAGGTCGCGCATGCGGTACAGGACGGGCTGCAGGTCCTTGACCTGCAGCCGCGCGTTGTACAGGTTCAGGTCGAACGACTTGCGCCCGTTGCCCGGCTCCTGCACTTCGAGGTACTGCAATTGGTCGACCGGCACCTTGGCGGCGGCCAGGGCAAGGACTTCCTTCGCCAGCGCAAGCGACGCCTGCGCCCGGTCGCGGTAGACATGGCTCGCGAGCCGCGCCTCGATCTGCGCCGTCGCCAGCTGCGGGTACCACAGGTATTCGCTCGTGACCTCGGTGCCGCCGCCGATTTGCCACTTGAACGCGAGGTGCAGCAGCGCCGGCTGGCCCTGCTCGCGCGCGCGCCGCGCCTCGTCGTCGGGAACCTGGCGCTCCAGGTACAGCTTGCACACGACGCTGTCCGGATCCCCCTCGAAGCCGAAGTGCGCGCAGCTCGTCATCTCGAAGCGTTGTTCGGCCGCCGAGCGCAGCGCCGCAGGCATGCCCAGCCGCTCGCAGATCGCGAGCAGGCGCTCGCGCGGGTCGCCCAGCAGGTCGCGCCGGTCGATCGTCAGCAGGTAACGGTTCGCCATCAGCCCCGCCTCGGAGATGCGGAACGAGCGCTCGTATTGGTGCGGCACGTCGAGCTCGCCCACGAGGCGCAGCAGCAGCGCGCCCTTCTCCCCCGCTTCGTCCGCCGGTGCGCGCACCGCAACTTGCCCGGGCCGCGCCGCGACGGCGGCCTCGCCCGGCGGCAAGGCCTTCGCCTCGGCCGCGCGCAGCGCGGCGGCGTGCCTGCCGAGAGAGTCGCCGAGCGAGAGCACCAGCCGGCGCGCCGTATCCAGGGGCAGCACGATGCGGTCGGAGACGGCGACCGTGCCCGGCCCTCCCGGCGCCGCATCGCCGATCCGTCCGAATTCGACCACCAAGTCGCCAGCTTCGAGCGAAACCTTGAACGCGTTCGCCGCCGTTTCCTTCACCGGCGCCACTTACCCCTCGGTTGGGATGGTCGGGAACGGCACCAGTACGTCGGCGTGCCAGCCGTACTTGCGCACATAGGCCGTGTTCAGCCCCAGGCAGCGGCGCGCGCCGCAGTAGCTGCGGTGGACGCACTGGTGGAAGCCGTTGCGCATGAACTCGGGCCAGAACTCCGGATCGATGACCAGCTTGGGCTGGTCGTTCTCGAGCGCGTCCCGGTCCTCGCCCAGCAGGCACTCGGGGAAGTTCTTGACTTCCACCGTGCGCCCGAGCGCCCGGGCGCCGGCGATCGCTTCGCGCAGGTAAGGCAGCACTTCGAGGTGCGACGCGATGAGATCCTTGTCATCGGTCTCGCGCATCGGCCAGTAGTTCCAGAAATCCATCTGCACCAGGCGCCGCAGGTGCGCGAGGCGCTCGACCACCGCGGGCAGCTGGCGAAAGCTGCGCTTGGTGATGACCGTGTTGGTGAGCGTGACGACGCCGTCGAACGCGTCAAGATTCTCGAGCCCGCGGATCGTGCGCTCGAACGAGCCCGGCACCGCGGTGATGGCGTCGTGGGTCGCGGCATCGGCTGCCGTGACGCTGACGAAATACTCGTCCACGCCCGCCTCGACCAGCTCACGGCAGTAGGCTTCTTCCGCCAGGCGTCCGCCGTGGGTCTGGATGCGCACGTGCTCGAAGCCGCTGTCGCGCGCCATGCGCGCGAGGTCGGGAAGGTCGCGCCGCAGCGTGACCTCGGAGCCGGTGAGGATCAATCCCTTCCAGGTCCGTTGCTGCGCATTGCGGGCAAGAATGGTCTCGAACTGGTCCGTGGACTCCGGCTGCAGCCAGTCCATGGTGCCCTCGATCATGCAGTGCTCGCATTTCAGGTTGCACTTGAAATGCACCGTGAGCTCGACATAGTCGGCCGCGGCGAAGCGCTTTGCCGTGGCAGTCGCCGGGGCGGGTGTAGATACGTCCAGCACGGCGATCGAGTCTACTCGCCTTTTTTTGCGCTCACCACGAAGAACGGCGTGTCGAGATCGATCTCGCGCACCGTGGCATCGCGCAGGCCCAGGGCCTGCAACTGCGTCACGTAGTCCTGCGGCAGCCGGTAGGACCGGAAGAACAGCAGCGTCGGCACGAGCGAGAAGGCCGGCGCCGCATCGCGTACGCGCATCGGCCCGCGCTCGAAGATCAGTATTGTGCCGCCGGGCTCGAGCGCCTGCGCCGCCTTGGCGATGAACTGGCTCGATTCGTCGGCCGGCCAGTCGTGGAGCATCGACTTGAAGGTGATCAGGTCATGGCCGCGAGGCAGCGAGTCGCGCCGCACATCGCCTTTGACGAAGCCGATCCGCGCATGCTCGGGCTCGCCGAGCACGTGCTCCATGCCGACGTCGCACACCACGGGCAGGTCGAAGACGGTGCCGCGCAGCTCCGGGTTGCGGCGGCACAACTGCAGCAGGAATTCGCCGCTGTTGCCGCCGACGTCGAGCGCGCGCCGGTAGCGACCAAAATCGTGCAGCCGCAGGCAGGCGCGCGACTCGTAGCGTGTCAGCGTCGAGGTAATGCGCATCCACCCGCGGGTCTGCGCGTAGTTCTCCGGGGTGGACTCCAGGCAGCGCCGATAGTCGAACAGCTGGAACAGGCGCGCCTTGGCCGCGAAGCCGCTCGTGTCCTTGACCAGCGCGGTGAACAGGTCGGCGAAATCGGTGAGCGTAAAGCCCGCGAAATCGAGCCTGGTCTCAAGCAGGTCGCGGTAGCGCAGCGCCTCCAGGAAGCGCCGGCTCAGGCGCACGTCCCCGCCGCGCTCCTCGACCACGCCGTTCGCCGTGAGCAGGTCGAGCAGGAAGCGCAGTCCGGCCGCGTCGGCGCCGATCGCCCGGCCGAGGGCCTCGACCGAGCCCCTGCGGTGCTCGAGGAGCCGCTCGACCAGGCCAAGCTCGAAGGCGGTCTTGAGCGCGCGAGCGTCGACCAGCGTCTTGACGAATTCGTCGACCACCAGGAAGCCGAGATCCAGCCCCGCGTCTTCGCGAGGCTGTCCCGGCGCGCTCACGCTGGCTTCAGGCACGTCGCGAAGTCGGCTACGTTCCGGTTAGCGCGGCCTGCCGCCCTGCGCATCGTGCTCCCCGATCACGCGGCTGAGCAGCTGCTGAAGGTTCCTGGCCGCAAGCGGGCTGAGGACGACGCGATGCAGCAGCTCGACCGAGGCTTCCGCGCCCGTGCGGCCGGCGCCCTGGCTCTGGCCGAGGTTGAGCACTACCGCGTCGGCCGCGGCGACGGCGCTCGCGAGATTGCAGTACGAGGCGCTCGTCCGGTCGGACGCCTTCCAATTCAGCCCGCCCAGCTCAGTTCCCTGCGCCATGTCGTCGGAATCGTAGCATCATCGGCGCGGGCGCGGCCGTGCTATATAGGTCATCCCAATGAGCGCTACCCCAAGCAGCGTCGTCGACGTCCACTGCCACGTCGTGCCCGAACGCTTCCCGCCCTACGCGGGCAAGGGCCGCGACGTGCCCTGGCCCTCGATGGCCGACGCGCACGCCTGCCACAAGCACGTGATGATCTCGGGCAAGGCCTACCGCACCGTGAGCGACGGCTGCTGGAGCGTGCCGCGGCGCGTTGCCGCGATGGACACGATGCGCGTCGAGCGCCAGGCGCTTTCGCCAATGCCGGAGCTGCTGTCTTACTGGCTTCCTGCGGATGACGCGGCGGCGCTCCTTCGCTACATCAACGACCAGATCGCGGAGATGGCCGCGGCCGCGCCTGGGCGCTTCGTCGGGCTCGCGGGCGTGCCGCTGCAGGATTTGGACCTCGCGCTGCGCGAGCTCGAGCGCGCGGTGAAGCAGCTCGGCTTCGCCGGCGTCGAGCTTGCGAGCCACGTGAACGGCGTCTCGATCGGCGATGCGCGCTTCGCGCCCTTCTTCGCCGAGGCCGAGCGCCTCGGCGCGGCGGTGTTCGTGCACGCGCTACGGCCCGCGGGGCGGGACCGCATTGTCGGCCCGTTTCCCGAGCAGGCGGTGTGCTTCCCGGGCGACGTCGCGCTCGCCGCGGCGTCGATGATCACCGGCGGCACCGCGGCGAGGCACAAGGACCTGCGCATCGCGTTCAGCCACGGCGGCGGCGCGATGTCGATCCTGCTGCCGCGGCTCGAGCAGGCGTGGAAGGCGATTCCCGCGGCGAAGGCGGCGCTCGCCGAGCCGCCGACCACGACCGCGCGGCGCTTCTTCTACGACGACCTCGTGTTCGACCCTGCCGCGATCGCCTTCCTCGTGCGGCAATTCGGCGCCTCGCAAATTCTCGTCGGCTCGGACTACCCGTTCGCCATGGGCGATACCGATCCGGTGGGGACGCTCTTGCGCGCGGGGCTCGACGACGCGACCGTCACGGCGATCACCTCGAGCAACGCGAAGCGGTTCCTGCGGCTCTAGATTCGGACCACGGCGATGCGTGCAGTTGCGAGTGCAGTACTCCTGGCCGTCCTCGCCACCGGCTGCGCCGGACCGAGCGGCGGCGGAAATCCAAGAGGTCACGGCCACCGCGGTCGCGGCGGCGATTCCGACTCGCAGCGCGACGAATTCTCGCGCAGCAGCCCCGATCCCGTCTATATGATGACAGAGGAGCTGCACATCGATCTCAAGCTGACTGCGGCGCAGGAGCCGCTGTGGCAATCGCTGATGCGCCAGATCGACGCGATGCGCGGCGACGCAGCTCGCGAACGCGCGCGCCTGCAGCACCCGCATCCCGAAACCGCGCCGCAGGGAATCGACCATTCCGTCGACCTTGCGCAGGACCGGTTGGCCGCGGCGGAGGATGCCGCTGCCGCGGCTAGAGTGTTGTATGCGTCGCTGAACAACGAGCAGAAGAAGGTCGCCGATACGCGGCTTGCGCGGCTGCTGCAGGTTCAGTAGCGGCTGTGGGAGCGAGGCCGCGCACTATACGGGGCGCAACGGCGTTGCTATCCTCGTTCCAGGTCGCGCACTGCGATCACAATAAAGGGGGGAATACCATGAAGCAGCTGTTCGCCATCATCTTCAGTCTCTTCATCGTCACCACAGCGCACGCGCAAGGCTACGTCGCCGGCTCGCTCGGCCTCTCGAAGGTGCGCGACGCCTGCGACGGCTTCGGCGCCGCCGGCGTTACCTGCGACGATTCCGACATTTCCTGGAAGGTATCGCTCGGTTACCAGATCAACCCTTCATTTGCCGTCGAGGTGGGATACGCCGACCTCGGCAAGGCCAAGGCGAGCGGCCCCGGCGGGACAGCCGAGTTGAAGGCCAACGTGTTCGAAGTGGTTGCCATCGGCTCGGCCCCCATCGCCGGCAATTTCTCTGCCTTCGGCAAATTCGGCTTCTATCGCGGGGATAGCACGGGAAGTATCGATACCGTCACCGTTGTCGGTTCGGCGAGCGATACCAACACGGACGTCACGCTCGGGCTTGGCGGTCGCTACGACATCAACGAAAAGCTTGCCGTGCGGGCGGAGTGGCAGCGTTACTTGAATGTCGGTGGCGACAACCTCGGCAAGTCCGATGTCGACATTCTTGGCGCCAGCCTGATCCTGAAGTTCTAGCGCTGATGCGATGGCGTCCCCACGGGGATTCGAACCCCGGTACTCACCGTGAAAGGGTGATGTCCTAGGCCTCTAGACGATGGGGACTCTGGACAAATTCCAAACTGGTCTGGTGGAGGTAACCGGGATCGAACCGGTGACCTCTTGCATGCCATGCAAGCGCTCTCCCAGCTGAGCTATACCCCCAGCACAGGGCGCGAATTATAGCCCAGCAATCCTAGGGTTTACAGGGCCCTACGCGATTTCCACGCGTCTTCGTGACGACGCCGCCGGTCATGCGCAGCTCGCTTGACGCACTGCTCGCGGAAAAGAGCGCCTTCCCCGCGCCGCGCATGCCCGACGACGGGCATTCGATCTCCCACGACACGCCACCGGGGGCGAGCTTCTCCGACACCTGGCAATCGGAAGGAAGCCGCTGGCTCGGGTCCCACGACATCGGGTCGCGCGCCTGCGCGGCCGTGAGGCAACTGCGGTACGCCGTCTGCTGCGGTGGCATGCCGGGCAGCCCCACTTCGGAAACGAACTCCCATTCGCCGGGATCCATGCGCTGCGCCTGCGCGGACGCGGCAACCAGCGCGAGCGCGAGTATCCCGGCCCTCACGCGAGCGAGCGTGCGATGCGCGCGAGGACGGTTTCACGCCCGAGCAGCTCGATCACCGCATCGATCGAAGGCGTCTGCTCGCGCCCGGTGAGCACGCGCCGAAGCGGCATCGCGAGCTGGGGCATCTTGAGATTGTGCGACTTGGCGACCGCGGAGACGGCGGCGCCGAGCGCCTTGCGCTCCCACCCGGCGGACTTGAGCGAATCCGCGAGCGCCGCAAGCGCCGGCTTCGCCTCTGCCGGCACGGCCTGCGCGCCCGGATCGACGTAGAACATGTCGGACTGCGCCGCAAGCTCGGCGAGCGTCGACGCGCGCTCCTTGAGGAGCGCCACGACTTTCTCGCGCGCCGGCCCCGGGCGCGCGGGCAGCGCCGCGGCGAGCCGAACGTCGTCGGCCTGCTTCAGGTACTGATGGTTGAGCCACTTCAGCTTCTCCGGATCGAACTTCGCCGGCGAATGGCTCACGTGCGCGAGGTCGAACCACCGATCGATCTGCGCGAGCGAGAACACCTCGTCGTCGCCGTGCGACCAACCCAGGCGCGCGAGGTAGTTGATGAGCGCCTCGGGCAGGAATCCTTCGTCCCGGTACTGCAGCACGCTCACCGCGCCGTGGCGCTTGGACAGGCGCTCGCCGTCGGCGCCGAGGATCATCGGCACGTGGCCGAACTCGGGCAATTTTGCGCCGAGCG
>JBOIFE010000045.1:0-1997 GCA_050741015.1 Burkholderiales bacterium | reverse complement strand
CCATCGGCGAGCCGGAGCGCAAGGAAGCGGAGATCCTGCAGAAATTCTTCGACGGCGTGGAAAAGCTGGTGCCGCAGCTGGTGTCGTGGAACGGCGGCGGCTTCGACCTGCCGGTGCTCAACTACCGCGCGCTCGTGCACGGGCTGGCGGCGCCGAAGTTCTGGGACCAGGGCGAGGACGACCGCGACTTCCGCTTCAACAGCTACGTCGGCCGCTACCACGCGCGGCACCTCGACCTGATGGACGTGCTCGCGATGTACCAGCCGCGCAACAACGCGCCGCTGGATGACGTCGCCCAGCTCGCGGGCCTGCCGGGCAAGATCGGCGTCGGCGGCGCCGGCGTCTGGCCGGCGTACCTCGAGGGCCGCATCGACGAGATCCGGCGCTACTGCGAGGCCGACACCGCCAACACCTACCTGCTGTACTTGCGATTCCAGCGGCTGCGCGGCGCGTTCAGCGACACGCAGTACGCGGCCGAATGCGCGCTGCTGCGCGCGCTCCTGGAAAAGCAGAAGGCACCGCACTGGCAAGAGTTCCTGTCGCGCTGGTCCGCCTGAAGGTCCATGCGCTCGATGCCGGTGGCCACGGCATCGCGCGCAACGCCGCGGGCAAGGTCGTGTTCGTCGAGGGTGCGCTCGCCGGCGAGACCGTGCTCGCCCGCCTCACGCGCGCCAAGCCCAAGTTCGACACCGCGCGCGCGGAGCGCGTGCTCACGGCCTCCAGCGGCCGGCGCGCGCCGCCCTGTCCCTGGTACGAGCGTTGCGGCGGCTGCGCCATCCAGCACGCCGACGCGCGCACGCAGGTCGCGGCCAAGCAGCGCTGGCTGGAGGACTGCTTCGAGCGCATCGGCAGGGTCGCGCCGGAGTGCATGCTGGCGCCCGTCTACGGCGAGGAGTGGGGCTACCGCCGTCGCGCCCGCCTCTCGGTGCGCTACGTCGAAAAAAAGGGCGGGGCGCTGGTGGGTTTTCGCGAGCGCCGCTCCACCCACGTCACCGATATCCAGGGCTGCATCGTGCTGCCGGCGCACGTGTCTGCCCTGATTCCGCCCTTGCGCGAGCTGGTCGGCGGGCTGTCCGCGCCCGACCGCTTGCCGCAAATCGAAGTCGCGGTGGGCGACGCTGCCGTCGCGCTGGTGCTGCGCCACCTGCTGCCGCTCACGGACGCCGACCACGGGCTGCTGCGCGGATTCGCCGACGCGCACGCGGTACAGCTCTGGCTGCAGCCGCGCGGGCCGGACAGCGTGGCGCTGTTCCATCCGGCGCAGGCCGAGGGGCTGTACTACGACCTGCCCGAATTCGGCGTGCGCATCGCGTTCCGGCCCACGGACTTCACCCAGGTCAACCACGCCGTGAACCGGCTGCTGGTGGCCCGCACGGTGCGCCTGCTCGACCCGCAGCCGGGCGAGCGCGTCGGCGACCTGTTCTGCGGCCTGGGCAATTTCTCGCTGCCGCTCGCGACGCGCGGCGCGCAGGTCATCGGGCTGGAAGGAAGCCGCGCGCTGGTCGAGCGCGCGCGCCAGAACGCGCTCGCCAACGGCCTAGTCGCGCAGTTCGAGGCGGCCAACCTGTTCGAGCCGAACCTTGCGCCCTGGGGGCCGTTCGACAAGTTGCTGGTCGATCCGCCGCGCGAAGGCGCGATTGAGCTAATGAAGGCGCTGCCCGAGGCTTGGCCGCGGCGCCTGGTCTACGTGTCGTGCGACGCGGCGACGCTGGCGCGCGACGCCGGCGTGCTGGTGAACACGAAAGGCTTTCGCCTCACTGCCGCGGGCGTGGTCAACATGTTTCCGCACACCGCGCACGTGGAGTCGGTGGCGCTGTTCGAGCGCTAGCTCAATCGCGGTTGCCCGTCAGCGCCATCAGTAGGTAGAGCAGGTTGACGAAGATGTTGAACAGGCTCAGGTACACGCCCGTGGCGGCCATGACGTAGTTGGTCTCGCCGCCGCGCATGATGCGCTGCAGGTCGTACAGCAGGAACAGCGAGAACACCACGATCACCAG
>JBOIFE010000044.1:0-8689 GCA_050741015.1 Burkholderiales bacterium | reverse complement strand
CCCCCGGCGCGATCGCGTTGACCCGGATGCGGTGCGGCGCCACTTCTTGCGCGAGGCTGCGCATCATCATGTCCACCCCGCCCTTCGAGGCGGCGTAGTTGGCGTGGCCGGCCCAGGGGATCACCTGGTGCACCGAGCTCATGCAGATCACCTTGCCCGCCGCGCACGAGCGCGCCGGCACGACGCCGCGGCGCAGGAACTCCGCCACCGCTTCGCGCGCGCACAGGAACTGGCCGGTCAGGTTCACCGCGAGCACCGCGTTCCACTGCGCGAGCGACATGCGCGCGAAGGCGGCATCGCGCTGCATGCCGGCGTTGGCGACCAGGATATCGATCGTGCCGAAGCGCTTGCGCATGCGGCGGAACATCGAGCGCACTTCGCCCTCGCGCGAGACGTCGGCGCGGTGCGCGTAGGCATCCGACCCGGCGCGGCGGATCTGCTCGACCACGTCCTCGGCGCGATCGTCGCCGCCCACGTAGTTGACCACCACGTCGGCGCCCGCGGCGCCGAGCGCAAGCGCCACGGCCTGCCCGATCCCGGAGTTGGCGCCGGTCACCAGCGCCTTCTGTCCGGCGAGCACGCCCGCGCGCGTGCGGCGGCGCGCGCTCATGGTTGCGCCCCATCGAGAAAGTGCGCGGTGTTCACCAGCGCGACGTGCGAGAAGGCCTGCGGGAAATTGCCCAGCATGCGCCCCGCGCGCGGGTCGTACTCCTCGGCGAGCAGCCCGACGTCGTTGCGCAGCGCAAGCAGCCGCTCGAACAGGCGCCGTGCGTCCTCGCGCCGTCCCGTGAGCAGCAGGTTGTCGGCCAGCCAGAAACTGCAGGCGAGGAACGCCCCTTCGCCCGCGGCGAGGCCATCCGTGCCCGCGGCCGTGTCGTAGCGCATCACCAGGCCGTCGCGCACCAGCCTTCGCTCGATCGCCTCCGCCGTCGACCGTACGCGCGGATCGGTGGGAGGAAGGAACCCGACGAGCGGGATCAGCAGCACGCTCGCGTCGAGCTCGGTGGTGCCGTAGTGCTGCACGAAGGCGCCTTGCGCCGCGTCGTAGCCGTGCCGGCACACCTCGTCGTGGATGCGCTGGCGCAGCTCGCGCCAGCGCGCCACCGGCCCCTCGACGCCGAGGGATTCGACGCTGCGCACCGCGCAGTCGAATGCGACCCAGGCCATGACTTTCGAGTGCACGAAGTGGCGCGGCGGGCCGCGCACCTCCCAGATGCCGTCGTCGGGCTCGGCCCAGACCGCCTCGAGGTGGCGCAGCAACTCGAGCTGCAGCTGCCAGGCCGCGTTGTCGACCTCGAGGCGCCCGCAGCAGCCCTGGTAAAGCGCATTCATCACCTCGCCGTAGATGTCGAGCTGGCGTTGGCCCGCGGCGGCGTTGCCGACGCGCACCGGACGCGAGCCTTCGTAGCCCGGCAGCCAGGGCAGCTCGCGCTCCTGCAGCCGCCGCTCGCCGCGCAGCCCGTACATGATCTGCACCTGCGAGGGCGTGCCCGCGACCGCACGCAGCAGCCACGCGCGCCAGGCCTCGGCTTCCTCGTAGAAACCGCCGCCCATCAGCGAGCGCAGCGTGAAGGTCGCATCGCGCAGCCAGCAGTAGCGGTAGTCCCAATTGCGCGCGCCGCCCAGGCGCTCCGGGAGCGAGGTCGTGGGCGCGGCCACGATGCCGCCCGTGGGCGCGTAGGTGAGCGCCTTGAGCGTGATCAGCGAGCGCAGCCGCGCCTCGTCCCACGCGCCGCCGCGCTCGAAGCGGCCGCACCATTCGCGCCAGAACGCGACGGTGGACTCGAGCGCGCGCGCGGGATCGAGTGCAGCCGGCACGTCGCGGTGCGAGCGCGCGTAACTGAGCACGAAGTCCACGGTCTGGCCGGCGGCCACCTCGAATTCGCTCACGGTGCTGAAGTCTTCGCCGCGCACAGGCACATCCGTGCGCAGCACCACCATGTCGGGTCCCGCGATCGCGCGCAGCGTGCGCGCATCGACCCGCGTCACCCACGGCACGAGCTCGCCGTAGCCGAAGCGCAACGTGAGGTCCATGCGCATGCGCATTCGCCCGCGCGTGCCGCGGACGCGGCGCACGAGCTGCGGTGCTTCGCCGCGGGGGGGCATGAAGTCGGTAAGCGTGATCTCGCCTCCGGGTGTGCGGAACGCGGTCTCCAGCACAAGCGTGTTGTCGAGGTAGCGCCGTCCGGTGGGGCGGGCCTCGCCTTCGGGTGCGATGCGCCAGCGCCCGTGGGCCGGCACGCCGAGCAGTGCGGCGAAGCAGGCGCCGGAGTCGAAGCGCGGCCAGCACAACCAGTCGACCGAGCCGTTGCGCCCGACCAGGGCAGCGGACTCGCAGTCGCCGATCAGCGCGTAGTCTTCGAGGGGGGAAGGCACGACATAAGGAGAGACATGCGCTCTCGCCCAAGGTTCGATGATAGCCATAGAATCGCGACATGGCCCTCGCCTGCCGACCGCTGCACCCGGGCATCGCCGCCGAAGCGGGCCCGATCGACCTGCGGACGGCGACCGAGCGCGCCGTGCTGGAAGAGATCCGCGCCAGCATGGACCGCTACGCCGTGCTCGTCTTTCGCGACCAGGCCTTCACGGGCGAAGAACAGCTTGCCTTCGCCCAGCGCTTTGACGGTCGGCTGCACGCGAAGACCGGCGCCTCGGTGCTGGGGAAGAACCGCCTCGGCAACGAGGCGCTCACCGATATCTCGAACGTCGACGAAGGCGGCGGCCTGATGTCGCCGGGCGACCGGCGCCGCATGTATTCGCTCGGGAATCGCCTGTGGCACACCGACGCGTCGTTCCAGGACCCGCCGGGGCGCTACTCGATGCTGCATGCGAAAGTCGTGCCGCCGGTCGCCGCGGACACCGAGTTCGCCGACCTGCGCGCGGCCTACGACACGCTCGACGGCGAGATGAAGGCGCGCATCGCGGACCTGCGCGTGCACCATTCGATTGCGTACTCGCGCATGACGCTCGGCTTCGACTTTTCGAGTGAAGAGCAGGAACGGCTGCCAGGCGCAGTGCACCCGCTCGTGCGAGTCAACCCGCGCACCGGGCGACGCTCGCTCTACCTTGCCTCGCACGCCTCGCGCATCGAGGGCTGGCCGGTGCCGGAGGGGCGGCTGCTGCTCGCGTACCTCATCGAGCGCGCGACGCGCCGTGAGCTCGTCTACCGCCACTCGTGGCGCGTGGGCGACCTCGTCATCTGGGACAACCTTGCCACGATGCATCGCGGCGTCGCGTTCGACGACACGGTGCACCGCCGCGAGCTGCGGCGGGTGACGACGCTCGACCTGCCGGCCGCCTGAGCGCGGCTAGAAGCGCTTTCCGGAAAGGAACTCGCGCTTCAGGCGCGCGACTTCGCGCCGCAGCGCCTCGATGTCGGAGCCGGCCTGGGTAGCCGCGCGGGCGAGCGAGCCGTCCGGGTCGGTCCCGGCCAGCGCGAGCGCCGCGTGGGCGGCGCGGTGGCGCGCCTCGGCGGCGTTCCAGCGCTCGACGAGCGCCTGCTCCTGCTGCCGCCAGACGGCGAGGTCGGCCGGGGTGCCGCGGCCGGTGCGCGCGCGGCTCATGGCGCGGCGCGCGCGCGGCGCGCGCGGGGTCGCGTCTCGAGCACCGAGTCGCACAGCGCGGCGATCTCAGGCTCGGCCAGCCGCAGCGCGTTGTCGCGCAGCTGGCGAACCTCGGCGGTGGTGAGCGCTTCGATCCTGTCGCGGGTCCACAGGTCGACCCGCGGACGCTTCAACGGGGGCATGGCGGACGGCCTCCTCGAGGGCAAACAAAAAAGCCCGGTCGCCCGGGCTCGTGGTTCCGTCGGCTGCGGTCCTACAGCGGCCGAACGTTAGTCGCCTGCGGGCCCTTGGGGCCCTGCGTGGCTTCGTACTGCACCTTCTGGTTCTCGGCGAGGGTCTTGAACCCGCCGGCCTGGATGGCGGAGAAGTGGACAAAGAGGTCCTTGCCGCCGTCCTCGGGCGTGATGAAACCGAAACCCTTGGCGTCGTTGAACCATTTCACGGTACCTGTGCTCATTATCTATTCCTTGATGTATGCGGCGGAAAGGCCGTCGCGCGCCTGCGGGGTCTTCAAGGAAGGGAATTACCTGATGAGCTCGGCGCGAACGCCAGGACGGACCAGCTACTTCACTGCTTGAGATTCCTGCGGCTTCCTTATACAGGCAGGCGGCGCGGCGGTCAAACCGGGCTTACTGCAGCCGGTAGGGCTCGAGCCGCATGTCCTCGACCCGCGCGCCCAGCATGACGATCGCCCCGTCGCGCCGGTTATTGCCGGTGTCGGAGAATTCAAAGACGTAGGTACGCTGCAGCCGCAGCCGCCCGTCGCCATCCCGGGCAAGCCGCAGGCGCGTGAAGGCCACCGTCTCGTCGAGGAACTGCAGGCTGTAGCGCGCGCAGGCCGCCTTGCCTGCGGCGACGGCGCGCTCGCGCACCTTCAGGCTGTCCATCCAGAGGGCAAGGGCGGCGGCGAAGAGGGCGAGGGCGGCGAGCTCCCACATCCCCGCCGAGTCTAACCGCTCGCGCGGCGGCTACTTCGCCGCGAAGCAGTAGTAGCGCCCCGCGCCTCCGGTCGACGCCAGCGCCTCCTGGGTGCACCCGCGCGTGCCGTGCGCGGAGTTCCAGGACTTGATGTGGCGCGATTCCTTCGGGCCCTTGAGGTCGCTGTGGCCGACGATCGCCGAGCCTTCGCCGCTCGAGGTCCAGTTCTTGCACGTCGTGGCGCGGTTTCCTTGTTCACGTGGTTCTTCGGCGAATGCAGCTCGGCGACGTTGCGCGCGATCAGCACGCCCTTGGCGTTGTACCAGGGTCCCTTGCCGATGCGGTCGCGCGCATTGACGCCCGCGGCGCCCCCCGGTTGCGTGATACTGAGGTACGCCTTCCAGTCCTTGTGCTTCGAGCCGACGGCGCCCGGGGGCTATTCCCCGGGAACCTACACGCTACGCCGGCGAGAGCGCATCCTTTCGGGGGCATGGGACGTCTATTAGGTGCCTGTCCCCAATTACGGAGTGTTCGCATGAGCGACGACCTCGTCGCGCAAGAGGCCGAGTTCATACCCACAGGAGAATCCCGATGAAGAGAGTGATCGTGCGCTACAAGGTGAAGCCCGGCCGCGCGGAAGAGAACGAGGCCGACGTCCGCAAGGTCTACGAGGAGTTGCGCCGCGCGAAGCCCGCGGGCCTGCGCTACGCGACCTTCCGCCTCGCCGACGGCGTGAGCTTCGTGCACATCGCCGAGCACGGCGACCCGAATCCCCTGCGCGAGATCGCGGCCTTCAAGGCCTTTGGCGCCGCGGTCGGCGCGCGCTGCGAGGAGCCGCCTTTCGCGACGGAGATGACCGAGGTCGGGAGTTACCACTTCTTCGAGTCCTGATTGACAGCGCGGGCGCGGGGGTAGCAGCATTCGATCGCGATGGCGCTGCGAATCACCCCCCTGCACCCGCACATCGGCGCCAGCGCCGAGGGCATCGACCTGCGCGTGCCGCTCCCGCCGGCGATCGCGAAGGAGCTCGAGGCGGCGATGGACCAGTACGCCGTCATGGTGTTTCCGGACCAGGACCTGAGCGACCGGCAGCAGATGGACTTCGGCCTCAACTTCGGGCCGGTGGAATCGACGCGCGCCACAGTCGACCAGCACCGGCACCGGCTGTCTATCCCGGAGATGAACGACATCTCCAATCTCGACGTCGACGGCAGCATCCTCAAGGCCGACGACCGGCGGCGCCTGTTCGAGCTCGGCAACCGCTTGTGGCACTCCGACTCGAGCTTCAAGGCGACGCCGGCGAAGTACTCGATGCTGCACGCGCGCTCGGTGCCGCCCGAGGGCGGCGAGACCGAGTTCGCCGACATGCGCGCGGCCTGGGATGCGCTGCCGGAGAAGATGCGCGCCCGCGTGAAAGACCTCGTCAGCTGGCATTCGCTGCTCTACAGCCGTGCGCGCCTCGGCTTCCACGGCTTCACCGAGCATGAGAAGCAGCAGTTCGAGCCGGTGCCGCAGCGACTCGTGCGCCGGCACGAAGGCTCAGGGCGCCTTTCGCTCTATCTTTCGTCGCATATCGGCCGCATCGAGGGCTGGATCGTGCCCGAGGCGATGGCGTTCGTCGGCGACCTGATCGAGCACGCGACGCAGCGCGAGTTCGTGTACCAGCACCACTGGCAGTTGCACGACCTCGTCGTCTGGGACAACCGCTGCACCATGCATCGCGGCCGGGCGTACGACGACGTGAAGTACGAGCGCGACATGCGGCGCGTGACGCTGCAGGATTCCGCGCCGACGCTGGAGCAGGCGGTCTGAGGGGCTAGCCGAGCGCTTTCACCAGGAACGGCAGGCTGACGTCCATCCGGTAGTCGACGTCGGAGTGGTCGTCGTCGAACTCCTCGTAACGGTGCCTGACCCCGAATTCAGCCAGTCGCCGCGAGAGGATCCGCGAGCCGTATTGGATGTGGTACTGGTCGCGCCAGCCGCAGTCGATGTAGATGCCGCGCAGCGACCTCAGGTTCTTGCGATACCTGGAAACGAGATTGATGGGGTCGTGGCGGCGCCAGTTCCTCCAGCGCCCGGGCACAGGCTCGCCGGTCTCCAGGTTGAACGGGACTCGAAAGCCGAGCGGCGCGCGCGGGTCGGGATCGTAGGTCGCCGCCATGCACAGGTTCATGATGCAGTGGACTTCCTTCCCCGAGAGTTTCTCCTTCTTCCACACGTGCTCGAGGAAGCGCTCGATGCGGCCGTCGTCCTTGCCCTTGTCGAGCCCCTTGCGGCGCGCTTCGCGCGCTGCGTCGTAGGCGCCCGCCTTGCGCTTCGGGCGGCGGTACTTGGCAAGCTCGTTCAGCGTGTTGGGCCAGTCGTGCCAGTACACGAAGTCGAAGTAGGCGTCGCCCGAATGGTCGGCGACCGCGCCCCAGGTCCCCGGATACTTCATGCCGTGCACGATCGCGCCGTAGCCGCCCGAGGACTTGCCGAAGCAACCGCGGTGCTCGCGCGAGGCGCGCGTGCGGAACTGGCGGTCGACGAACGGCACGATCTCCTTCGTCAGGTAGTCGGCGTAGTTCCCGATCGCCGATGAATTGACGTACTGGTTGCCGCCGAGCGAAGTGAAGCAGTCGGGAAAGACGAGGATCGCGGGCGGCATCTTCCCCTCGTGGATGAGGCGCGCCGCGCGCTCGATCGCATTCTCGCCGAAGGACTTCCAGCCCGTGTGTGCCAGGCCCGAGCCGGTGAAGCCGACCAGGTCGTAGAGCACGGGGAAACGCTTCTTCCCCCAGTCGTCGTATTGCGGCGGCAGCCACACGCCGAGCTTGCGCACGTGCGGGTCGCCAAGCGGGTTGCCGCGCAGGATCTGCGAGCGGTGCTCGAGGACGACGAGTGTCCCGGCGGGTCCTCTTGGGCGCTTCAGAGCCATTGAGCCGGCATATTTTTTGGCCGTACGGTGGGCCCTGGCCCACCGTACGCGATCAGCCGCCCGACGCCTTCTTCATCATCTCCTCGGCCGCCTTCTTCATCTCCTTCATGGTCACGTCGCGGATGTGCGTGGAGACGTGCCAGAAGTGGCCGAACGGATCCTCGATCGACCCGGTGCGGTCGCCGTAGAACATGTCCTGCACCTCGCGCATCATCTTCGCGCCCGCCTCCACCGCCTTGGCCACGGTGGCATCCACGTCCTTCACGTACAGGTGGATGTGCACCGGCGTGCCGCCATGCGCCTTCGGGCCGCGGAAGTTCATCTGCTCGGACTCGTCGGCGAGCATGATCTTGGAATCGCCGACCTTGATCTCGACGTGGCCGAGCTTGCCCTGCGGGCCCGGCATGCGCATCAACTCCAGCGCGCCGAACACCTTCTTGTAGTAATCAATCGCCGCCGACGCGCCCTGGATGGCCAGATACGGCGTCACGGCGTTGTAGCCCGCCGGAATGGCCTGGACCTTCTTCGCGACCTTCTTCACGACCTTCTTCACGACCTTCTTCACGACCTTCTTCGCCTTCGCCTTGCGCTTCATGGAGAGGCTCCTTTCATGGCCGGGATGGGGTGCAAAGCATAACGCCGACTGGCCTGCATGCGTCACCTCCGATACCCTCGGACCCGCATGCCGAGCACGCGCCCCGCGTCGCTGATCTCCGCCCTCCACGGGGCATTCTTTCTGTCCGGCGCGGGCGCGCTCGCCTTCGAGACGATCTGGTTCAGCCAGGCCGGGCTCGTGGTGGGCAACAGCGTCTGGTCCGCGGCGCTCGTCGTCGGCACCTTCATGGCGGGGCTCGCGCTCGGAAACGCGATCGCGATGCGCCTTTCGCCACGGCTCGCCTCCCCGCTTCGGGCCTACGCGATCGCCGAGGCGATCGCCGCGGCTTCGGGACTGGCCCTCGTGGCCGCGTTCCCGCTGCTGCCGGGCATCGTCGCGCCGGCGCTCGCGCCCTTGCTCGACCACGGACTTGCGCTTGATGCGGCGCGCCTCGCTGTCGCCTTCGCGCTGCTCGCGTTGCCCGCGACTGCGCTCGGCGTAACGCTGCCGCTCGTCGTGAAGCCGCTCGAGGGGCTCACCGGCAGCTACGGCGACGCGCTCGGGCGCCTGTACGCGGCGAACACATTCGGCGCGGTGGCGGGAACGCTCCTCGCCGAGCTTGCGCTCATCCCACGGCTCGGCCTGCTCGGCGGCGGCGCGGCCGCTGCTGTCTGCAACCTGGCCGCGGCCGTGATC
>JBOIFE010000043.1:0-3750 GCA_050741015.1 Burkholderiales bacterium | reverse complement strand
GTTCTCGAGCACGCTCATGGTCATGAACGGCTGCACGATCTGGTGGGTGCGCGCCAGGCCGTGGCGCGCGACGCGGTACGGCGGCGCCGCGGTGATGTCGGCGCCGCGGAACAGGACACGCCCCGCGTCGGGCGCGATGACACCGTTGATGAGGTTGAACACCGTGGACTTGCCGGCGCCGTTCGGCCCGATCAGGCCCAGGATCGACCCCTCGTCGAGGACGAAGCTGAGCGACTGCACGGCCTGCACGCCGCCGAAGGACTTGCTCAGGCCCTCGACCTGCAACAGCGCGCTCATTCGAGGAAGCGCCGCAGGCGCGGCCAGCGCTTGTAGAGCCAGCCCATCAGGCCGCCGGGCGCGAACAGCACGATCGCGAGCAGCAGCGCACCGGCGATGACCAGCTGGAAGTTGGAGAAGGCGGGCGAAACGAGCAGCCAGCCGCGCAACTGCTCATAGAGGAAGGCGCCGATCGCCGGCCCGGCCACGGTTCCCTGGCCGCCGAGCATCGCGACGACGATCACCTCGGTCGAGAGCTGCAGGTCGAAGGCGTCCGGCGGCTGGATGAACGCACTCTTGAAGAAGTACAGGCCGCCGGCGATCGCCGGCAGGAACGCCGACAAGCTGTACACCAGCGCCTTGTAGCGCGGCGCCGGCACGCCCAGCACCGCGGCCGCGTCCTCGTTCTGGCCGATCGCCAGCAGGCCGAGGCCGAACTTCGAGCGCTTGACCGCGTAGCTGAGGTAGAGCGACAGCGCCATCACGCCGACCAGCAGGTAATAGATCGTCCACAGCGCGGCGGCGGCGCCGCCGAGCGGCTTGAACAGCGCCGGCGACAGGTACAGGCCGCTCGAGCCGCCCCAGGGGCCGAAGTTGGTGACGAAGGCCATCACCGCCTCGTTGACGCCGATGGTGGCGAGCGCGAAGTAGGCGCCGCGAAGGCGCAGGATGCCCAGGCCGAACAGCAGCGCGCAGGCGCTTACCGCGATGCCGCCGGCGAGCGCCGCCGCCGGCAGCGACCAGCTGTGCGCGCTCATCAGCCAGACGCAGACGTAGCCGCCGAGGCCGAAGAACACGATGCTGCCGAAATTCACGTAGCCGGCGTAGCCGAGCATCATGTTGAGGTTGCTCGCCAGCGTGACGTAGACCGCCGCCAGCAGCAGGCTCTCGCGCAGCTCGACGTTGTTGCCCCAGGTCGGCGCCAGGACGAAGGCCAGCACGACGGCGCCGATGATCCAGAAGAACGGACGGCGCAGCATCGTCAGGCCCGCGCGCCGCTCAATGGGAGCGCGCGCGGCGCAGGCCCAGCACGCCGCCGGGAAAGGCGATCAGGACGACGACGAACAGCGCGAATTCGATCACCGGGGTCCAGCTCACCGGCATGAATGGCGTGGCGAGACCCTCGAGCAGGCCGAGGGCGACGCCGGCAATGAGCGCGCCGACCGGATTGCCGAGTCCGCCGAGCACCGTCACCACGAAGCTCTTGAGCAGGTACGGGTCGCCCGAGAGCACGGTGAACGGGAACAGGGTCGCGATCAGCATCCCCGAGACGCAGGCGAGGGCGACGCCGAGGCCGAAGGAGAGCGCCAGCACGCGCTGCGTCGGGATGCCGACCAGCTCCGCGGCCTCGCGGTTGCCCGACACCGCGCGCACCGACTTGCCGGTGCGCGTGCGGTACAGGAAAACGTAGAGCGCCGCGGCGATCAGCACGGTGAGCGCGGCCGCCATCAGGTGCGTGCCGGGAAAGGTGTAGCGCCCGAGGGTGAGCCCCGGGAGCGAGACCGGGACGTTGAACAGGCTCGTGCCCCACACCGCGGTGCCCAGGCCAATCAACATCAGGTTGACCGAGAACGTGGACAGCAGGCTCATCAGCGGCGGCTGCCCGACCAGGCGACGCACCGCGACCCAGTACAGGGCGACGCCGACGAAGAAGCCCCCGACCAGGATCAGCGGCAGCGTCGCGTAGACGGGAACGCCCGCAGCCTCCGCCAGCAGGCACACGGCGAACATGCCGGCGACGATCATCGTGCCGTGGGTCAGGTTGATGACGTCCATCACGCCCCAGATCAGCGTGATGCCCATCGCCGCCAGGCCGTAGACCGCGCCGACGAGGATGCCGTCGAACAGCGACGCGAGAATGCCGATCACGCGCCGCCCTCAAACACCGCTCAGCGCAACGGGTAGGTGGCTTTGGCGGTTGCCGCCGCGTCCGGCCAGACCATCTCTTTCACCAGCTCGCCGCCCTTGGTCTGCCATTGCGCCAGGACCATGTCGTGCGCGAGCTGCAGGCCGTGGTCCTGCTCGCCGGTCGCGAACTTGCAGCGCCCGAAGAAGGTGGTCACTTCCATGGCGTTGAGCTTCGCCGCGACCGCATCGCGATCGATCGATCCCGCCTGCTCGATCGCGTGCTGCAGCAGCAGCCCTTCGACATAGCCGGTGGCCGCGTGATAGTCCGGATCGCTGTTGAACTTGGCGTGGTACTGCTGCGTGAACTGCGCCACCGTGGGGCCGAAATCGGGCGTGTACTTGACCTGCGGCTCCCACTGCGAAGGCACGGTCACGCCGCTCGCGGCGGCACCGAGCGTCTTGAACTTCTGGCTGTCGGGCGCGACCAGGATCGTGATCCACTTGAGGCCCGCCTTCTGGTCGTGGAGCTGGCGCGCAAGCGTCGCGCCGTCCGGGTAGTGGCCGCCGCCGAGGAACGCGTCCGCCCCGGAGGAGATGACCTTGTTGATGATCGCGGTGAAATCGGTGGTCGCCGGCGGATAGGACTCATCCATCGCCACCGTGAAGCCGGCCGCCTCGGCCTGCTTGCGCGCCGCCGCCACCACCGCCTTGGAGAACGGGTCGTCGGAGTACACGAACGCCACCTTGGCCTGCGGGTTGTGCTGCTTCAGTTCCGCGATCGCGCCGCTCAGGTACTGGTCGGCCGCGGTGATGACCTGGAACAGGTACTTGTTGCCGAGCTTGAAGATCTTGCCCTCGGCGCCGCCGCCGTCGATCATGATCGCGCCGTACTGCTCGCTGATCACCGCCGCGGTCGCGGTCAGGCCCGACGAGTAGGGGCTCAACAGGAACTGCGACTTGTCCTGCAGGAGGAGCCGCGTGTAGAGCTGCTGCACGCGTCCGCCCTGCGACTGGTCGTCGTAACTGACGAAAGCGACCTTGTAGTGCTTGTCCCCGGCCTTGATGCCGCCGGCAGCGTTCACCTCGTCGCGCCACAGCTCGGCGCCGCGCAACTGGCTGACCGAGTCGACGTTGAGCGGGCCGGTCTGCGAGACCGTCATGCCGATGGTGATGGTATCGGCGGCGAATGCAGGCGCCGCGGCAAAGGCCGCGAGCGCCGCGGCGAGCAGAATTTTCCTCATCTCATCCTCCTGTATTCCCGGTTAGCACGGAAGCCCGAGCCGATACCGCCTCGTGTCATGATAAAGGCATCGCAGTACCGGCACCTTACAGCAGATTGACAACGCGTCGCACTATTGCATGAACCAGCCGTGGCTCACCACCAGCGATTGCCCCGTGAGGGCGTTGGACGGGAAGCTCGCGAACAGCAGCGCCACTGCGGCGACGTCCGCGGTGGTCGTGAACTCGCCGTCCACGGTGTCCTTGAGCATGATGTTCCTGACGACGTCGGCCTCGGAGATGCCGAGCGCCTTCGCCTGCTCAGGGATCTGCTTGTCGACCAGCGGCGTGCGCACGAAGCCCGGACAGATCACGTTGGCGCGCACGCCGTGCTTCGCGCCCTCCTTG
>JBOIFE010000042.1:0-9558 GCA_050741015.1 Burkholderiales bacterium | reverse complement strand
GGCGGCGGCGGCACGGGTGCACGCCGGCCGGCCGAGAGTCGCGCCCAGAGCCGCGCGGCGTCCGCGCGCACGAGCCCGCATAGCGGCCCCTCGATGCGGACCGCGTAGTCGAAGCGCGGCGGGCCGGGCTGACCGGCCTCCACGTCGTCCACGATGTTGATGCCGCCCACAAGGGCGATTGCATTGTCGATGCAAGCCGTCTTGCGATGCAGTCGGCGCAGGCCTTCGCGCCACGGGCCCCAGAAGCGCACCGGCCGGTAGAGCCGAAATTCCACGCCGTCCGCGGCCAGCGCGTGGCGCAGCCCATCGGGAAAGCCGTGCGACCCGAAGCCATCGACCAGCACTCGCACACTCACGCCGCGCCGCGCCGCGCGCCCGAGGGCCCGGGCGATGTCCGCGCCGGTTGAATCGCCGGCAAAGATGTAGGTCTCGAGGTAAATCTCGTGACGCGCGCGGTCGACCGCCGCGACCAGCGCGGGAAAGAACTGCCCGCCGTTGCGCAGCAGCGTAAGACGGTTGCCGTCGAGAAACCGCACGCCGTCCTACGCCCGCTGCAGCAAGGCGCCCAGCGCCAGGTGATCGGACAGCAGCGACCACGGCGCGCCACGCTGGACGCTGGCATCGACGACCCGGAGCCCGCGCACGTAGATGCGGTCAAGCCTGAGCATGGGCAGGATGCTCGGAAAGGTGCGCGCGGGGCGACGACCGTAGATCGCGGTCACTTCGACCAGGCCGAGCCGGTCGGCGAGTATTCGCGTGGCCCGCTGGCGCCAGTCATTGAAGTCCCCCGCGACGACGACGGGCTCGCCTCGCAGCGCCGGCTCGGCGAGCCGCTCGACGATTGCGTCGAGCTGGCGGCGACGCCCACGCTCGTGCAGCGAAAGGTGCACGCATACACTGTGCAATGGCACTGGCCAGCCCGGCACGCCCACCCGGCAATGCAGCAGGCCGCGCCGCTCGAAGCGATGGCTCGAAACGTCGGTATTCTCCATCGACACGATCGGGTGTCGTGACAGCACCGCGTTGCCGTAGTGCCCGGCATGATGGGTGCGGTTCCGCCCGTAGGCATGCGACCAGCCGTCCTGCGCAAGGTATTCGTACTGCGGCAGGCTGGGCCAGGCGGCGAAACGGAGCGCATGGCGCTCGTTCAGTCCCTGCACTTCCTGCAGAAACACGAGGTCCGCCTCGAGCGCGCGCAGGCCCTCGCGCAGTTCGTGGATCACCATCCGACGATTGAACTGCGACAGCCCTTTGTGGATGTTGATCGTGACGACCCGCAGCGCGCCACTCATCGGCCGGCGATCCTGACCGGCAGCTGGTGGATGGCGTCGCGGTTGGACCAGGAGAAGCATGCGCGCGCCGCTGCGCGCCAGGGCAGCCAGCGCTGCGCACGATGCTCGTCGGCGTCCAGCGTGACGTCCGACCTCGCGTCGACCTGCAGGCTGAACACGTGTTCGGTATTGTGCGTGACGCCAGGGGCGAAGCGCGGACGCCAGTGGGCGAAGATTTCGAACGCGTTCGCCAGCCGCCAGTTGCGCAATTGCGATGGCGTCGCGCGCAGACCGGTCTCCTCGTAGACCTCGCGGCATGCTGCCGTTGCCGGCGGCTCGTCATTGCGATCGAGCGAGCCGGTGACCGATTGCCAGTATCCCGGCCGCGCGGCGCGCTCGAGCAGGAGTACATCCAGCCGCACCGTGTGGATAACCACCAGGACCGATTCGGGAAGCTTCAGGCTCACGAAGCCGACGGCCGGAAGAGTTCTGGCAGCGCCAGCTCGCGCGCGACGCTGGCGAACACCGCGAAGAAGGGTCGCTGCCGCCGGGCCCAGTCGGACGCGCACGCGCGCAGCACGTCGTACAGTTGCCCGAGCTCGTCGAGCGGCAGGTTCTCGTGCCCCGTGAACAGCAGCACGTGCCCCTCTCCCGGGCGCCACGAAAGGTCGCACAGGCAATCCTCGAGCGCATCCCAGTTGGCACCGAACCAGTCCGGAAAGGCCAGCGCCCGGGCGATGCGCTCGAACAGCGCCGCCGCGTCCGCAGCACCCGTCAGATCAATTCGCGCGACGTCGATCCGCGTCGCATGCACGGCGTCCTCGATTTCCGCGACGCCCGCCGCCCGATACACGCCCGAACGGGAGGCATCGGTCAGGCGCTGCGTCAGCTTGGCCATGGCTTATTCGCGGACGCGCCGGAAACTGCGGTAGTGGTCATCGGAGTAGTAGAGCTCGCCTTCCAGTCCCGTGACGACGCGCCGCGCGCCCCGGTCGCTGCGGCCCGGCGTCGCCACCGTGTACTCATGATAGTAGCCGCGCGCATGCCCCGGCAGGCGGTGCTCGCGATTGCGAAACTCCGCGCCATCGCGCGGCCACGGAAACGGCCCGCCGGACTGGATGCGCGCGATCGTCTCGCGCGCCTCGCCCGGCAGCGCCGCCTGCGGAACGTCTCCGGCGTGCGCGGCGGCCGCGAGCAGCAGCCCGAGCGCCAGGCCGAGGGCCGCCCTCACTGCGCCGGGTTGCGCAGCCGGATGTGCAGTTCGCGCAGCTGCTTCTCGGTCGCCGGCGTCGGCGCCCCGGTCAGCAGGTCCTGCCCGCGCTGCGTCTTCGGGAATGCGATGACGTCCCGGATCGCTTCGACGCCGGCCATGAGCGCAACCAGCCGGTCGAAGCCGAACGCAATTCCGCCGTGCGGCGGCGCCCCGTATTGCAGCGCATCGAGGAGGAATCCGAACTTGGCCCGCTGGTCCTCGGCGGAAATGTTCAGTCCGCGGAACACCTGCTGCTGGATGTCCTGCCGGTGGATGCGCACCGAGCCGCCCGCGACTTCCCAGCCGTTCAGCACCAGGTCATACGCCTGCGCGTAGGCCTTCTCCGGCGCAGCCTCGAGGAATTCCTCGTGACCCGGCTTGGGGCTCGTGAACGGATGGTGCCGCGCCTTCCACTGGCCCGCCGCCTCGTCGCGCTCGAACATCGGGAAGTCCACCACCCAGAGCGGGCACCACCCCGGCTGCGCGAAGCCGCGTTCGTGGCCGATACGCTGGCGCAGAGCACCGATGCAGGCATTCGCGGCGTCCGCGGCGTCCGCGGCGAAGAACAGCAGGTCGCCGTCCTGCGCCCCGCTGCGCTCGAGCACCGCGGCGAGCGCGGCTGCATGCAGGTTCTTTACAATCGGTGACTGCAGTCCCTCCGCGCCGCGCGCGCGCTCGTTCACCTTGATCCACGCCAGCCCCTTCGCGCCGAGCGACTTCACGTAGTCGGTATAGCCATCGATCTCGCCCCGCGTCAGCGTGCTGCCTCCGGGCACGCGCAGCGCCGCGACGCGGCCGCCCGCGCGCGACGCGGGCGCGGAGAACACCTTGAACTCGACGTCGCGCATGACGTCGGTGAGCTCGGTGAGCTTCAGCGGAATGCGCAAGTCGGGTTTGTCCACGCCGTAGTCGAGAATCGCATCCTCGTAGCGCATGACCGGGAACGGATCGGGCAGCGCAACCCCCAGCACCTCCTTGAACACGTGGCGCGCGAGGCGCTCCATCGTCGCGCGGATCGCCGACTCGTCCATGAACGAGGTCTCGATGTCGATCTGCGTGAACTCCGGCTGGCGATCGGCGCGCAGGTCTTCGTCGCGGAAGCACTTCACGATCTGGTAGTAGCGGTCGAAGCCCGCGATCATCAGCATCTGCTTGAACAGCTGCGGGCTCTGCGGCAATGCGTAGAAATGGCCCTCGTGCAGGCGCGACGGCACGAGAAACTCGCGCGCGCCTTCCGGCGTGGACTTGTAGAGCACGGGCGTCTCGATCTCGACGAAGCCGCCTGCGTCGAGGAACGCGCGCGCCGCGGACGCGGCACGGTGCCGCAGCCGCAGATTGCGCTGCATCGGCTCGCGGCGCAGGTCGAGCACGCGATGCTCGAGGCGCACCTGCTCGGACAGGTTGTCGTCGTCGATCTGAAACGGCGGCGGCGCGGAAGGATTCAGGATTTCGACGCTCTCGGCGAGCACCTCGACTTCGCCCGACTTCAGGCTCGGGTTAACGGTGCCGGCCGGCCGGGCCCGAACGCGTCCGGTGACCCGCAGCACGAATTCGCTGCGCACGCGGTCGGCCACGGCGAAGGCTTCTGCGCGGTCCGGATCGCACACCACCTGGGCGAGGCCTTCGCGATCCCGGAGGTCGATGAAGATGATGCCGCCGTGGTCGCGCCGCCGGTGCGCCCAGCCGGCGAGCGACACTTGCTGACCGATCAGTGCGGTCGAAAGCTCGGCGCAGTAATGGGTTCGCACGCTGCGTGCCTAGCGTGCCGGACCGGGCGAGACCACGCCCATCGAGATGATGTACTTCAGTGCGTCATCGACGGTCATGTCGAGCTCGATCACGTCGGCGCGCGGCAGCATGACGAAGTAGCCCCCGGTGGGATTCGGCGTGGTCGGCACGTACACGCTGACGTAGTCGCCACTGAGGTGCTTGACGACATCGCCGCCCGGAACGCCGGTGAGGAAGGCAATCGTCCACGTGCCCTCGCGCGGCCACTGCACCAGCAGCGCCTTGCGGAAGGCCTGGCCGTTCGAGGAAAACAGCGTGTCCGAGATCTGCTTGACGCTCGAGTAGATCGAATTCACGACCGGAATGCGATTGAGGATTGCATTCCAGAGCTGCACCAGGCGCGCGCCGAAGAAGTTCGTCGCGAACACACCGGTGACGAAGACGATCACCAGTGTCAGGACGACGCCGAGGCCCGGCACATGGAATCCCAGGAAGTGCTCTGTGCGCCAGTCTTCCGGCAGCAGCAGCAGCGACTGGTCGAGCGTATCCACGATCAACTCCAGCACCCAGAGCGTGATCACGAGTGGGATCCAGATCAGCACCCCGGTAATCAGATATTTCCGCACACGCCCCCTGCAAACAAAAAAGCCCAGCGCACGCTGGGCCGGTCGTCGCCCCGGCTAGGGCATCAATTGGTCGTCGCGCCCGACGGCGAGGATTTCGTCGGCTCCGCTGCGGTGCCGCTCGTCGAGGCCGGCGTGGACTCGGACGTCGTCTCGGCAGATTTAGTGTCGGCGGACTTGGTCTCGCCGGCCTTCGGCTCGCCCTTGCCTTCGCTCTTCGGCTCGCCCTTGCCCTCGGCCTTTGCCTCGGGCTTGCCGCCGCCGCGAAAGTCGGTCGCGTACCAACCGCTGCCCTTCAACTGGAACCCGGCCGCGCTCAGCAGCTTCTTGAAACTCCGCTTGCCGCACTTCGGGCAGACGGTGTGCGGCGGCTCCGAGATCTTCTGCAGGTACTCGTCCTGGAATCCGCACTTTGCGCACCGGTATTCGTAGATCGGCATCCTGGCGTCCTGCAAGCTCCTGAATCGACGCGAATTATAGCGCCGATGGCGGGCTAGAAAGGAATGTCGTCGGCCATGTCATCGAACTTGCCCGCCGGCTTCTTCGCCGCGGGGCGCGCGGGCGCTTCAGTGCGCGCTTCCCCCGGCTCGCTCGCTGGCGCCGATCGCGGCTCGCCCGAGCCCGGGCGCGAGCCGAGCATCTGCATGACGTCGCCCCGGATCTCGGTGCTGTAGCGGTCGTGGCCTTCCTTGTCCTGCCACTTGCGCGTGCGCAGGCTTCCCTCGACGTAGATCTGCGATCCCTTCTTCAGATATTCACCAGCAACCTCGGCCAGCCGGCCGAAGAACGCGATGCGGTGCCATTCGGTCGCTTCCTTCATTTCGCCGCTCGCCTTGTCCTTCCAGCGGTCCGTCGTGGCGATGCGAATGTTGGTCACCGCCTCGCCGCTCGGCAGATACCGGGTTTCCGGGTCCGCGCCCAGGTTGCCCACCAGAATGACCTTGTTGACCGATGCCATGGCTACCTCCCTTTGACCGTCCCCATCGTAAACGACTCACGGCCCGTTCGGTTGACCGGGCGCATGCCGTAGGCGATCGCAAGCCACGCCAGCGCCAACCCCGAGCAGATGACGAATACCGCCGCCGGGCCGTAGCGCCCCGCGACCCACCCGCCCATGAGCCCGCCGCAGAACAGTCCCAGGGTCTGCATGGTGTTGTACACGCCGATTGCAGTGCCGCGCGCGTGCGCGGGCGCGATGCGCGACACGAGCGAGGGGATCATTGCCTCGAGCACGTTGAATGCCGCGAAGAAGGCGAGCAGCAGCACGGCGAGGTGTACGACGTGGGGTCCGCTCACGCTGAGCCCGGCCTCGGCGACGGCGAGCGCGGCAATCGCGAACAGCATGACTCCGCGCCCCGCGTTGCGCCGGTCCGCGTGCAGGATCACCGGGAGCACCAGCGCAAAGGAAACGAGGACGACGGGCAGGTAGAGCTTCCAGTGCCCCGCCAGCGGCAGGCCCGACGCCACCAGCAGGGGGGGCACCACCACGAACATCGCCATCTGCACGAGGTGCAGCACGAAGATGCCGGCGTTCAGCCGCATCAACTCGGGGTTGCGTAGCGCCAGCGCGAGCCCGCCGGGGCTCGCGGGTGGGGCCAGGGCGCGCGCGCCCGGGTTCGGCACGACGCCCAGCACGACGCCGATTGCGGCGAAGGCGAGCACGCCGGTGAGCACGAACAGCCCGCCCATGCCGATCCACTGGTAGAGCACGGGCGCGACCACGAGCGACACCGCAAAGCTCAGTCCGATGGTCGCCCCGACCATCGCCATGACCTTCACCCGATGCTCTTCGCGCGTGAGGTCGGCGGCGAGCGCGGTCACCACGGCCGAAATCGCGCCGGCGCCCTGCAGCGCGCGCCCGGCGATGGCGATCCAGATATCGTGCGCGCTCGCGGCGAGGAAGCTCCCGGCGGCAAACAGCAGCAAGCCGGCGACGATGACCGGCTTGCGGCCCCAGCGGTCCGAGGCCATGCCGAAAGGAACCTGGAGGAATGCCTGCACGAGCCCGTAGGCACCGAGCGCGAGGCCGACCAGGGTCAGGTTCTCGCCGCCATTAAGGTGGTGCGCGTGCACGGCGAATACCGGCAGGATCAGGAACAGCCCGAGCATGCGCAGGCCGAAGACGCCGGCGAGCGAGGCGCCCGTCCGCAATTCCTGCGCGCTCATGCGCTGGGAATCCATCTGCGGGTGAAGAGGAGCTGGAGAGCGAGTTGACGAACTCGCTATAGTAGCAAGTTTGCCCTCGCCCACCGGCGACATGGAACCCATCCGCATCCGCGGCGCGCGCACGCACAACCTGAAGAACGTCAGCCTCGAGCTGCCGCGCCACCGCCTGACCGTGATCACGGGCCTGTCGGGCTCGGGAAAATCCTCGCTCGCGTTCGACACGCTGTACGCCGAAGGCCAGCGCCGCTATGTCGAGTCGCTCTCGGCCTACGCACGCCAGTTCCTGCAGATCATGGACAAGCCCGACGTCGACCTGATCGAGGGGCTGTCACCCGCGATCGCGATCGAACAGAAGGCGGGGAGCCACAACCCGCGGTCGACGGTGGGCACCGTGACGGAAATCCACGACTACCTGCGGCTGCTGTTTGCCCGCGTGGGCACACCGTATTGCCCGGACCACAACCTGCCGCTCGACGCCCAGTCCGTGGCGCAGATGGTGGACCAGGTGCTCGCGCTGCCGGCAGACACACGGCTGCTCGTGCTCGCGCCCGTCGTTGCGGGGCGCAAGGGCGCGCAGGACGATCTGCTCGCAGAGCTGCGCGCGCAGGGCTTCACGCGCGTGCGCATCGACGGCCGCGTGCACGACCTCGATGCCGCGCCGCACCTGGCCAAGCGGTCCAAGCATACGGTCGAGCTGGTGGTCGACCGGTTGCGCGTGCGCGAGGACGCACGCCAGCGCCTCGCCGAGTCCTTCGAGACGGCGCTGCGCCACGCCGACGGTCGTGCGATGGCGGTCGAGGCTGACGGCGGGCGCGAGCACCTCTTTTCGTCGCGCTACGCCTGTCCGGCGTGCAGCTACGCGCTGTCCGAGCTCGAGCCGCGCCTGTTCTCGTTCAACAATCCGGCGGGCGCTTGCCCGCGGTGCGACGGCCTGGGGTCGGTGGAGTTCTTCGACCCGAAGCGCGTCGTGGCGCACCCGAACCTGAGCCTGGCGGCGGGCGCGATCCGCGGCTGGGACCGGCGCAACCACTTCTTCCACACGATGCTGCAATCACTCGCGACGCACTACGGCTTCGACCCCGAGATGCCGTGGGAAGCGCTCGACGACGACATGCAGCAGCATGTGCTGTACGGCTCAGGCGCCGATGCCATCGAGTTCCGCTATCCGGGCGAGCGCGGGCGCAGCACGGTGCGCGTGCATCCATTCGAGGGCGTCATCCCCAACATGGAACGCCGCTATCGCGAAACCGAATCGGCGCTCGTGCGCGAAGAGCTCGCGAAGTACCGCAATGCCCAGACCTGCCCCGATTGCGGCGGCGCGCGCCTGCGGCGCGAGGCGCTGCACGTGCGGGTCGGGGGCGCCAGCATTCACGAGCTGTCGCTGCTGCCGCTGCGCCAGGCGGTCGAGCTCTTCGGCGCACTTTCACTGCCGGGCGCACGTGCCGCGATCGCCGAACGAATCGTGCGCGAGATCAGCGGCCGGCTCGGCTTCCTGGTCAACGTGGGGCTCGACTACCTGACGCTTGCCCGATCGGCGCAATCGCTTTCGGGCGGCGAGGCGCAGCGCATCCGCCTGGCGAGCCAGATCGGCTCGGGCCTGTCCGGCGTGCTCTACGTGCTCGACGAGCCGTCGATCGGGCTGCATCCGCGCGACAACGCGCGCCTCATCGACACGCTGAAGCACTTGCGCGACCTCGGCAATACCGTGGTCGTGGTCGAGCACGACAAGGAAGCAATCCTCGCTGCCGACCACGTCGTGGACATGGGGCCGGGGGCCGGCGAAGCGGGCGGCGAAGTCGTCGCCGAAGGCACGCCGTCCGCAATCCTCGACAGCAAGGATTCGCTGACCGGGCGGTATCTTTCCGGGCGCCTTCGCATAGACGTCCCCGGAGAGCGGCACCGGCGCCAGTCGCGAAAGGTCCTGCGCATCTCCGGCGCGCGCGGCAACAACCTGCGCGAGGTGGACTTCGAGCTGCCCGCGGGGCTGCTGGTGTGCGTGACCGGCGTGTCCGGCTCGGGCAAGTCGACGCTGGTGAACGATACGCTCTACCGCGCGGTGGCGCGCCACCTTCACGGCAGCGCGGAAGAACCCGCGCCGCACGGCGCGATCACCGGGCTGGAGAACTTCGACAAGGCGGTCAGCGTCGACCAGAGCCCGATCGGGCGCACGCCGCGCTCCATCCCCGCGACGTCCACGGGTGTGTTCACGCCGATCCGCGAGTTGTTCGCGCAGGTGAAGGAAGCGCGCGAGCGCGGCTACGGCCCGGGACGCTTCTCGTTCAACGTGAAGGGCGGACGCTGCGAAGCGTGCCAGGGCGACGGGCTCATCAAGGTCGAGATGCACTTCCTGCCCGACGTGTACGTGCCGTGCGACGTGTGCCACGGCCGGCGTTACAACCGCGAGACGCTCGAAATCCAGTACAAAGGCCGCAGCATCACTGAAGTACTGGCGATGACGGTGGAGCAGGCGGCGGAGTTCTTCGCCGCGGTGCCGGTTGTTGCGCGCAAACTGCATACG
>JBOIFE010000041.1:0-8475 GCA_050741015.1 Burkholderiales bacterium | reverse complement strand
TCTTCGACGCGCGCCTTCTTCTCCTTCATCTCGACTTCGGTGGCCGCGCCGACCTTGATCAGCGCCACGCCGCCGGCGAGCTTCGCCACGCGCTCCTGGAGCTTCTCACGGTCGTAGTCGCTGGTCGCCTCTTCGATCTGCACGCGGATCTGCTTGACGCGTCCTTCGATGTCCTTCTTCACGCCCGCGCCGTCGATGATGGTGGTGTTTTCCTTGCCGGCTTCGATCTTCTTCGCCTTGCCGAGGTCTTTCAGCGTCGCGTTCTCGAGCTTCAGGCCCAGCTCTTCGCTGATCACCGTGCCACCCGTGAGGATCGCCATGTCTTCCAGCATCGCCTTGCGGCGGTCACCGAACCCCGGCGCCTTGACGGCCACGGTCTTGAGGATGCCGCGGATGTTGTTCACCACCAGGGTCGCCAGCGCCTCGCCTTCGACTTCCTCGGCGATGATCACCAGCGGCTTGCCGGACTTCGCCACCTGCTCGAGGATCGGCAGCAGCTCGCGGATCGAGCTCACCTTCTTGTCGTGCAGCAGGATGTACACGTCCTCGAGGACGGAGATCTGCTTCTCGGGGTTGTTGATGAAGTACGGCGACAGGTAGCCGCGGTCGAACTGCATGCCCTCGACGACGTCGAGCTCGTTCTGCAGGCTCTTGCCGTCTTCAACCGTGATCACGCCTTCCTTGCCGACCTTCTCCATCGCCTCCGAGATGATCTTGCCGATGTCGGCGTCGGAGTTCGCGGAGATCGAGCCGACTTGCGCGATTTCCTTGGAGCTCGAGCACGGCTTGGAGATCTTCTTCAGCTCCTCGGTGACCGCCACGACCGCCTTGTCGATGCCGCGCTTGAGGTCCATCGGGTTCATGCCCGAGGCGACGTACTTCATCCCCTCGCGCACGATCGCCTGGGCCAGCACGGTCGCGGTCGTCGTGCCGTCGCCGGCAACGTCCGACGTTTTCGAGGCGACTTCCTTGACCATCTGCGCGCCCATGTTCTCGAACTTGTCCTTCAGCTCGATTTCCTTGGCGACCGAGACGCCGTCCTTGGTGACGGTCGGCGCGCCGAACGAGCGCTCGAGCACGACGTTGCGGCCCTTCGGCCCCAGCGTGACCTTCACCGCGTCGGCGAGGATGTTCAGGCCGTGGACCATTCGGGTCCGCGCGCCCTCGTGAAAGCGTACTTCTTTGGCTGGCATTGCTGATTCTCCTAGTGATTCGTTTGAACGTTGGCGCAGGCGATCAATGGCCTTCGAGCACGCCCATGATGTCTTCCTCGCGCATCACGAGCAGCTCGTCGCCCTTTACCTTCACGGTCTGCCCGGAGTACTTGCCGAACAGCACCTTGTCGCCCACCTTGACGTCGAGCTGGATCAGCTTGCCGTCGTCGGTCTTCTTGCCCTTGCCCACGGCGACCACTTCGCCCTGGTCGGGCTTTTCCGCGGCGGTGTCGGGGATGACGATGCCCGAGGCGGTCTTGCGCTCTTCGTCGATGCGCTTGACGATGACGCGATCATGAAGAGGACGGATCTTCATACAGGTCTCCAAGAATTTGTGATTTATGTCAAAGGGTTGCGCTGACCGTCGGTCCCGCAGCCCACCCAAACGGGGAGGTTCGCTAGCACTCGCCTCCTACGAGTGCTAATGATAGAGGCGGGAGCGGGGGAATTCAAGGCCCGCCCCGGGTTTTCCATCGAGAGCCTCTAGAATCGGCCCGTGGTCCGCTCCTGCCGCCTGGCGCTCCTCGCCCTCGCGCTCGCGCTGCTCGCGGCGCCGCCCGCGGGCGCTGGCGGCCTGCCCAAGCCCGTCGCCGAGGCGCTTCGCGCTGCGGGCGTGCCCGAAACGGCGGTGAGCATCGTGGTGCAGGAAGTCGGCGCGCCGCGCCCGAGCCTGCGGCTGAACGATTCAGTGGCGATGAACCCGGCCTCGGTGATGAAGCTCGTCACCACCTACGCGGCGCTCGAGCTCCTCGGGCCGTCCTACCACTGGAAGACCGAGGCCTACGCGACCGGGCCCTTGCGCGATGGCGTGCTCGAGGGTGACCTTGTCCTGAAAGGATACGGCGACCCGCACCTCGATTTCGAGGGTTTCTGGATCCTCTTGCGGCAGTTGCGCGGCAAGGGCCTGCGGGAAATCCGCGGCGACCTCGTGCTCGATCGCAGCTACTTCGCGCCGGTCGCCGGGAATCCCGGCGACTTCGACGGCGAGGCGACGCGTCCCTACAACGTCCTGCCGGACGCGCTGCTCGTGCACTACAAGTCGATCCGGTTCGTCTTCGTGCCCGAGGCCGACCGCGGCGAGGTGCGCGTGTATACCGAGCCGACCCCGCCGGGGCTGGAGGTGACGAACCACCTTCGGCTTTGGGGCGGCCGCTGCGTCGACGGCAAGGCCTTCCGCAGCCTGATCGCGCCGAGCTTCAATGCCGGCCCGCCGCCGCACGCAACTTTCGACGGCCTGTATCCGGCCGAATGCGGCGAGAAGGACCTCAGCGTTGCGTTCCTGCCGCCCGATGCGCAGGTCGGCGGCATTTTCGGCGAACTCTGGCGCGAGATCGGCGGCGCCTGGAGCGGTCGCGTGCGCGAGGGCCTGGTGCCCGAGGGCGCGGTGCTGCTGCACAGCCGCGAGTCGGCGCCGCTCGCCGAGATCGTGCGCGACATCAACAAGTACTCGAACAACGTGATGGCCCGGCAGCTCTATCTCACGCTCGCCGCTTCGGCCTACGAGCCGCCGCTCACGACCGAGCAGTCGCGGGAGGTGGTGCGCCACTGGCTGAACCTGAAGGGCATCGCGGCGCCCGAGCTCACGATCGACAACGGCGCGGGGCTCTCGCGCACCGACCGCGTGAGCGCGGCGACGCTCGCCGCGCTGCTGCAGGCCGCGTGGAAGAGCGCGGTGATGCCCGAATACGTCGCCTCGCTCCCGCTGGCGGGCATGGACGGCACCATGAAGAAGCGCCTCGTGGGCGACCCGGTCGCGGGCCAGGCGCACCTGAAGACCGGATTGCTCTCGGACGCGCGCGCGATGGCGGGCTACCTGCTCGACGCGCGAGGCCGGCGCCAGGTGGTCGTCATGCTCATGAACCACTCCAACGCGCCCGATGCGGACGCCGCGAACGACGCGCTGCTGCGCTGGGTGTACGAGAAAAACTAGGCGCGGGCGAGCAGCCCGGCGAGCGCATCGGCCGGCGCCGGCCGGCCGAAGAAGTAGCCCTGGCCGTGCACGCAGCCATGCTGCAGCAGGAACTTCACGTGCGCCTCGGTCTCGACGCCCTCGGCGATCACATCGAAGCTGAGCGTCTGCGCCATCTCGATCACCATCTTCACGATCGCCGCCGACTGCGGGTCGGTCAGGGCCGCATTGACGAAGCCGCGATCGATCTTGAGCGCCGACAGCGGCAGCCGCGTGAGGTAGGCGAGGCTCGAGTAGCCCGTGCCGAAGTCGTCCACCGAAATGCGCAACCCCGCGTCGCGCAGCGTGCGCAGCTGCCCGACCGCGTCCCAGGCGTCCTCCATCAGGCAACTCTCGGTCACCTCGAGCTCGAGCAGCGTGCGCGAGACCCCGCCGCTCGCGAGCGCGCGCTCGATCACGGCGTCGAGGTCGCGCCGGCGGAATTGCCGCGCCGAGAGGTTCACCGCGATCGGCACCGGCGCGAGGCCGGCCCCGGTCCAGTCGCGCAGCTGCGTGCAGGCCTCGGCGATCACCCACTCGCCGACCGGCGCGATGAGCCCGGTCTCTTCCAGCGCCGGCACGAACTCGACCGGCCCGACCAGGCCCCGCTCCGGGTGGCGCCAGCGCAGCAGCGCCTCCACGCCGCGCATCGCGCCGGAGGCGAGGTCGACCTTGGGCTGGTAGTAAAGCTCGAACTCTTCGCGCTCGACCGCGCGGCGCAGCTCGCCGTGCAGCCGCAGCTTGGCTTCCGACCGCGCGTTCATCTCCGCGGCGTAAAAGCAGTACTCGCTGCGCGGGTCGTCCTGGGCGCGCGACAGCGCCACGCCCGCGCACTGCAGCAGCGCCTCGGCCTCGTCGCCATCCTGCGGGTAGATCGCGATGCCCGCGTTGGCCGAGACAAAGGTCTCGCGGCCGTCGACGTCGAACGGCGCGCCGAGCGCATCGAGGATCTTGCGCACGACGAGCGCCGCATCGGCCGGCTGCGCGAGCGAGCCGACCAGCACCGCGAACTCGCTGCCGCCCACGCGGCCGACGGTGTCCTCGCCTCGCACGCAGGTCTGGATCTTGAAGCCCACCTGCGCGAGCAGGCGCTCGCCGCTCTGGTGGCCGAGCGTCTCGTTGACCAGCCGGAAGCCCATCAGGTCGATCAGCAGCACCGCCCCGCCGCCGCCGTGTCGCCGAGCCTGTGCGATGAGCTGCGCCAGGCGCTCGAGCAGCAGCTTGCGGTTGGGCAGCCCCGTCGCCGCGTCCACGCGCGCGAGCTGGCGCAGCGACGCCTCGGCGTCGCGGTGGCGCAACTCGACCTGCTCGAGCCGCACCTCGGTGCGCCGCTGCGTCTCCGCGAGCCGCAGCAGCCGCGCGATCGTGTCCGCGGTCAGGCTGCCCTTGTGCAGGATCTCGTACGCGCCCGCGGCCTCGACCTCCTCGTCCAGCCCCGGACGGTCGTCGGCCGTGACGACGATGATCGGGGAGCGCGTCGCCGCGCGCACGCGCTCGAGCGTCTCCAGGCCCTTGCTGTCGGGCAGGTTGAGGTCGAGCAGCACGAGGTGCACTTCGCCCGTCGCGAGCTGCGCCATGGCCTGCGCGAACGTCGAGGCGGTCAGCGCCGAGGAGGCGCCGCGGCCCGCCTTCACCACCGCGGCCTGCGCGACCATGGCGTCGGCCGCGTTGTCCTCCACCACGAGCACGCGCAACGTCGGCGCGGGCTCGGGCGGCGACGGCGGCTCTTGCCGGGCGGTATTCATCATGGGGTGAGGATGCGCCGGGAAACACCGTGCGCGCAACCCGGTAATTCTCCCTGCCGCGCCGATGCCTGGCGCGGGGGGTCATTTCTTGCAAGGCGGGCGCCGGGAGCGTGGAAGCCCGCGCCTTTTATCGTCAAGTCCTGAGGCTGAACGGCGTGAAGTTCGTATCCCGGTCGTAGTAGTCCTCGCGCTCGGCGCGCTTGAGGAATGCCACCACGCGATAGGTGACCGGCGTCATCACGATCTCCCAGGTGGTCTTCAGCACGTACTGCACCATCGCCACCTTGAGCACGTCCGAGCTCTCCCAGATGCCGTAGAACGCGATCACGTAGAACAGGCTCGAATCGACCAGCTCGCCGACGAGGGTCGAGCCGATGATGCGCGTCCACAGCCATCGGCCCTCGGTCCAGATCTTCATCTTGGCGAGCACGTAGCTGTTGGCGAAGCTGCCGCACCAGAACGCGATCATCGAGCCGAGCGCGATGCGCCAGGAGTTGCCGAAGACCGCTTCCAGCGCGGGCTGGTAGTGCTTCATGTAGTCCGAGGGGCCCGGCGGCAGCGAGATCACCACCCAGGCCATGAACGAGGCGAAGGCGAGCGCGGCGAACCCGACCCAGACCACGCGCCGGTCGCGGCCGTAGCCGTAGACCTCGGTGAGGATGTCGCCAAAGATGTACGAGATCGGGAAGAACAGCACCCCGGCGCCGAACGGCGTCGGCCCGAGGATCGGCAGGGTCACCGTCGCCTGCTTCGCCGCGCCGATGAAGTTCGAGCAGACCAGCACCGTGGCGAACGCCGCCATCACGAAGTCGTAGTAGCGATACGTCCGGGTCCGGGGCGCCTGCGCGCTCACGGCAGCCTGGGCGAGTAGTCGCGCGCCTCGGGTTCGAGCTGGATGCGCATCGCGTCCAGCATCCTCGCCACCATGGCGTAGAACGCCGCGGTGAGCGAGAGCTCGACGAAGGTCGCGGCGTCGAAGTGCTTCGAGACCGCGGCGAAGACCGCGTCGCTCACGTCGCCGCGCGTCACTGCCTCGGCGAGCTCGAGCGCGGCCTTCTCGCGCTCGTCGAACTCGCTCGAGCCGCGCCAGCCCGCCAGCGCGGCGATCTGCGCCTCGCGCACGCCCATCTTGCGCGCCATCTTCAGGTGCTGCGCCCACTCGTATTCGGAGCGCATCAGTTGCGCGCCGCGCAGGATCATGAGCTCGCGCATCGGGCGCGGCGTGCGGCTGTCGTAGCGGATCGAGCGCGCGAACTCGGTCCAGGCCGCGGTGAGCGGCGCGTGGTTGCCGAGCGCCTTGTACAGGTTGGGCGGCGCGCCCCAGAGCTCCTCGAGGCGCTTTTTCAGGTCGGGCGGGAACTCCGCGTTCGGCACGCGCTGCATGGCAGGATAATAGCCGAATGACCCGCGCCGACGCGGTCCGCGAATTCCAGCTCGTGCGCGTGCCGCCGGGGTTCCTCGACGACCCGTACCCGTGGTACGCGGCGCTTCGCGAGCACGATCCGGTGCACGCGCTCGAAGGCGGCGGTGTGTTCCTCTCGCGCTACGAGGACGCGCTCGCGGTCTATCGCGACCCGCACGCAAGCTCCGACAAGAAAGCCGAGTTCCGGCCCAAGCTCGGCGACTCGCCGCTCTACGAGCACCACACGACGAGCCTCGTCTTCAGCGACCCGCCGCTGCATACGCGCGTGCGCCGGATAATCATGGGCGCGGTCAACCAGAAGGCGATCGCGCGCATGGAGCCGAACGTTGCGCGGCTGGTCGACGAGCTGCTCGCCGAGATGGCCGCAAAGGGCGAGGTCGATTTCATCGACGAGTTCGCGGCGCAGATCCCGATCGAGGTGATCGGCAACCTGCTCGACATCCCGCGCGGCGAGCGCGGTCCCTTGCGCGGCTGGTCGGTGGCGATCCTCTCGGGACTGGAGCCGGCGCTCACGCCGGCGATGCTCGAGGCGGGCAATCGCGCGGTGACCGGGTTCGTCGAATATCTGAAGGTGCTGATTGCGGCGCGCCGCAAGGCGCCCGGCGACTACGAGTCCGACGTGCTGACGCGCCTCCTCCAGGGCGAGAAGGACGGCGAGCGGCTCACCGAGACCGAGCTCTACCACCAGTGCATCTTCCTGCTCAACGCCGGGCACGAGACCACGACCAACCTGATCGGCAACGGGCTGTGGGCGCTGCTGCACAACCCGGCCGAGATGGCGCGGCTGCGCGCCGAGCCCGGCCTCATGCCCTCCGCGGTCGAGGAGATGCTGCGCTACGACGGGCCGATCCAGCTCAACAACCGGCGCCTCATGGAAACAGTGACGCTGTCGGGCAAGGTCCTGCCCAAGGACACGCTGGTGACGATCGGCATCGGCGCGGCCAACCGCGACCCGGCGCAGTTTCCCGATCCCGGGCGCTTCGACGTCGGCCGCAAGCCCAATCGCCACGTCGCCTTCGGCCAGGGCGACCACGTGTGCGTCGGCATGAACGTCGCGCGCATGGAAGGCCGCGTCGCCTTCAGCCGCCTGCTCGCGAAATTCCCGCGCCTCGAGCTCGCCGGCGCCCCCGAGCGCGACCGCCGCGTCCGCTTCCGCGGCTTCCGCAAGCTCCCGCTACAAGTAAGTTAAATGGGGACAGTCCCTATTTTTCTCATTTGCGATCTGCTCGCAAATGAGAAAAATAGGGACTGTCCCCAATTTACAGCGGCTTGAGCTCTACTTTGCGGAACTTGACCACGCCCTCGACGTACTGCAGCGCGATGCGGCCGTCGGAGAAGTGCTTGTCATGCACGTCGACGGTCTTCTGGCCGTTCAGGACCAGCACGATGTGGTCGCCCTGGACCGTGATGTCGTAGGTGTTCCACTTGCCGCCCGCCTTGGGCATCGGGTCGACCTTCGCGATGTTGGTCAGCGCGCCGGTGCCGTAGGTGGGATCCGGGCGATGGTCGAAGATGTTCGCCTCGTAGCACACCTTGTCGTTGATCACCTCGGGATTGCCGCAGCGCATGAAGATGCCGCTGTTGGCGTCCTCGCTCGCCCAGAACTCGACGTGCAGCTGGAAGTCCTTGTAGAAGTCGTTGGTGACGTAGAAGGCCTGGTCCTTGCCCTTCTTGGCGTCGGCCACCAGCACGCCGTCCTCGACGCGCCAGTTGCCGTGGCCGATGTCGTACCACTGCTTGGTGTCGTGCCCGTCGAACAGCGTGACCCCGCCGCCGCCCATGCTGGCGCATCCCGCCAGTACGAGCCCGAGCGCGGCGAATCCCGTGAAGACCGCGGACAGTCGCTTCATGCTTCCTCCCCTTTTTTCGAATGGCGCCCCGCCGTTTCGGCGGTCGGCGCGAGAGGATGGGCCGAAGGCGCACTTGCCGTCAATCTTGCGGCGCGGCGCAGTCCTGCTACGCTTTCCGCCTTCGTTTCCGAGGAGGATCCACCATGACGCTCGCCACCCGGCACGCCGTTGCCCTGCTTACCGCGCTTGCAGGCGCGCTATCCGTCGCCGCCGCCCAGGCCGCCGACTTCACGATGCGCCTGTCGCACCAGTTCCCGCCCGCGCACCACGAGGCGAAGAACATGGAGCAGTTCGC
>JBOIFE010000040.1:0-1911 GCA_050741015.1 Burkholderiales bacterium | reverse complement strand
GCCTGAAGCCCACCTACGGGCTGGTCTCGCGCTACGGCATGATCGCGTTCGCCTCCTCGCTCGACCAGGGCGGCCCGATCGCGCGCAGCGCCGCCGACCTCGCGCTGCTGCTCGGCGTCATGGCCGGGCACGACCCGAGGGATTCGACCAGCCTCGCGCGACCGAAGGAGGACTACGCGGCGGCGCTCGGACTGGAGCTGCGGGGGCTTCGCATCGGCCTGCCCGCCGAGTTCTTCGGCGAGGGCACCGAGCCCGCGGTGACCGAGCGCGTGCGCGCTGCGATCGCCTGGTTCGAGTCCCAGGGCGCGCGCACGGTGCCGATCGAGCTGCCAAGCGCGGCGCTCGCCGTGCCGGTGTACTACGTGCTCGCGCCCGCCGAGGCGTCGTCCAATCTCGCGCGCTTCGACGGCGTGCGCTACGGGCACCGCGCGAGCGAGTACGCCGACCTCGCCGACATGTACCGGCGCACGCGCGCCGAAGGCTTCGGCGCCGAAGTCCGGCGCCGCATCCTGGTAGGCACTTACGTGCTCTCGCATGGCTACTACGACGCCTACTACCTGCAGGCGCAGAAAGTCCGCCGGCGGGTCGCGCGCGACTTCGCCGACGCCTTCGCGCGCTGCGAGCTCATCATGGGGCCCACGTCGCCCACCACGGCGTTCCCGCTCGGCGCGAAAATGGACGATCCGGTCCAGATGTACCTGAATGACATCTTCACCATTCCTGCGCCGCTCGCGGGCCTACCCGCGCTTTCGGTGCCCTGTGGCTTCGATGGGCAGGGCCTGCCCGTGGGCCTGCAGATGATGGGCCCGCATTTCGCCGAGGCGCGGCTGCTCGGGGCGGCGCACCGCTACCAGCAGGCGACCGACTGGCACCGCCGCGTGCCGCGGGAGACGCCGCTATGAGGAGGCTCGCCGTCGTGCTGGCCGTACTCGCCGCTTCCGTGTCGCTCGCCGCCGCGCAGGACACGGGCGGTCTGCGCGAGCTGCTGGGCCAGCTCGGCGGCCGCGCGGCGCTGATGCGCCTGTATGTGAACCTGCGCGCGGACGGCTCGTCGCGGCTCTCGGGCGATTACCTGATCCTGCCGACGCTGCAGCTGCGCTACCTCGAGGGCGAGCGCAGCAAGGAGCTCGGCGTCACCTTCCTGAAGGAGGGCAATTCGCCGATCCTCTACGGCCGCCCGGCTGATGCGACGCTGCAGGGCACCTGGGGCGGCGGGATGCTGAAAGGCACGCGCTACGCGCCGGGCGGGCAAGCGCGCGAGCGGTTCGAGTTCAGCGAGAAGTTTCCCGGCATGGGCGCGTACGGCGCGCACGTGCAGTGCGAAGCCGCTGCAGGGCGCTACGGCTCGCGCCTCTCGTATGACGTCGAGGCGGGCCGCGTGAAACGACTCGAGTGGCACTCGCGCATCGCGCCGGCGGGGCACACCTGCGAGCTGCGCGGGCTCGAGCAGCAGCCGTTTGCGGGCGGCCTTCGCCTCGCGTCCGGGCGCTGCAGGGTGACGCTGCGCGACCTGGGCGATTATGTGCGCGTGAGCGCCGAGCGCTGCGGCGAGTTCTGCGGGTCGGAGGCCTACCTCGAGCCCCTGCTCGTCGATCGCGGCGGCGGGTGCCAGCTGCTGCGGCTGGACGCGAGGTAGCGCCCGTGGCCTGGGAAATCGTCGTCGGCATGGAAACGCACGCGCAGCTGGCGACGCGAAGCAAGATGTTCTCGGGCGCCGCCACCGCGTTCGGGGCGGCGCCCAACACCCAGGCCAGCGCTGTCGACATCGCACTCCCGGGCGTGCTGCCGGTTGCGAACGCCGCCGCGGTAGAGATGGCGGTGCGCTTCGGGCTCGCGGTCGGCGCAACCGTCAACCGCCGTTCGGTCTTCGCGCGCAAGAACTACTTCTATCCCGACCTGCCGAAGGGCTAC
>JBOIFE010000039.1:0-2315 GCA_050741015.1 Burkholderiales bacterium | reverse complement strand
CCGCGGCGCCGGTGACGCAGACGCACGCCCGGCACATCCTGATCAAGACAAGCGAGGTCGTGTCGGAGGACGAGGCGCGCAACCGCCTCAAGGCGCTGCGCGAGCGCATTCGCGCGGGCGCGAGCTTCGCCGAGCTCGCGCGCCTGAACTCCGAGGACGGCACGGCCACGGCGGGCGGCGACCTCGGCTGGGTCTATCCCGGCGACACGGTGCCCGAGTTCGAACGCGCGATGAATGCGCTCGCGATCGGCGAGATCAGCGAGCCGGTGCGCACGCCGTTCGGCTTCCACCTGATCCAGGTCGAGGGGCGGCGCTCGGCCGGCGTGAGCGACGAGCGCAAGCACCAGCAGGCGCGCCTCGCGGTGCACGAGCGCAAGGCCGACGACGCCTACCAGGAGTGGCTGCGGCAGCTACGCGACCGCACCTACGTCGAGCTGAAGCTCGACGAGCCGCACTAGCCCATGCGCACGATCGCGCTCACCTCGGGCGAGCCCGCGGGCGTGGGACCCGAGCTCTGCGTCGCGGTCGCGCGGCGCTTTCGCGGCGCGCGCGTGGTGGCGATTGGCGACCGCGCGCTGCTCGCGGGCTGCGCGCACGTCGCGCACGTGCCGCTCGCGGCGCCGCGCCGGGCTGGCCGCCTCGACCCGCGCAACGCGCGCTACGTGCTTGCCGTGCTCGACCGCGCGATCATCGGGTGCCTTGCGGGCGAGTTCGACGCCATGGTCACCGCGCCGGTGCACAAGGGCGTGATCAACGACGCGGGCATCGCTTTCACGGGCCACACCGAGTACCTCGCGCAACGCACGCGCACGCCGCACGTGGTGATGATGCTGGTCGGCGGCGGGCTGCGCGTCGCACTCGCGACCACGCACCTCGCGCTCGCGGAGGTGCCCGGCGCGATCACGCGCCGCGGGCTCGCTGCGACGCTGCGCGTGCTGGACGCCGGGCTGCGCCGGCGCTTTCGCATCCGGCGCCCGCGCATCCTCGTCGCGGGGCTCAATCCGCACAGCGGGGAGCAGGGGCACCTGGGCACGGAGGAGCAGCGTGTGATCGAGCCGGCGCTGCGCGCCGCGCGCGCGCGGGGCATCCGCGCCGAAGGGCCGATCCCGGCGGACACGCTCTTCGTCCCGGCGCGCATGCGCGGCGCCGACTGCGCGCTCGCGATGTACCACGACCAGGGTCTGCCAGTGCTCAAGTACGCGAGCTTCGGGCGCGGCGTCAACGTGACGCTGGGCCTGCCGTTCGTGCGTACCTCGGTCGACCACGGCACCGCGCTCGACCTCGCCGGCACGGGCCGCGCCGATCCCGGCAGCCTGCTGGAGGCGCTCCGGCTTGCTGTCCGGCTCGCACCGGCCGCGTAAGCGCTTCGGGCAGCACTTCCTTCACGACCCGGGCGTGGTGCGCCGGATCGTGGAGGCCGTCGCGCCCGGCCCGCGCGATTTCGTGCTCGAGATCGGCCCGGGCGAGGGGGCGCTGACCGAGCTGCTCGGCGCGCGCGCGGGGCGCCTCGAGCTGGTCGAGATCGACCGCGACCTCGCCGCCGCGCTCACCGCGCGGGGCTTCGCCGTGCACGCGGCGGACGCGCTCGAGTTCGACTTCGCGGCGCTGCCCGAGGGCGCGCGCATCGTCGGCAACCTGCCTTACAACATATCGACGCCATTGCTGTTCCGGCTCGCCGAGCAGGCGGCGCACGCGGCCGACTTGCACTTCATGCTGCAGCTCGAGGTCGTCGAGCGCATGGTGGCGGCGCCGTCGACGCCCGACTACGGGCGCCTGTCGGTCATGCTGCAGGCGCGCTTCCGGATGCAGAAGCTGTTTCGCGTCGGCGCGGGCGCGTTCCGGCCGCCGCCGCGCGTGGAATCGGCGGTGGTACGGCTGACGCCGCTCGCCGAGCCGCTCGACCGCGGCGTGCCGGCGTTCGCCGACGTGGTGCGCCGGGCGTTCAGCGCGCGGCGCAAGACGCTTCGCAACGCGATCGCACTGCCGGCCGTGGCGCTTGCGGCGCTGGGAATCGACCCGGGACTGCGGCCCGAGAACCTCGCGCCCGCGGACTATGTCCGCATCGCGCGGCGCCTCAGTGCCGGCGCTGGATGAACTCGATCTTGTAGCCGTCCGGGTCCTCGACGAAGGCGATTACCGTGGTGCCGCCTTTCACCGGGCCCGCCTCGCGCGTGACCTTGCCGCCCCGGGCACGCACTGCCTCGCAGGACTTCGCCACGTCGTCGACCTCGACCGCGATGTGGCCGTAGGCCGAGCCCAGGTCGTACCGGTCGACGCCATAGTTGTAGGTGAGCTCGAGCACCGAGGCGCGCGAC
>JBOIFE010000038.1:0-1984 GCA_050741015.1 Burkholderiales bacterium | reverse complement strand
GACCGAGGGAATCTTTTCCTGCCTCAATTTCCAGACGGGCCCGAGTCCCATCTCCTGCAGGATCGAATCGCGACGGCTCACAGCGCCCGGCGCAGCACCAGCGCGTCCTCCCGCCCGCTCGCCGCCGGGTAGTAGCCGCGGCGCAGTGCGATCTTGCGGAAACCGTTCCGCTCGTAGAGCGCCTGGCCTGGCCGATTGCTCGGGCGCACCTCGAGGAACATGCTCACGGCGCCGAGCTCGCGCGCGAGCCGCATCGCTTCGGCGAGCAGCGCCGAGCCGTGCCCGCGCCGCTGCCAGGCGGCTGCGATGGACAGGTTGAGCAGGTGCGCCTCGCCCGCGGCCACGATCATGACGAAGTAGCCGAGCAGCTCGCCGCCCAGGCGCCAGGTGCGGCAGCAGTAGCGCGCGCGCAGCGAGTCGGCGAAGTTGCCCTTGGTCCACGGATGCGTATAGACGGCGCGCTCGATCGCAAGCACCGGCTCGAGGTCGGTTTCGCGCATCGCCGCGAGCTGCGGCAGCTGCTTCAGGACGGCGCTCATCGCCGGCGGCGCTCCTCCGTGGTCAGCGCAACTTTGTCGCGCAGGTAGACGGGCACGGCCTGCGCGGCGTCCACGCCCTCGCCCGCGGCGAGACGCGGCGCGGCAAGCCGGGCCACGGCGGCGGCGCCGGGATGTACCTCGGGGTAGATCGTTTCAAAGCCCATGTCGCCGTAGGCGGCGAAGCCGCCGCCACACCCGACCCAGCCGCCCCCCGGCGGGCGCGGCGCGCGATCCGGCGCGACGCATTGCGCGGGGACCACTTCGCGCCAGCGTTCGCCTTGCTTTTCCAGCGCCGCATAGTACACCTCGCCCATGCGCGCATCGAGGCACGCGACCACCCGGTCGGTGCCGCATTCCTCGGCCATCGATTCGAGCGACGACACCCCGTACACGGGCAGCGCGCGCGCGAAGGCAAGCCCTTGTGCGATGCCGCAGGCGATGCGCAGGCCGGTAAACGAGCCGGGCCCGGCACCGAAGGCGACCGCCTCCAGCGCGTTCGCGCCGAAGCCCGCCTGCGCGAGCAGCTCATCGAGCATCGGCAGCGCGAGCTCGCCGTGGCGATGACCCGCGCGCATCTCGATCGCACGCAGCTCGCCGTCGAGCCACAGCGCGACGGAGCACCACTCGGTGGAGGTCTCGAACGCAGCGAATTTCACCGCATGATTCTAGCTATACTCGCGGCCATGGCGTCCTCCTACACGCATCGGATCGCGGTGATTCCCGGCGACGGCATCGGCCGCGAAGTGATGCCCGAAGGCGTGCGCGTGATGGAAGCGGTGGGCGCGAAGCACGGCCTGCGCTTCCAGTGGCAGGAATTCCCCTGGAGCTGCGACTGGTACCGGGCGCACGGCAAGATGTGCCCCGACGACGCGCCGCAGACCCTGCGCGCGTTCGACGCGATCTACTTCGGCGCCGCGGGCAATCCGGCGATCGTTCCGGACCACATCTCGGCGTGGGGCCTGCTGATCAATTTCCGGCGCTGGTTCGACCTCTACGTCAACCTGCGTCCGGTACGGCTGTTCGCGGGCCTGGCCTGCCCGCTCGCGGGTCGCAAGCCGGGCGACCTCGACTACTGCGTCATCCGCGAGAACACCGAGGGCGAGTACGGCAACATCGGCGGACGGATCTACGAAGGCACCGAGCGCGAGATGGTCACGCAGCAGGCGGTGTTTTCGAGGAAGGGCGTCGACCGGATCATGAAATACGCGTTCGAGCTGGCGAAGACGCGCAAGAAGCACGTCACCTCGTGCACCAAGTCGAACGGCATCTCGATCACGATGCCGTACTGGGACGAGCGCTTTGCCGAGATGAGGAAACACTACCCCGACGTGCGCGCCGACCAGTATCACGTCGACGGACTGTCGATCCAGATGGTGCTCAATCCTGATCGCTTCGACGTCATCGTCGCCTCGAACCTGTTCGGCGACATCCTCTCCGATCTGGGC
>JBOIFE010000037.1:0-2599 GCA_050741015.1 Burkholderiales bacterium | reverse complement strand
GACGCGGCGCCGGCGAGCAGCGCCGCAAGCGCGAGGGCCGGCGCCCTCACAGCAGGGACTCCAGCCGGATGCGCGTCACGCGGCCGAGCACGGTCGGCAGCTTCTCGATGCGCCGCATCGCGGTATCGACGTCCTTCTCGCGTGCGAGGTGGGTGAGCAGCACGATGTCGACGCGCTGCTCGCCCTCCCCGGGCTCCTTCTGCACCATGGCGTCGATCGAGATGCGCGAGTCGGCGAGGACGCGCGTGATGCGCGCGAGCACGCCTGGCCGGTCGAGCACGCGCATGCGCAGGTAGTACGAAGTCTCGACCTCGCCCATCGGCAGGATAGGCGTCGCCGACAGCTGGTCGGGCTGGAACGCGAGGTGCGGCACGCGGTGCCCCGGGTCGGCAGTGATCAGGCGCGTCACGTCGAGCAGGTCCGCGACCACGGCGCTCGCGGTCGGGCGGCTGCCCGCGCCCGCACCGTAGTACATCGTCGCGCCCACCGCGTCGCCCTTGACCAGGATCGCGTTCATCACGCTCTCGACGTTGGCGATCAGCCTGCGCGTGGGTACCAGCGTCGGGTGCACGCGCAGCTCGATGCCCTTCGCCGCCCGGCGCGTGATCCCGAGCAGCTTGATGCGGTAGCCAAGCTCCTCGGCGTAGCCGATGTCGGCCTGGGTGAGCTTCGAGATCCCCTCGGTGTAGGCCTTCGCGAACTGCATCGGGATGCCGAAGGCGAGCGCCGAGAGGATCGTGAGCTTGTGCGCGGCGTCCACGCCCTCGATGTCGAACCTGGGGTCGGCCTCCGCGTAGCCTTTGCCTTGCGCGTCGCGCAAGGCGTCGGCGAATGACGACCCCTTGTCGCGCATCTCCGAGAGGATGAAGTTCGAGGTGCCGTTGATGATGCCGGCGATCCACTCGATGCGGTTCGCGGCCAGGCCCTCGCGCAGCGCCTTGATGATCGGGATGCCGCCGCCCACTGAAGCCTCGAACGCCACCATCACGCCCTGCTTCTGCGCGGCCTTGAAAATCCGGTTGCCGTGCTTGGCCAGCAGCGCCTTGTTCGCAGTCACCACGTGCTTGCCGTGCGCGATCGCCTCCAGCATGAGCTCGCGCGCGATGCCGGTGCCGCCGATCAGCTCGATCACGATGTCGATCGCGGGGTCGCGCACCACGGACCAGGCATCGCCGCTGACGGCAGCGCGGCCGTCGACGAGGCGCCGCGCCTTCTTCAGGTCCTTGTCGGCCACCCGCGTGATGCGAATGGCGCGGCCGGCGCGCCGCCGGATCTCGCCCGCGTTGCGCTGGAGCACGTCCCAGGTCCCGCCGCCGACCGTGCCGATGCCCAACAGGCCGACGCGGATGGGTTTCATGTTCCGCGGGTCACGCCGCGCCCTTGAGCAGCCCGTCCTTGCGGAACATTTCCCTCACGCCGCGCAGCGCCTGGCGCAGCCGGTTCTCGTTCTCGATCAGTGCGATGCGCACGTGCCCGTCGCCGTAGTCGCCGAAGCCCACGCCGGGGGCGACCGCGATCTTCGCGTCCTCGAGCAGCTTCTTGGTGAATTCGATCGAGCCGAGCTTCGAGTAGTAGTCTGGAATCTTCGCCCAGATGTACATCGAGGCCTTCGGGTTGTCGACCCTCCACCCCAGGTCGTGCAGGCCGCGCACCATCACGTCGCGGCGCCGCTGGTAGGTCTCGCGGATTTCCGCGACGCTGTCCTGCGGGCCGTCGAGCGCGACGATCGAGGCCACCTGGATCGGCGTGAAGCTGCCGTAGTCGTGGTAGCTCTTGATGCGCGCGAGCGCGTGCACCAGCTCGCGGTTGCCGACCATGAAGCCGATGCGCCAGCCCGCCATGTTGTAGCTCTTGGACATGGTGAAGAACTCGACCGCCACCTCGCGCGCGCCGGGCACCTGAAGGATCGAGGGCGCCTTCCACCCGTCGTAGGTGATGTCTGCGTAGGCGAGGTCGTGCACCAGGAGGATGTCGTGCTCGCGCGCGAGCGCCACGATGCGCTCGAAGAATTCGAGCTCGACGCACATCGCCGTGGGATTGGACGGAAAGCCGAGGATCAGCATGCGCGGCTTGGGGATCAGCTCGCGGATCGCGCGCTCGACCTCGGCGATGAAGTCCACGCCCGGCGTCATGCGCACGGAGCGGATGTCGGCGCCGGCGATGATCGCGCCGTAGATGTGGATCGGGTACGAGGGATTGGGCACCAGCACCGTGTCGCCGCGGTCCAGCGTCGCGAGCATCAGGTGCGCGAGCCCTTCCTTCGAGCCGATGGTGACGATCGCTTCGCTGTCGGGGTCGAGCTCGACCGCAAAGCGCCGGCGGTACCAGTCGCAGATCGCCCGGCGCAACCGCGGGATGCCCTTCGACACCGAGTAGCCGTGCGTATCCTGGCGCTGCGCGGCCTCGACCAGCTTGTCCACGATGGGTTTCGGCGTCGGCCCGTCGGGGTTGCCCATCGACAGGTCGATCACGTCTTCGCCGCGCCGGCGCGCGGCCATCTTCAGCTCGTTGGTGATGTTGAAGACGTACGGCGGGAGGCGCTTGATCCTTGAAAACTCACGCATTGTAGAATTCGAGCAGTGAACCTCCACGCTTCCCC
>JBOIFE010000036.1:0-11971 GCA_050741015.1 Burkholderiales bacterium | reverse complement strand
TCGCCGTACCACGCGCACTCGGCGTCGAGGAACACCGGCCCCTGCGGTCCGACGCGGATGTTCTTGGGGCTGACGTCGCCGTGCACGAGCGCCTCGCGCGTCGCGGCGGTACGCGCGGCGAGCGCCTCGAGCGCGGGCGCGAGCTCGGCGTGGCGCCGCGCGGCCGCGAGCAGGTAGGGCTCGAGCCGGATCGCGTGGAAGCCGGCGTCGGTCGCGAACTCGGCGGCCACGGCCGCGTCGCGCGCCGTCGCCGCATGGATGGCGGCGAGCCGCTCGCCGACGGCGCGGGCGAACGCCGGCTCGGCGCGGCCCTCGCGCAGCTCGGACTTCCACAGCGGATGGCGCGCCGGCGCCAGGTACTCCATTGCGAAGACGCCGCCGTCACCGTGCGCAAGCACGCGCGGCGCGCTGCCCGGGACGATGCGCGCCGCGGCGCGCATCCAGCGCCATTCATAGCGGTTGCGCTCGACGGGCGCCTCCCAGACCTGCGCGACGCGCAGGCGCGCCAGCGCGCGCTTGACGCACACCGGCCCCGTCCGCAGCTCGACCTTCCAGATGTCGGACGACACGCCGCCCGTCAGCGGCGTGGCGCCGGGGCGTTCTCCGGCGGCGGCGAGGCCCGCGTCCCGCAGGAAGGCGAGCACCGGCTCAGGGAGCGAGGCGCTCAATCTTCCAGCCGGCGCCCTCACGCCGGTAGCGCAGCCGGTCGTGCAGGCGGTCGGCGCGGCCCTGCCAGAACTCGATCGATGCCGGCACGACCCGGTAGCCGCCCCAGTGCGGCGGGCGCGGCGGCGCGTCGCCGTGGCGCGTGCGCATCGCCTCGAGCGCTCGCTCGAGCGCCGCGCGGTCGGGCAAGACGTCGCTCTGGGCGGATGCCCAGGCCGAGAGCCGCGCGCCGAGCGGACGGGTCGCGAAGTAGGCATCGGAGGCTGCCGCGTCGACGCGCCCGGCTTCGCCCTCGACGCGCACCTGCCGCTCGAGGTCCGACCAGAGGAACACGAGGCAGGCCCGCGGTCGCGCGGCGAGCTCGCGTCCCTTGCGGCTCAAGTAGTTGCTGTAGAAGACGAATCCGCCTTCTTCGAGCGCCTTCAGCAGCACCACGCGCGCCGACGGAGCACCGTCTTCGTCGACGGTGGCCAGCGTCATCGCGTTGGCGAGCGGCAGGCTCGCGGCCTGCGCGTCGGCGAACCAGCGCTCGAACTGGACGAGGGGGTCGGCGTGCGCGTCATGCTCGCCGAACCCGGCGCGCATGTACTCCCGTCGCAGATCGGCGATGTTCACCGGCGGCATTCTATCGCGCAAAAAATCCGGCGATTCTCCCTCGGAGTCATTGACATGCTCCTCTGGATTCGGCATCTTTCGCTCACCGCTGCAGCGTGGCGGCATCATCCGGATCTCTAGTGCTAGAGAATCATCCCCGTTCAGAGGAGAAACACGATGGCGAAAAAGAAGGCGAAGAAGGCGGGCAAGAAGCGTAAGCCAAATGCGGCGTTCATGAAGCCGATGAACCCGAGCGCGACGCTCGCGTCGGTCATCGGATCGAGCGCCATGCCGCGCACCGAGGTGACTAAGAAGATCTGGGGCTACATCAAGCGCAATGGCCTGCAGGACAAGAAGAACCGCCGCATGATCAATGCCGACGACAAGCTGAAGGCCGTGTTCGGCGGCAAGTCGCAGGTGTCGATGTTCGAGATGACCAAGCTGGTCAGCAAGCACCTGAAGTAACCGGTTTCTGGGGGAGGGAAGGAAAGGCCGGGCGGCGCAAGCCCCCCGGCCTTTTCGTTGGCGCTCGCTACTGGTGGTACTGCGTGACGCGCTCGACCTCGTTCTTCGACCCGAGAATCACGGCCACGCGTTGGTGCAGCCGCTGCGGCTGCAGGTCGAGGATGCGCGCGCGGCCGTCGGTCGCCGCGCCGCCCGCCTGCTCGACGATGAAGGCCATCGGGTTGGCCTCGTACATCAGGCGCAGGCGCCCTTCCTTGTTGATCGAATCGCGCGGGTACATGAAGATGCCGCCGCGCGAGAGCACGCGGAAGACGTCGGCCACCATCGACGCGACCCAGCGCATGTTGAAGTCCTTGCCGCGCGGCCCGTCCGTGCCGGCGAGGCACTCGTCGATGTAGCGCCGCACCGGCGGCTCCCAGCGCCGGCGGTTGGAGACGTTGATCGCGAACTCGGCCGTGTCCTCGGGGATGCGGATGCCGGGATGGGTCAGCACGAAGGTGAAGCTCTCGCGATCGAGCGTGAAGCCGTGCGCGCCGTCGCCGACCGTGAGCACGAGCAGGGTCGTCGGCCCGTACACCGCGAAGCCGGCTGCTGCCTGGCGGTTTCCGGGCTGCAGGAACGCCTGCTCCTCGGGCGCGCAGAGGTTGCCGTCGGCCGTCTTCGGGCAGCGCAGCGCCGAGAAGATCGTGCCCACCGAGATGTTGACGTCGATGTTGGACGACCCGTCCAGCGGATCGAACAGCAGCAGGTACTCGCCCTTCGGGAAGCGCGTGGGGATGGGATGCGGGTTCTCCATCTCCTCGGAAGCGAGCGCCGCGAGGTTGCCGCCCCACTCGTTGGCCTCGAGCAGGATCTCGTTCGAGAGCACGTCGAGCTTCTTCTGCACTTCGCCCTGCACGTTCTCGGTGCCGGCCGAGCCCAGGCCGTCGGCGAGCGCGCCCTTGTTCACACGCGTGCTGATGGCCTTGCAGGCGCGAGCGATGGTCTCGATCAGCAGGCGCAGGTCGGCGTTGATCTTGCCGGCATGCTGGCGCTGGATCAGGAACTGGGTGAGGGTCACGCGGCGCATGGCGCGGCTCATTCTACCCGGCGCAAGGCGTAGCCGCCGCCGACCAGCATCACCGCGGCCATCGCCCAGAACACGGGCGCCATGCCGTAGGCCGCGCCGAGCGCTCCCATGGCGAGCGGGACGAAGGTGGTGCTGCCGCTCAGCATCGTCGTGCGCACGCCGATCACCTCGCCCTGGCGACCCGCGGGCGAGGCCGCGTAGAGCAGCGACATGATGAAAGGTTGCGCGCATCCCAGGCCCAGCCCGAGCGCGAACGAGAGCGCCGCCAGCGGCACCGCGCTGTCGGCGAGCGGAAACAGCGCGTAGGCGCCGGCCGCCACGCCCATCGCGGCGACCACCATCGGCCACTCGCTCACGCGGCGCGAGAGCGCGGGCATGGCGAGCCGCACCACGAAGGTCGCCGCGGCGAACGTGCCCATCACGGCGCCGATCGTGGAAGCCGAGAGGCCGATCCGCGTGCCGTAGACCGGCGTCACGAACGCATAGAGGTCCCAGCCCATCGCCAGCACGCCGCTTGCGACGAAGGCACCGCGCAGGCGCGCATCGCGCAGCAAGTCCATCACGCTGCCGCCGCCTGCGCCGGCGCGCGGGCCGCCCGCCGGGCGGGGCAGCGCGGGTCGCGCGCGCCAGAGGATCACGGCGGCCGCGGCGGGAGATACGGCGAGCGCGAGGAAGGCCGCGCGATGCCCGAAGCCGTCGATCGCGAACCCGGCGGCGAGCGGCCCGACGAATCCGCCGATCGAGAAGCCGAGTGCGAGCCAGCTGAAGTTGGCCGCCCGGTCCGCGGCGCCACCGAGCCCGCCGACCACGTTGTTCAGCGCGACGTGGTAGACGACGAACGCGCAGCCCATGAGCGGTGCGGCGAGGAAGAGCGCCGGCATCCGCGGCCAGGCTGCGGGGAGGAGGATCGCGGCGGCGAGCCCGGCGCCGCCGGCGAGCAAGGCGCCGCGCGCGCCGCGGCGATCGATGCGCCGCCCTGCGTATACCGCGAGCAGCATCGGCAGCGCAGCGAAGAGCGCCATCAGCACGCCGACCGTGAGCGGCGTTGCCCCGAGCGCGATCGCCGAGAGCGCCGCGGTCAGGCGGCTGCCGACGAACGCGAGGTGCGTGAGGACGGTGAGCAGGACGACGAGGCCGAGCTTCACGTCCCCGTCAAGGCCAGAGCGGAAGTCCCGCGAGCCCGGCCGTCTCCGGCTGTCCCGTCATCAGGTTGGCGTTCTGCAGCGCCTGCGCGGAGGCGCCCTTGCCGAGGTTGTCGATGGCGCCGAGCGCCACGACCAGACCGGTGCGAGGGTTCACCGCGTAGGACAGGAACGCGAGGTTCGAGCCGGTCGCCCAGCCCGTGTGCGCGCTGTGGCCCTTGTCGAGCGGCAGCACGCGCACGAAGGGCTCGCCGCGGTACATCGCTTCAGCCGCTGCGTAGAGTTTCTTCGCATCCAGGCTGCCCCTCGGCCGCGCGTAGCAGGTGGCGAGGATGCCGCGTGTCATCGGCACGAGGTGTGCCGTGAAGGCGACGGTCGCCTTCTTCCCGCCGACCTGCACGAGCGCGGCCTCCATCTCGGGGACGTGCGGATGCGCTTCCAGCCCGTAAGCGAAAACGTCCTCGTTGGTCTCCGCGTAGCCGAAGTCGCTCGCGCCGCCGCGCCCGGTGCCGGTGATGCCGCTCTTGGCGTCGATGACGATGCCCTCGGGCTCGACCAGGCCTTGCTTGACGAGGGGCGCCAGCGCGAGCAGCGACGCCGCCGGATAGCAGCCCGGATTGGCGATGCGCGCAGCGCCGCGGATTTTCTCGCGCTGGCCGGGTAGCTCGGTCAGGCCGTAGGTCCAGCCCTCGACGAAGCGATGGTCGCCGCCTACGTCGACGACTCGGATCCCTTTGCCGACCTTCGCCAGCGGTTCGCGCGACTTGCCGGTCGGCAGCGAGGCGAACAGCAGCTCGATCGCCGGCAGCTTTTCCGGCACGAAGGGCTCGATGACGAGCTTGCCCGCCGGATGCCCGGCGAGCGCGGGAAAGCGCTGCGCGATCGACTGGCCGGCGGTGGACTCGCCCGCCACGTAGGCGAGCTCGAACGCGGGGTGGCCGGCGACGAGCCGCAGGAGCTCCGACCCGCCGTAGCCGCTCACGCCGACGATTCCGATCTTCATGCCCAATCCTAGCAGTAGGGTGGGCCAACGGCCCACCCTATGGCTCAGGTTTGCCCGGGCGAGCGTGCCTTCAATGCGGCGATGCGCTCCTCGACCGGCGGGTGCGTGGCGAACAGCGCCGCGAAGCCCGACGGAGCGCCGGTGATGCCCGCCGCCTTGATCGCGGGCGGGAGCGCCCCGGGCTCGAGGCCGCCGAGCCGCGCGAGCGCCCGCATCATCGGGCGCGGCGAGCCGAGCAGGTCGGCCGAGGCCGCGTCGGCGCGGAACTCGCGCCGGCGCGAGAACCAGGCGACGATCAGCGTCGCGAGCACGCCGAACACGATCTGCGCGACCAGCGAGGTGATGTAGAAGCCCGGCCCGACGCCGCGCTCGGTGCGGAACACCACGCGGTCGACGAAGTAGCCGACCACGCGCGACAGGAACACGACGAAGGTGTTGACCACGCCCTGGATCAGCGTGAGCGTCACCATGTCGCCGTTGGCGACGTGCCCGAGCTCGTGGCCGAGCACGGCCTCGATCTCCTCGTGGTCCATCGACTGCAGCAAGCCCGTCGACACGGCAACCAGCGCCGAATTGCGGAACGCACCCGTGGCAAAGGCGTTGGGCGCACCCTGGTAGATCGCAACCTGGGGCATGCCGACGCCCGCCTTGTCGGCGAGGCGCCGCACCGTCTGCACCAGCCACTGCTCGGTGGTGCCTTCGGTGCCGTCGATGACATGGGCGCCGGTGGACCATTTGGCCAGGGCCTTGGACATTGCCAGCGAGATGAACGCGCCGCCGAAGCCCAGCACGGCGGAGAAGCCGAGCAACCCGCGGTAGTCGATGCCCTCGGCGAGCATCCAGCGGTTGAGCCCCAGCACGTTGATCACGACCGAGAGCACCGCGAGGACTGCCACGTTGGTGACCAGGAACAGGACGATGCGCTTCATCTATGATCCCCCCATGCCGCCGGAAAAAGCTGCGGAATGTTAGCGGAGTTAGCGGAAGTTGGGGGCCGTGCGGGACGTTTTCAAGCCACCGCGCTCGCGCTCGCGTTGCTCGCCGGCTGCGCCGCCGCGCCCACCACGTCGGAGCAGGGCGCGCGCGTGGCGAGACAGTGGCACAGCATGCCGCCGGCCACGCTGCCGCTGCCCGCGGCGTCGACAGCGCGCACGCTGGCGCAGTACCAGCACGAGGTCGCGATGCGCCTGCAGGCGGCGAACCGCGACCGCGTGTTCGACGGCCCGCCGCCCAATCCACTGCGGGCGCTGATCGTGCTGCGCGCCGAGATCGACGCGCTGGGCGAGGCGCGCCGCGTGGATCTCGTGCGCGCGCCCTGGCATTCGCCGGAGCTCGAGGGCGTGGCGCGCGAAACGCTGCGGCGCGCGGAACCGTTCGCGCCGCCCTCGCGCGCGCTGATGGACGGGCGCGACTGCGTCGCGTTCACCGAAACGTGGCTGTTCGACTACGACGACCGCTTCCGGCTGCGCTCGCTGGCCGCGGCGCAGGCGCCGCTGCCGCCGGAGTACCTGGACGACGACGCCCCGCTACCGGACTCGCCGCCGCCCTAGCCCGCGTTCAGTGCCCGCCGGCGGGGCCGCCGAAGGGCGGGCGCGTCGTCCAAAGCAGCGGAATCAGCAAGAGGAAGAGCCAGGCCACCACCCAGAAGATGTCGTTGGTCGCCAGCATGTACGCCTGGGCGCTGACCATGCGGTCGAGCTGGCCGTGCGCCTGCGCTGCGGGCAGGCCGATCGTGCCGAGCGTGTCGAGGAAATGCTGCGTGGTCGAGCTGTAGGGGGTCAGGTTCTCGACCAGCCGCGCGTGGTGAAACTGCTGGCGGTTGTTCCAGGCCGAGATCGCGATCGAGGCGCCGAAGCTGCCCAGCATCATGCGCATGAAATTCTGCATCCCGGTGGCGTTGGCGATGCGCGCCGGCGGGATGCCACCCAGGTTGATCGAGATCAGCGGCGTGAAGAAGAACGCGACCCCCACGCCCTGCAGCAGTTGCGGCAGGGCGATGGTGGCGAAATCAGCGCCGGTGGTGAAGCGCGCGCGCCAGAAGGCGACCACCGCGAAGATGGCAAAGCCGAACGTGGCGAGCTTGCGCGGGTCGGCGCGCAATCCGAGCGCGCGCCCGACCACCGGCGCGAGCAGCACCGCGAACACGCCGCCCGGCGCGAGCGCGAAACCGGCCCATTGCGAGGTGTAGCCCATCTGCGTCTGCAGCCACAGCGGCATGACCACGATGCTGGCGAAGAACAGCGCGAACCCGAGCGACAGCGACAGCGCGCCGCGCCGGAAATTGTGGAAGGTGAACAGCCCGAGGTCCACGATCGGGTGCTCCTCGGTCAGCTCCCAGGCGAGGAACAGCGCGAAGCCGAGCGCGGCGACCACGCCCAGCCCGACGATGAAGCCGGAGTTGAACCAGTCGAGCTCGTTGCCCTTGTCGAGCAGCACCTGCAGCGCGCCGACCCAGACCACGAGCAGCGCGATGCCCACGCCGTCGACCGGCAGCTTGACTTTCTCGGTCTCGCGGTCGCGCAGCAGCATCCAGGTGGCGCTGGCGGCGAAGATGCCGACCGGCAGGTTTATGAGGAAGATCCAGGACCAGTGGTAATTGTCGGTGATCCAGCCCCCGAGGATCGGGCCGATGATCGGCGCCACCGTGATCGTCATGGCCCAGATCGCGAGGCCCATGGCGCGCTTGGCCGGCGGGAAGGCCGCCAGCAGCAGCGCCTGCGACAGCGGCACCATGAAGCCGGCCGCGGCGCCCTGCAGCACGCGGAAGGTAACCAGCATGGCCAGGCTGGTCGCGAGCGCGCACAGCAGCGACGCGCCGGTGAAAGCGGCGATCATGAACGCGTACATCCGCACCTGGCCGAAGCGCCGCGCGAACCAGCCCGCCATCGGCACCGTGATCGCGTTGGCGACCGCGTAGGAGGTGATGATCCAGGCGCCCTGGCTGGGCGCGACCGCGAGGTCGCCGGTGATGGTCGGGATCGAGACGTTGGCGATCGTGAGGTCGAGCACTTCCATCAGGTTCGCCATCGCCAGCACGAACGTGAGCAGCGCGAGCATCGCGCCGGTGTAGGGCGCCGGGACGGGCTTGGCGTCGTCCATGGCGAGGCTAGCCGCGGGGCTTGCCCGCGTTCTCGCTGATGATGCGCCGCACGGTCTCGTCGGCCTCGTGCTCCGACGCGTCGAACACGGCGGTTGCCTGCGACCCGGCGCCCGCCCGTCCGCGCGTCAGGCGCGGGCCGCTGCGGTCGTGCGTGTCGATGTCCACGCGCAGCGATAGCCCGACCTGAAGCGGATGCGACTGCAACTCTTTCGGGTCGAGCGCGACGCGCACCGGCACGCGCTGCACGACCTTGATCCAGTTGCCGGTCGCGTTCTGTGCCGGCAGCAGCGCGAAGGCCGCGCCCGTGCCGGCGCCGAACCCGATGACGCGACCGTGGTACTCGACGTGGCCGCCGTAGAGGTCGGCCTCCACGGTGGCGGGCTGGCCGACGCGCGCGTCGGCGAGCTGGCTCTCCTTGAAATTGGCCTCGGCCCAGACGTCATCGAGCGGCACCACCGCCATCAGCGCCGCGCCGGCGGCGACGCGCTGGCCGACCTGCACGCTGCGCTTGGCGACGTAGCCCGAGACCGGCGCCAGGATCGAGGTGCGCGAATAGGCGAGGAAGGCCTCGTGCAACTTCGCGGCCGCGGTGCGCACATCCGGGTGATCGGCGATCGAGGTGCCCTCGGTGAGCGCACGTCCCGCCTGCAGCTGCTCGCGCGCGGCGGCGAGCGCCGCGCGCCGGTCGGCGATCGAATCCTCGGCGTGCGCGATCTCCTCGGCCGACACCGAGCCGTCGCCCGCGGCGCGCTTGCGCCGATCGAGGTCGTGCAGCGCGCGCGCGAGCTCGGACTCGCGCTGCGCGACCGTGGCCGCCGACTGCGCGTCGCCCGCATAGAGCGCCCGCACCTGGCGCACGGTGCGCGCGAGCTGCGCCTCGGTCTGCTCGAGCGCGACCTTTGCGTCGGCGCGATCGAGCTGCACCAGCTCGTCGCCGGCCTTCACAAAGTCAGTGTCGTCGGCGCGCACCGCGACCACGGTGCCCGCCGTCTGCGGCGTCACCTGCACGATGTTGCCCTGCACGTACGCGTCGTCGGTGGTTTCGGTCCAGCGCCCGGTATGCCACCACCAGGCGCCCCAGCCAGCGCCGGCGACCAGGAACACGAAAAGCACGGCGAGCAGCGCGCGTCGGCGGTTGCTGTTACCGGCGGAGGGTTGCGCCATGATCAGGATCCTTCCAGGTAGCCGCCGCCCAGCGCGCGCGCCAGGCCGATCGCCGCCTCGAGGCGGCGCGTGCGCAGCTCGGCCGCCCGGCTGCGCGCGGCGGTGAGCTGCGACTCGGTCGAGAGCACGGTGGTGTAGTTCGAGAGCCCCGCGCGGTAGCGCGAGAGCGCGTAGCCGTGCGCGGTCTCGGCCGAGGCGAGCGCGGCTTCGACCAGCGGCTGCTGGCGCTCGATCGAGCGCCACGCGGCGACCTGGTCGGCCACCTCGCGCAGCGCGTCGGCGAGCGCCTGGTTGTATTGCTCGGCGGCAGCATCGAAGTCCGCGCTCTTCTCGCCGAGCTGCCCGCGCAGCCGCCCGCCGTCGAACAGGGGCAGGCTCACCGCGGGCCCGACGCCGACCGCGAGGCTGCCGGGCTCGAGGAAATGCGTCCAGGTGATCGCCTGCAGGCCGAGCGAGGCGACCAGATTCACGTTCGGATAGAACGCGGCGCGCGCGCTCGAGACGTCGGAGGCGGCTGCCTCCACGCGCCAGCGGCTGGCGACGATGTCGGGCCGGCGTCCGAGCAGGTCGGCCGGCAGGTTGGCGGGCAGCGCGGCGGCCGCGCCGGCATTGAGCGCCGGTCGCGCGATCTGCTGTCCGCGGTCGGGTCCCTGGCCGAGCAGTGCGGCGAGCTGGTTGCGCGCGAGGGCGATGGACTCCTCGATCTGGACCATGCGCTGGCGCACCTCCGGAATCGACCCTTCGGCCTGGTTGAGCTCGACGCGCGACTCGAGCCCGGCGTCGGTGCGCCGGCGCACGATCCCCGCTTCGCGTTCGCGCAGCGCGAGCTCCTCGCGCGCCAGGTCGAGCTGCTCGTAGCGGTCGGCAAGCGCGACGTAGGTGCCGGCGATCGCGCTCGCGAGCACGAGGCGCGCCGCCTGCGCGTCGGCCTGTGCCGCGCGCGCGAGGCCGATGGCAGCGTCGTGCGCGGCGCGGTGCCGGCCCCAGAAATCGAAGTCGTAGGAGAAGTCGAGCGTCGCCTGGTTCTGCCAGATCCAGGCGCCCGCGATCGGGCGGGGGAAGATGCCGTTCTCCGTGATGCGCTGGCGCTCGGTGCCGAGCGACGCATCGAGCTGCGGCGCGCCTTCGGCGCCCACCACGCGCGCTAGCGCGAGCGCGTGGTCCACGCGCGCGCGGGCAAGCCGCATGCTCGGGCTCGAGCCGAGCGCCTCGCCGACGAGCGCGTCGAGTTGCGGATCGCCAAAGCGGCTCCACCACTGGTCCACCGGCCAGGCGCCTGGGGCGGCAGGGTCGGCCGCCAGCGTGAGGTTCGCCTTCAGGGCGGCAGGATCGATCGGCTTGGACTTCGGGCCGACGTCGCCGGGCGTGGCGCAGCCCGCGACGAGTGCGAGCGCGACAAGCGACGCGAGGGCCCGAGCGGTCATTCGGCGTTCGCCAGCAGGCGCTTCAGGAAGCCGATCAACTGGCGCGCCTCGGTGTTCGAAAAGCCGCGCAGGTAGCGATTGAACACGACGATCGCGGAGGCGCCGATGCCTGGCACGGCGTCGCGCCCGGCGGGCGTGAGCTCGATGCGCACCGTGCGCCGATTCTCGGCGCTGCGTACGCGCTTGACGAAGCCCTTCTTCTCCAGCCGGTCGAGCAGGCGCGTCATCGCGCCGGGGTCGTGCTGCAGGATGCGGCAGAACTCGGCCGCGTGGTTCGCCTCGCCGCGCGCGAGCTGGAACATGACGATGGCCTGCGGGCCGGTGAGGCCATGGGGAGCGAACTCGCGCTCGAGCGATTCGAGCAGCGACCGGCGCAGGTGGCCGACGAGGTAGCCCAGCGTTTCCCGGTGGTCGAAGTTGCGCGCGTCGTAGAAGGCAGCCACCCGCGCACAATAATTGCCTAGGCAATGATTGTCAAGGCAATATTATCAGCGAGCGTCCTCCAGGATGAATCGGGCGCCTTTCTCGGCGATCAGCGTGGTCGGCGCATTGGTATTGCCCGAGGTGATGCGCGGCATCACCGAGGCGTCGATCACGCGCAGCCGCTCAAGCCCCCGCACCCGCAGGCGCGCGTCCACCACGCGGCCCATCGCGCAGGTGCCCACCGGGTGGAAGATCGTCGTGCCGAGCTCGCCCGCGGCGCGCTCGAGCGCCTCGTCCGACTCGATTCCGGCGCCGGGCTTGATCTCCTCAGGACTGTATTTCGCCAGCGCTTTCGCCTGCATGATCCGCCGCGTGAACCGCACCGCGTCGATCGCGACCTTGCGGTCTTCCGCCGCCTCGAGGTAATTCAGCCGGATTTCCGGGTAATCCTCGGCGCGCGGCGACTTGATCCGCACCCAGCCGCGCGACACGGGGCGCAAATTGCACACGCTCGGCGTAATCGCCGGGAACGCGTGCAGCGGATCGCCGAACTTGTCGAGCGACAGCGGCTGCACGTGCCATTCGATGTTGGGCGTCGGCTGCCCCGGATCGCTCCTCGCGAACGCGCCCAGCTGCGAGGGCGGCATCGTGAGCGGTCCCGTGCGAAACATCAGGTACTCCAGTCCCATCGCCGCCTTGCCGAAGAGGCTGTTGGCGCGCTCGTTCAGGGTCGGCACGCCGCTCACTTTGTACTGGATGCGAATCTGAAGGTGATCGTGGAGATTTTCACCGATGCCAGGCAAATCATGGACGACCGGAATGCCGTGCTGCGCTAGCAGAGGACCGTGACCTACCCCCGACAGTTGCAGTATCTGGGGTGATCCAATCGCGCCGGCGGCGAGGATCACCTCGCGCTCCGCT
>JBOIFE010000035.1:0-2728 GCA_050741015.1 Burkholderiales bacterium | reverse complement strand
CGCGCGGTGGGCGCCGCGGCGGACGGCGCGGCGGCACTCTCGGCGGCGGGCGTGATCGCCTCGCTCGCGCTCGTCGCCTGGGCAGTGGTGATGCGCTATGCGTTCAACCGCGCACCGGTCTGGGTGGACGACGTCGTCGGCTTCGCACTTGTCGGCATCGTCATGCTCGGCGCCGCGCAGGTGCTGCGGCGTGGCGAGCACATCGGCGTGGACCTGCTCACCTCGCGCCTCGGGCCGCGCGCGAAGCGCTGGGCCGAGGGGTGGGCCGCGCTCGCCTCGCTCGCGGTCGCGCTGATCCTCGTCGTCAACGGCTGGCGCACGGCGATGTTCTCGCGAAGCCTCGGCATCATGACCGACGGCCGCGTCGAGGTGCCCGTCTTCTGGTTGCAGCTGCTGCTGCCGCTCGGCGGGCTGCTGCTCGCGACGGCGGCGCTGGAAGCGCTGCTGCGCGTGGCGGCTGGCGAGCCCGCGGTCGCCGGCCCGGACGAAGAGCCCCCGCCGAAATGACGATCGCGCTGATCCTCGCGGGGCTCGTGCTGCTGCTCTTCTCGGGGATGCCGATCTTCGCCGGCCTCACGCTCTTCGGCGGCGCGATGCTCCTCGCCACGCAGGGCGGGCTCGGCTCGATCGCGGAGGTGATCTTCGGCGACCTGAACCGCTACCTGCTGGTGGCGATCCCGCTCTTCGCGTTCATGGCGCACGTGATGATCCGCGCGCGCATCGTCGACGACCTCTACGGCACCGCGTACACGCTCACGCGCCACCTGCCGGGCGGCGTCGGGCTCGCCACCATCGCCGCGTGCACGATCTTCGCGGCGATCTCGGGCTCGAGCGTCGCCACGGCGCTCACGATCGGCTCGGTCGCGATCCCGCAGATGATCCGCTTCGGCTACGAGCCGCGCGCGGCCTACGGCCTGGTCGCCGCCGGCGGCACGCTTGGCATCCTCATTCCGCCCTCGGGTCCGATGGTGCTCTATGGCGTGATCGCGGACACGTCGATCGGCGGCCTCTTCATGGCGGGCGTCGTGCCGGGCCTGCTGATCGCGGGGATCTTCGCCGCCTGGACGGTCGCGTCGACCGCGCTCTTCGGCCGCAACGTGCGCCGCGAGCCGCGCGCCTCGCTCGCCGAAATGCTCGTCGCGCTGCGACGCGCCGCGTGGGCGCTGTCGCTGCCGGTGCTCGTTCTCGGCGGGATGTACGCGGGCGTATTCACCGCGACTGAGGCCGCGGCGGCCGGCGCCGTGCTCGCGCTCGCGATCGGCGCCGTGGTCTATCGCACGATCGGCTGGCGCGAGGTCTGGGCCTCGGCGATGGAAGCGAGCCGCACCTCGGCGATGCTCTTCATGATCCTCGCCGGCGCGTCGGTGTTCGGCTTCGTGCTGACGAAGCTGCGCATCCCGCACGAGATCGTCGGCATCGTCGCTGCGCAGCACGTCGGCGTCACCGGGTTCCTGCTCGCGATGATGGGCGTGCTCTTCGTGCTCGGCATGTTCCTCGAGACGATCTCGATCATCCTCGTCACCACGCCGGTGATCCTGCCGGCGATGCAGCAGCTCGGCATCAACCCGATCTGGTACGGCGTGCTGCTCACGATCAACCTCGAGCTCGCGCTCATCACGCCGCCGGTCGGCATGAACCTCTTCACCATCAAGGCCGTGGCCAAGGCCCCGATCGGCACCATCATCCGCGGCTCGCTGCCCTACGTGCTCCTCATCTTCTTCTGCCTCGGCCTGGTCATGGCCTTCCCGCAGCTCGCTCTGTGGCTGCCCGCAACAATGCTTAAATAGGGACAGTCCCTATTTTTCTCATCTGGCGGCCGCGCTTCCTGCGGATGGCGCCGGCCGCGAACCCGCCGTCGGTCGCCTTCCTCAGTTCGTCCAGCAGCGACGGGTCCAGCGAATCCTCGAACAGGCCGCGATAGGCAGAGGCTCCCGGGTACGCGGGATGAGGGCGGACGATCGAATCAAGCCTTCCTTCGGCGTTCGCGTGGTAGCTCGACCAGGCGTAGTCGCGGGGATGCGGCACCATGCCTGCGGCTACGGGGTTCAATTCGACGTACCGATAGCAGGCAAGCGCATACCGCTCCGTCATGACCAGGCAGGAACGGAAGCGCCCTTCCCAGAGGCTTCCCGAGCGCTCCTGCCGCTTGTTGACATGCTGGGTGTAGAACTGTGCAAGCCGCTTCATCATCTGCGCGCAGGAGTCGTGGGACTGGGGCGTGACGAGCAAGTGCACGTGATTCGTCATCAGGCAGTACGCATGCACCTCGCACGCGTGTTCCGTCGAGAGCTGGCCGAGCAGTCCCAGGTACCGGGCGTAGTCCCCATCGCCAAAGAAGCAGCGATCGCGATTGTGGCCGCGGTGCCGCACGTGAAGCGCGACGCCGGGGAGCACCATTCGGGCGGTACGGGGCATGGGGGAAGCAACGGCTGCACCCGGGGCCCGGTTGACGCGCAAATGAGAAAAATAGGGACTGTCCCCATTTACAATGCCGCGATGCAGAATCCGATGGGCACGGACGGGTTCGAGTTCATCGAGTACGCCGCGCCGGACCCCAGGGCGATGGGGGCGCTGTTCGAGCGGCTCGGGTTCAAGGCCATTGCCCGGCACCGTCATAAGGCCGTGGTGCTCTACCGCCAGGGCGGGATCAACTTCATCGTCAACGCCGAGCCCGACTCGTTCGCGCAGCGCTTCGCGCGCCAGCACGGGCCGAGCATCTGCGCTATCG
>JBOIFE010000034.1:0-2340 GCA_050741015.1 Burkholderiales bacterium | reverse complement strand
ATGTAAGGCGCCATCTTCGGGTTCCAGTACCGGGTCTGGTGTCCGAAGTGGACCCCGGCTTCCAGCATTTCCCGCATGGTTGCAGACACTGCGCACGCTCCTTTAGGGTTGGGGACTGCCGCCCCGGACAACCGAAAACCCTTGCGGGCACCCTAACGGCCGGAGCGGGAAATTTGGCGCACGGCAAGCCGCGAGCCAGGCCGAAATTCTAGCATAATCAGGCTTTTTCCCAGCCCATGGCGGTCGTCCTCAAGCCCCCCGAAGACATCGAGCGCATGCGCGTCGCCGGCCGCCTCGCGGGCGAGGTCCTCGACTACATCGCGCCGTACGTGAAGCCGGGCGTGACCACCGGCGCGCTCAACGACCTTTGCCACGCCTACATGGTGGGCGTCCAGGGCACGACGCCGGCCCCGCTCAACTACGCGCCGCCGGGCTACAAGCCGTTCCCGAAGTCGATCTGCACCTCGGTCAACCACCAGGTCTGCCACGGCATCCCCGGCGACCGCGTGCTGAAGCCCGGCGACATCCTCAACATCGACGTCACGGTGATCAAGGATGACTTCCACGGCGATTCGAGCCGGATGTACTACGTGGGCGAGCCGAGCATCCAAGCCCGCCGCCTCGTCGACGTCACCTACGAGTGCATGTGGGCGGGCATCCGCAAGGTACGCCCGGGCGCGCACCTCGGCGACCTGGGGGCTGCGATCCAGGCCCACGCCGAGGGGCACGGCTTTTCGGTGGTGCGCGAGTTTTGCGGGCACGGCATCGGCCGGCGTTTCCACGAGGATCCGCAAGTCCTGCATTACGGCAAGCCGGGCACGGGGCTGCGCCTCGAGGCGGGCATGACCTTTACCGTGGAGCCGATGATCAATGCCGGCAAGGCGGCGATCCGCGAGCTTGCCGACGGCTGGACCATCGTCACCAAGGACCACAGCCTGTCGGCGCAGTGGGAGCACACGGTGCTGGTGACCGCCGACGGCGCCGACGTGCTGACCGTATCGGCCGGCTCGCCCGGCGCACCCGCCGCGACTTGAGATGAACGCCGGCCCCGCGCCGAGCGACCCGGGGCGCGCGTCGCTGCTTGCCGGGCGGGCGGTGCTGCACGAGTCCTACGTCCGCGACCCCTCGCCGCGCCGGCTACTCCGCGCCCACGCGCGCCTGATCGACGGCCTGCTGCGAGCCTTGTGGAAGTCGCTCGGCCCCGTGCCCGGCGCGGCGCTGGTGGCCACGGGCGGTTACGGGCGCGGCGAGCTCTTCCCGCACTCCGACATCGACGTGCTGGTGCTGCTCGGGCGCGAACCCTCCGAGCGCGAGCGCGCTCAACTCGAGCGGCTGGTCGGCTCGTTCTGGGACATCGGCCTCGAGGTCGGGCACAGCGTTCGAACCGTGGCCGAGTGCACCGAGGCGGCCGCCGGGGACATCACCATCCAGACCGCGCTGCTGGAAGCGCGCTACCTCGCCGGCCGGCGTGCCCTGTATCGCGAGCTCGCCTCGAGCGTGACTGCGGCGCTCGACGCGCGCAGCTTCTTCAAGGGCAAGCGGCTGGAGCAGGAGCAGCGCCACGCCAAGCACCAGGACACCGCGTACGCGCTCGAGCCCAACCTGAAGGAGGCGCCCGGCGGGCTGCGCGACCTGCAGACGATCCAGTGGATGGCGCGAGCCTGCGGCCTGGGCAACCGCTGGCGCGACCTCGTGCGAGACGGCCTGCTGCTGCCGGCCGAGGCGGTCCAGATCGCGCGCCGCGAAGCGGTGCTGCACGACCTGCGCATCCGCCTGCACTACTTGGCGGGCCGGCGCGAGGATCGGATCGTCTTCGACTACCAGACGTCGCTCGCCGAGCAGTGTGGTTTTCACGGCTCGCCCGCGCGGCGGGCGAGCGAGCAGCTGATGCAGCGCTACTACACGACGGCGAAGACGATCACGCAGCTGAACACGATCGTGCTGCAGAACCTCGAGGCGCGCCTGGACGGCGAGCCCGACGCCGAGCCCGAGCCGCTGAACGAGCGCTTCCAGGTCCGCGCCGAGCGCCTGGAAGCCTGCGACGAGAACCTGTTCGAGCGCAACCCGCGCGCCATCCTGGAGAGCTTTGTCCTGCTGCAGCAGCACCAGGCGCTGCGCGGCATGAGCGCGGCCACGCTGCGCGCGCTGTGGCGCGCCCGCACGCGCGTGAACGCGCGGCTGCGGCGGGATCCGGCGGCGCGGCTGCTGTTCCTGCACTTCCTGCAGCAGCCGCGCGGCATCGTGCACGAGTTCCGCCGCATGAACCAGTACGGCATCCTCGGCCGCTACCTGCCCGAGTTCGGCCGCATCGTCGGCCAGATGCAGCACGACCTGTTCCAC
>JBOIFE010000033.1:0-7725 GCA_050741015.1 Burkholderiales bacterium | reverse complement strand
CGGGTCTGCGCCCCGCGCGCCGCGACCTGCAAAGCCTCGTCCCCTGGGCGCACGCGGCGCTCTCAGCCCGGAAGCCGGTAGTCCTTGAACTTCTCGCGCAGCGTGAGCTTCGAGAGCTTGCCGGTGGCGGTGTGCGGCAGCTCGTCGACGAACACGACGTCGTCGGGCATCCACCACTTGGCGATCTTGCCCTCGTAGAACTTGAGCAGGTCCTCGCGCGTGAGCGCCTGCCCCGCCTTCTTCACGGCGACGACGATCGGGCGTTCGTCCCATTTCGGGTGGTGGATGCCGATCACCGCGGCTTCCTGCACTGCCGGGTGCGCCACTGCGATGTTCTCCAGGTCGATCGAGCTGATCCACTCGCCGCCCGACTTGATCACGTCCTTCGAGCGGTCGGTGATCTGGATGTAGCCCTCGGGGTCGATCGTGCAGACGTCGCCAGTCGGGAACCAGCCGTCTTTCAGCGGGTTGCCGCCCTCGGCCTTGAAGTAGCCGCTCGTGACCCAGGGCCCGCGCACCTGCAGGTCGCCGAAGGCCTTGCCGTCATGCGGCAGCTCCTTGCCGTTCTCGTCGACGATGCGCCAATCGACGCCGTAAGGCGCGCGCCCCTGCTTCATCAGCACCGCGGTCTGCGCTTCCTTCGGCATCCGCAGGTGCTTCTCCTTCAGCGTCGCCACGCTGCCGAGCGGGCTCATCTCGGTCATGCCCCAGGCGTGCAGCACCTTCACGCCGTGCTCCTCCTGGAACGCGCGCATCATCGCCGGCGGGCAGGCCGAGCCGCCGATCACGACGCTCTTCAGCGTGGAGAACCTGAGCTTGTGCTCCTTCATGTAGTTCAGCAGCCCCAGCCACACCGTGGGCACGCCCGCCGACATCGTCACGCGCTCGGACTCGAACAGCTCGTTCAGGCTCTTGCCGTCGAGATGCGGGCCGGGGAAGACAAGCTTGGTGCCCGTCGCGGCGCACGAATACGGCAGGCCCCAGGCATTGACGTGGAACATCGGCACCACCGGCAGCACCACGTCGCGCGCCGAGAGGTTCAGCACGTCCGGCATCGCGCCGCCGTAGGCGTGCAGGATCGTCGAGCGGTGGTGGTAGAGCACGCCCTTCGGATTGCCCGTCGTGCCCGAGGTGTAGCACAGGCACGCGGCCGTGCGCTCGTCGAACTCGGGCCATTCGTAGCCGTCGTCCTCGGCCGCGAGCAATTCCTCGTAGCAGAGCAGGTTCGGGATCGCGCTCTTGGCCGGCATGTGCGCGCGGTCGGTCATCAGCACGTAGTGCTTCACCGTCTTCAGCATCGGCGCGAGCTTCTCCACCAGCGGCGCGAAGGTCAGGTCGAAGAACAGTACCTTGTCCTCGGCGTGGTTGGCGACGTAGACGATCTGCTCCGGGAACAGGCGCGGGTTGATCGTGTGGATCACGGCGCCCGTGCCCGCGACGGCGTAGTAGATCTCGAAGTGCCGGTGGCCGTTCCAGGCGAGCGTCCCCGCGCGGTCATGCATCTTCAAGCCCAGGCGCCCGAGCGCCTTGGCCAGGCGCCGTGCCCGCGCGTGGGCCTCGCGGTAGGTGTAGCGGTGCAGGTCGCCCTCGCACCGCTTCGAGACGATCTCGGTGTCGCCGTGGTGGCGGTCGGCGTGCCGGATCAGGCTGCTGATCAGCAGCGGCACATCCATCATCAGGCCATGCATGGTCAGCCCCTCCTCATCGTCAAGTTACTGAGGCGCGCGGGGCGGGTCAAGACTATCGGCAGGACAACCGGAGAGGTAGAATTCGCGCGTCCCGGCACCGAGGAAAGAGCGCGAATGAGCGACGTGGCAGCGTATTCCGTGCGCGACGGCATCGCCGTCATCACCCTGAACAACCCCCCGGTCAACGGCCTGGGCAATGCGCTTCGCGCGGGCATCGCCGCCGGCCTCGAAAAAGCCGATTCCGATCCGGACGTGAAGGCGGTCATCCTCACCGGCACGAGCAAGGTGTTTTCGGGTGGCGCCGACATCCGCGAGTTCGGGAAGCCCATGACCCCGCCGAACCTGCCCGAGGTCAACGACCTGCAGGACTCGATGCAAAAGCCGCTCGTCGCCGCGATCGGCGGCTTCGCGCTAGGCGGCGGCCTCGAGCTCGCGCTCGCCTGCCACTATCGGATCGCCGTGGAGAAAACGGTGCTCGGGCTGCCCGAGGTGAAACTGGGGATCCTCCCCGGCTCCGGCGGCACGCAGCGACTGCCGCGCATCGTTCCCGTGCACGAGGCCGCGCGCATGATGATCCTCGGCGACCCGATCCCGGCCGCGCGCGCGAAGGAGCTGGGGCTGGTCGACGAGATCGTGGGCGGCGACCTGCTCGAGTCCGCGCTCGCCTACGCGAAGAAGCTCGTCGCCGAGGGCAAGGGGCCGCGGCGCATCCGCGACATGCCGCCGAAGGTCGAGGGCGACCAGAAGGCGCTGCTCGAGGCGGTGCCCGAGCAGGCGGCGAAGAGCGCGGGCGGCAACCCGGCGCCCGCCGAGATCGCGAAATGCATCGCGGCCGCGGTGACGATGCCGTTCGACGAGGGGCGCAAGATCGAGCGCGAGCGCTTCGAGTACCTGGTCAACACCAACGAATCGAAGGCGTTGCGGCACATGTTCTTTGCCGAGCGCCAGACCTCCAAGATTCCCGACGTCCCGGAGGACACGCCGGTGCGCGACGTGAAGAAGGCGGCGATCATCGGCGCCGGCACCATGGGCGGCGGCATCGCGATGAGCTTCGCCAACGTCGGCATCCCGGTCGTGATCCTCGACCAGTCGCAGCAGGCGCTCGACAAGGGCATGAAGCGCATTCGCGACAACTACGAGACCACGGTCAAGCGCGGGCGCCTGAAGCCCGAGGAGATGGAGAAGCGCTTCGCGCTGATCCAGCCCTCGAGCGACCTCAACGCGATCAAGCCCGCCGACATCGTCATCGAGGCGGTGTTCGAGAGGATGGAGGTCAAGCAGGACATGTTCAGGAAGCTCGACGCCGTGGCCAAGCCCGGCGCGATCCTCGCCTCCAACACCTCGACGCTGGACGTGAACAAGATCGCCGACGTCACCAAGCGCCCGCAGGACGTGATCGGCACGCACTTCTTCTCGCCCGCGAACGTGATGCGGCTGCTCGAGGTGGTGCGTGGCGCGAAGACCGGCAAGGACGTGCTGGCGACGGTCATGAAGCTCGGCAAGAAGATCAAGAAGGTGCCGATCGTCTCGGGCGTGTGCGACGGGTTCATCGGCAACCGCATGCTCGAGCGCTACTCGCAGCAGGCGGGGTTCCTGCTCGACGACGGCGCGAGCCCGATGCAGGTCGACGCGGCGCTGCAGAACTGGGGCATGGCGATGGGGCCGTTCACGATGTCCGACATGGCCGGCAACGACATCGGCTGGGATGTGCGCAAGCGCCGCTACTACGAGAAGCCCGACATGGAGTATTCGAAGTTCGCCGACAAGGTCTGCGAGCTCGGGCGCTACGGGCAGAAGACCGGCAAGGGCTTCTACCGCTACGAGCCGGGCAACCGCAAGCCCCAGCCCGATCCCGAGGTCGACGCGCTGCTCGAGCAGTATCGCAAGGAGAACAACCTGCAGCCGCGCGACATCAGCGACGAGGAGATCGTCGAGCGCTGCATCTACGCGCTCGCGAACGAGGGCGCGCGCATCCTCGAGGAGGGCATCGCGCTGCGCGCCTCCGACATCGACATGGTGTACCTCACGGGCTACGGCTTCCCCGCGCACCGCGGCGGGCCGATGTTCTACGCCGACACCGTGGGGCTGGACCAGGTGCTGGCGGCGATCGAGCGGTTCCAGAAGGGCAGCCACGGCAACCAGTGGTCGCCCGCGCCGCTGCTCGTCAAGCTGGCGAAGGAAGGCAAACGCTTCAACGGATAGAGGAGGACGGGCCATGACCGACGCAGTGATCGTATCGACGGCGCGCACGCCGCTCTGCAAGAGCTGGCGCGGCGCTCTGAACATGACGCATGGCGCCAAGATGGGCGGCCACGTGGTGCACGCAGCGCTCGAGCGCGCGAAGCTCGAGCCGCAGGAGGTCGAGGACGTGATCATGGGCTGCGCGACGCCCGAGGGCGCGACCGGCGGCAACATCGCGCGCCAGATCGTGCTCCGCGCGGGGCTGCCGGTGACGGTGTCGGGCATGACCGTGAACCGCTTCTGCTCCTCCGGGCTGCAGGCGGTCGCGCTGGCCGCGCAGCGCGTGCAGGCGGGCGAGGCCGACGTGTACATCGCAGGTGGCGTGGAGTCGATCTCGCTGGTGCAGAACGAGGCCAACAAGCACCACTTCCAGGACGAGTGGCTGCACCGCCACAAGCCCGAGATCTACTGGCCGATGCTTCAGACCGCCGAGTACGTGGCGAAGAAGTACGCCATCTCGCGCGAAGACCAGGACCGCTACGGCGCGCGCAGCCAGCAGCGCGCCGCCAAGGGCCGCGCCGAGGGCAAGTTCAAGGACGAGATCGTGCCGATCACCACCAAGATGAAAGTGATCGACAAGAACACCAACGTCGAGACGATGAAGGAAGTCACCGCCGAGCACGACGAGGGCATCCGCCCGGACACCACGTACGAGGGCATCTCGCAGATCAAGCCCGCGATCGAGGGTGGCGTGATCGCCGCGGGCAATGCGAGCCAGTTCTCCGACGGCGCCTCGGCCCAGGTGGTGATGAGCGACAAGCTGGCCGCGAAGAAGGGCCTCAAGCCGCTCGGCATCTACCGCGGCTTCGCCGTGGCCGGCTGCGAGCCCAACGAGATGGGCATCGGGCCGGTGTTCGCCATCCCGAAGCTGCTGCAGCGCACCGGCGTGAAGATTTCCGACATCGACCTGTGGGAACTGAACGAAGCCTTCGCCGTGCAGGTGATCTACTGTCGCGACAAGCTGGGCATCCCCGACGACCGCCTGAACGTGAACGGCGGCTCGATCGCGGTGGGCCATCCGTACGGCGTCACCGGCTCCCGGCTCACCGGCCATGCGCTGATCGAAGGCAAGCGCCGCGGCGCGAAGCTGGTGGTGGTCACGATGTGCATCGGCGGCGGCATGGGCGCTGCCGGGCTATTCGAGGTCGCCTAAGAAACGGGCTATTTGAGCCCGACGACCTTGAACGCGGGAATCGGCTGGGTGAAGCCGCGCAGGTTCAGCGGGCCCGCGGGCTCGGCCTGGACGACGTCGCTGACGTCGGCGTAGGTCACGGCGTCGATCAGGATCTCGCCGCCCTTGGCCTGGCCGCAAAGTCGCGCGGCCATGTTGGGCACCGCGCCGATCGCGGCGTACTCCCAGCGCTGCTCGAAGCCGATGACGCCGAGCGTCGCCTCGCCCTGCGCAATGCCCACGCCGAGCGCGACCTTTTGCCCGCGGCGATCCCAGGCCTGCGCGATCGGCTCGAACGCGATCTGCAGGTCGAGCGACATGCGCACTGCCTTGACCGCCGGCCGGTCCACCGGGATCGGGTCGTTGAAGAAGATCAGCACGCCGTCGCCGGCGAAGTGCTCGAGCGTCCCGCCGTAGCGCTCGACGAGGCTGCCCATCGCAACGTGGTAGTCCGAAAGCAGGTCCATCACCTCGTCGGGGTCGGCGCGGTCGGTGAAGGCGGTGAAGCCGCGCAGGTCGAGGAACACTGCCGTGATCTCGCGCCGGTGCGGCTCGAGCATGTCGACGCCTCCCGCGACGATGGCGTCGGCTACCGGCGGGGAGAAGAAGCGCTTCATCTTGGCCAGCCGGTCGATTGCGGCGACCTGCTCGCGCACGCGCTCTTCCAGCCGCTCGTTCCAGTCCTTGAGCTCCTCGGCCTGCCGTCGCACCTCGTCCTGCAGCACCTTGATGCGCAGCAGCGAGCGCACGCGCGCGAACAGCTCCGCGTAGCGCACGGGCTTGGCGAGGAAGTCGTCGGCGCCCGCCTCGATGCCCTTCACGCGCTCGTCGTGGCCGTCGCGGTCCTCGAGCGAAGTGACCAGCACCACCGGCAGCAGCTCGGTGGCGGTCTCCGCGCGCAGGCGCTGCGTGAGCTCGAAGCCGTCCATGCCCGGCATGCGGATGTCGGAGATGACGAGGTCGAAGCCCTGCTCGCGGATCCTGTCCAGCGCGGTCTCGGCGTCGTAGACGCCGGTGACGTCGTAGCCGCGCGAGCGCAGCAGCTCCGACAGCATCTCGACGTTCGCGCGCTGGTCGTCGACTACCAGGATTCGGCCGCGGCGCGCGGCGACGATGGACGCCATCAGAAGACGATCACGCCCCGCGCATTCCGGCCCGACTCCAGGTCGGCGAAGGCCTGCGGCGCCTCGTCGATCGAGTAGCGGTGCGTGATGAGCTCGTCCAGCTTGAGGCGCCCCGCCATGTACAGGTGGAGCATCTTTGGAAAGTCGATGCGCGGCACCGAGGAGCCGAAATAGCTGCCCTGAAGGCTCTTTTCCTCGAACACCATGGTCATCGGCTTGAACGCGGTGGAGTCCGTCGCGCGCGCGACGCCCACGATCACCGCCTTGCCGCCGCGCCGGATCGCGCGGTACGCGGTTTCGGCGAGCGCGCCCGCGCCCACGCACTCGAACGCGTAGTCCGGCCCGCCGCCGGTCATCTTCTTCAGGGCCTTCGCCACGTCCTCACCCGGCACAGCGAGGATCGTGTCCGTGGCGCCGAAGCGCTTTGCGAGGTCGAGCTTGGTTTGCAGGGTGTCGATGGCGATGATGCGCTCGGCGCCCGCGATCGCCGCGCCCTGAACCACGTTGAGGCCCACGCCGCCGCAGCCGAACACCGCGACGCTCGAGCCGGGCTCGACCTTCGCAGTGTTGAACACGGCGCCCACGCCCGTGGTCACCCCGCAGCTCACCAGCGCCGCGCGGTCGAGCGGAACCTTAGAATCGATCTTCACCAGGTTATCGACCGACACGGTCGCGTACTGCGCCATCACGCCGCAGCCCGAAAAGATGCCGAGCGGCTTGCCGGCCTTGTCCTTCACGCGCGGCGTGCCCTCGGGCGGCGTGGTCAGCGCCTTGCCCTGCTCGACGCAGAGCACCGGCCGGCCCGCCGCGCAGAAGCGACACTTGCCGCACATGTAGATGAAGGACGACACCACATGGTCGCCGGCCGCGAGGCCGGTCACGCCCTCGCCCACCTCCACCACCTCTCCCGCGCCCTCGTGCCCGAGCACGAGCGGCGGCGGCAGCGCGATCGTGCCGTTCGTGGCCGAGAGGTCCGAGTGGCACACGCCGCAGGCCGCGAGCTTCACCATCGCCTCGCCGCGCTTGGGCGAATCGACCGAGACCTCTTCGACGATGACGGGCTTGTTCAACTCTCGGCAGACGACCGCCTTGCCGGTGCGAGACATGCAGGCTTCTCCTATCTGCTCTTTAGATCGCGGCGAGTATAGCGCCTCGACTCGCCGTGGCGCTAAAGTAGCGGCCTCTCACGCCAGGAATCTCCCATGTTGAAGCGCGACAAGCTGTTCATCGGCGGCCAGTGGGTCGCCCCGTCCTCCTCCGAGACCATCGAAGTGCACAACGCGGGTACCGGCGACGTCATGGGCTCGGTCCCCGCCGGCACCGAGCGCGACATCGATGCGGCCGTCGCCGCCGCGAGCGGGGCGCTCGCCGCCTGGAGCGCGACGCCGCCGGAGAAGCGCGCCGAGCTGCTGCAGAAGATCTCCGATGGCCTCAAGGCGCGCGCCGAGGAGCTCGCGAAGACGATCGCGCAGGAGGTCGGCATGCCGATCAAGCTCGCCGG
>JBOIFE010000032.1:0-4294 GCA_050741015.1 Burkholderiales bacterium | reverse complement strand
GCCTCGCGCTGATGGACGCCGGCGTGCCGATCAAGGCCCACGTCGCGGGCATCGCGATGGGGCTGATCAAGGAAGGCAACCGCTTCGCGGTGCTGTCCGACATCCTCGGCGACGAGGATCACCTCGGCGACATGGACTTCAAGGTCGCGGGCACCGAGGCCGGCGTGACCGCGCTGCAGATGGACCTGAAGATCGAGTCGATCAGCAAGAGCATCATGCAGATCGCGCTCGATCAGGCGCGCGAGGCGCGGCTGCAGATCCTCACCATCATGAGGCAGGCGATCGAGGGTTCGCGCACCGAGCTGTCGACCTACGCGCCGCGCATCATCAAGATCAAGATCAATCCGGACAAGATCCGCGACGTCATCGGCAAGGGCGGGGTGGTGATCCGCGGGCTGCAGGAGGAGACCGGCACCACGATCGAGATCGAGGACGACGGCACGATTTCCATCGCCTGCGTCGCCGCGGAAGGCGGCGAGGCGGCGAAGAAGCGCATCCTGGATATCACGGCGGACGTCGAGGTCGGCAAGGTCTACGAAGGTCCGGTGCTGCGCCTGCTGGATTTCGGCGCCATCGTGCAACTGCTGCCGGGCCGCGACGGCCTGCTGCATATCTCGCAGATCAGCAACGAGCGCGTGAACGCCGTCTCCGACCATCTGAAGGAAGGCCAGATCGTCAAGGTCAAGGTGCTCGAGGCCGACGACAAGGGGCGCGTGCGCCTGTCGATGAAGGCGGTGGGCGCGCCCGAGGCGGCCAAGCAGGCGTAGCGCAGGCAGCCGCAACGAAAAAGGGGCGCCTCGGCGCCCCTTTTCACGTGTGGATCCGGCCGCCTATTTGGCGACCTGCTTCTCGCGCAGCTCGTCCAGCGTCTTGCAGTCGATGCACAGCGTCGCGGTCGGCCGCGCTTCGAGGCGCTTCAGGCCGATCTCGATGCCGCAGCTCTCGCAGTAGCCGTACTCGTTGGCGTCGATGCGCGCGATGGTCTCGTCGATCTTCTTGATCAGCTTTCTTTCGCGATCGCGATTGCGCAGCTCGAGCGCCATGTCGGACTCCTGGCTGGCGCGGTCGTTGGGGTCGGCGAAGACCGTGGCCTCGTCCTGCATCGTGTGCACGGTGCGGTCGATCTCCTCCGACAACTCGGACTTCACCTGCTCCAGCATCTTGCGGAAATGCCCGCGCATGCGTGCATTCATGTACTCCTCGCCCTTCTTCTGCACATAGGGCGTGAAGCTCTTGCGCGTCAGCTCGACGGTCATTTCCAGATTAGGCCGAAAAAACGAAGGCGCTTTTGTAGCAGAAAAGCCCCCGAGCGGCAAGCAAAAATCGGAGTATCATGGCGCCCTTCGCGGGGTGTAGCGCAGCCCGGTAGCGCGCTTGCTTTGGGAGCAAGATGTCGGGAGTTCGAATCTCTCCACCCCGACCAGCTTTGCCCGGCGGCTGCCCGTAGCTCAACCGGATAGAGCACCAGCCTTCTAAGCTTGGGGTTGTGGGTTCGACTCCCGCCGGGCAGGCCAAACCGCCGCGATGTGTCGCAGTGGTGACCGTAGCTCAAAGGTAGAGTCCTGGATTGTGATTCCAGTTGTTGTGGGTTCGAGTCCCATCGGTCACCCCAATTCTTCCCGGGTCAGCACGAACACCGCGCCGTCCGGCGTCCAGGTGAAGGGCATGCGCGGATAGGCGAGCGCGAGCGCGCGCCGGCCGCCTCCCACTTCGCAAACCAGCAGGCCGCGCGTCGTCATGTGCCGAGGCGCCTCGGCGAGCAGCCGCTTCACGAATTCCAGCCCGTCACGCCCGCCTGCGAGCGCCAGGCGCGGCTCGTGACGATATTCGGCGGGAAGTCGACGCATGGAATCTGCCGTCACGTAAGGCGGGTTGCACAGGATGAGATCGTAGCGCAGTCCGTTCAGGCCCGAGAACAGATCCGACGGGCGCAATTCGATCCTGCGCGTGAGGCCATGCAGCCGCAGATTGCGCCGGGCAACTTCCAGCGCGGCGATCGACATGTCGCTCGCATCAATGCGGGCATGCGGAAACGCCTTCGCCGCAAGTACCGCGAGACAACCCGAGCCCGTGCACAGGTCCAGCATCCGCCGCGGCGCGCGTCGCTGCCACGGGCGCAGGCCGTCTTGCAGAAGCGCTGCGACATGAGAACGCGGGATGATCACGCGCCGGTTGATATGGAATCTCTCGCCGGCGAGCCAGGCTTCCCCGAGCAGGTAGGCCACCGGCATCCGCTCGCGGATCCGGCGCGACGCGAAGCTTTCGATCCGGGCATGCTCGCGCCTGCTCACCGGGCGATCGGCGGGCGCATCGAATGGCAGACCGAGCCCCCGCAGCACGAGGAACGCCGCCTCGTCGCGGGCATTGGCAGTGCCGTGGCCGTAGTGCAGCGGCGCCGCGCGCAGCCGGCGAGCCACGTCGCGGACCAGCGCTCCCAGCGTCAAGGCAGCAGCGCGCGCAGCACGTCGAGGTAGAGGAGGGGCAGGCGCTCGAGCGACGCCAGCTCGATGTGCTCGTTCAGCTTGTGGATGGTGGCGTTGACCGGCCCGAGCTCGACGACCTCGGGGCAGATGTCGATGATGAATCGGCCGTCCGACGTACCACCGCCGGTCGAGAGCTCGGGTGCGCGGCCCGTATGCGCCCGTACCGCGTCGCCGATCGCCTGGATGAGCTTGCCCTTGCCGCTCAGGAAGGGGCGGCCGCCGAGCTTCCACTGGACGCTGTAGTCCAGCCCATGGCGGCGCAGGACGTCCTCCAGGCGCTTCTTCAACGAGGCTTCGCTGCTCGCGGTCGAGAAGCGGAAATTGCACATCACCTCGACCGCACCCGGGACGATATTCTCTACGCCCGTTCCGGCATGGATGTTCGACACCTGGAAGCTCGTCGGCGGGAAGGCGTCGTTGCCTCGATCCCATTCGGTGGCGGCGAGCTCGGCGAGCGCGGGCGCGAGCTGGTGCACCGGGTTGCGCACCTGGTCGGGGTAGGCCACGTGCCCCTGGATACCGCGCACGGTCAGCGTCGCCGAAAGCGAGCCACGCCGTCCGACGCGCACCATGTCTCCCAGCGCGCGGGCCGAGGACGGTTCGCCGACGATGCAATAGTCGATCTTCTCGCCGCGCGCCTTGAGGCGCTCCACGACGCGCACGGTTCCGTCGAGCGCCGGACCTTCCTCGTCCGAGGTCAGCAGGAACGCGATGGATCCGCCATGGGCGGGCCGCTCGGCGACGAATCGCTCGACGGCGACGACGAAGGCCGCAATCGACGATTTCATGTCGGCGGCGCCGCGCCCGTAGAGTCGCCCGTCGCGCTCGGTGGGCGCGAAGGGTTCGCTCGTCCACTGCTCGAGCGGGCCGGTCGGCACGACGTCGGTGTGGCCGGCGAAGCACAACAGCGGATGCTCCGCGCCGCGCCGCGCCCACAGGTTGGTCACGCCGCCAGCGCTGGCGTCTTCACAGCGGAAGCCGAGCTTGTCGAGGCGTGCGGCGATCAGCGCTTGGCAGCCCCCGTCCTCGGGGGTGACGGACCTGCGGGCGATCAGCTGGCGGGCGAGCTCGAGGGCCGGCTCCACCTCAAGTCGTCATGTCGATCTTGAAGGCGTTGAAGTCCGCGCCGCCGCCAGCGAGCTGGCCTTCCTTCTTGTCGCCTTCGGCGGGCATCTGCGGCATCGACACCTGGCCGGAGGTGATCTGTCCGGCCGTGTGCTGGTTGATTAGCCAGAGCATGTTGGTCGCCGAGTCCGCGTTCACCATCGCCTCGTCCTGCGTGATGTCGCCGGCCGCGAACAGCTTGAACAGCGCCTGCTCGAAAGTCTGCGAGCCCGGCGCCATGCTCTTCTCCATCGCCTCCTTCATCTCGTTCACCGAGCCCTTCTCGATCAGCTCGGAGAGGTGGCGCGTGTTGAGCAGCACCTCGCAGGCGGGCTTGCGCGTGCCGGCCTTGGTGCGCACCAGCCGCTGCGAGACGATTGCCTGCAGCGAGGCCGAAAGGTCGAGCAGCAGCGTGGGCCGGTTCTCCAGCGGATAGAAGCTGATGATCCGGTTCATCGCGTGGTAGCTGTTGTTCGCGTGCAGCGTGGCCATGCACAGGTGTCCCGACTGGGCGTACTGCAGCGCCATCGACATCGTGTCGCGGTCGCGGATCTCGCCGATCAGGATCACGTCGGGAGCCTGGCGCAGCGCGTTCTTCAGCGCGATGTGCAGCGACTGCGTGTCGCTGCCCACCTCGCGCTGGTTGACGACGCACTTCTTGTTGCGGAAGATGAATTCCACCGGGTCCTCGATGGTGAGGATGTGGC
>JBOIFE010000031.1:0-27560 GCA_050741015.1 Burkholderiales bacterium | reverse complement strand
GTCTCGCGCTCCGGCGCGCGCGGCTACATGCAGGTCATGCCGTTCTGGGTCAAGCTGATCGGGCAGCCCCGCGACAACCTGTTTTACCTGCGCACGAACCTGCGCTACGGCTGCGTGATCCTGCGCTACTACCTGGACGTCGAGAAGGGCAATTACTACCGCGCGCTGGGGCGCTTCAACGGCAGCGTGGGCAAACCCGACTATCCGCGCGCGGTGCTGGCGGCCTGGAAGGTGCGCTGGGGCTACCGTGGCGCGACGAGCTGAGATGGTCGCGGCCGCGACGCTCGGCAGCCGCGTACGGACCTGGTGGGCGGGCAATCTCACGCCCGAGCCGGGCCGCGTGGTGCTCGGTCAGCGGCGCGTGTACATCCTGCCCACGCGCCTGGGGTGGATGTTCGGCGCGACGCTCGCGATCCTGCTGGCCGGCTCGATTAACTACGCGCTGCAGCTCGGCTTCGCGCTGACGTTTCTGCTGGCCGGGGTGGGGCTGGCGGCGATGGTGCACACGACACGCAACCTCGCTCGCCTTGCCCTGAGCGCGGGCCGCGCCGAGCCCGTATTCGCGGGCGAGTCGGCGCAATTCCGCCTCTACCTGGAAAACCCTTCGCGGCACGACCGCCCCGCGATCCTGGTGCGCCATGCGGGCAGCGGCTCGCAGGTCGTCGTCGACCTCGCCGCCTCCTCGACGGCCGAGGTGACGCTCGGCGTGCCTGCGCCGCGGCGCGGCTGGCTTGCGCTGGCGCGGGTGACGCTCGAGACGCGCTTTCCGCTCGGGCTGTTCCGCGCCTGGAGCACCGTCGTGCCCGAGGCGCGCTGCCTCGTGTACCCGCGGCCGGAGCGCGCGCCGCTGCCCGGCTCGGCGCCAGCCGACGACGCCGGTGCCCAGCGGCCGCAGTCGCGCGGCAGCGAGGATTTCTCGGGATTGCGCGCCTACCAGCTCCAGGACTCGCCTCGCCACGTCGCGTGGAAGGCCGCGGCGCGCAGCGGCGAGCTGCTGACCAAGCAGTTCGCGGGCGCTACCGGGGCCGAGCTGTGGCTCGACCTTGCGGATGCGCCCGCCGCGCTCGGGCTCGAGGCGCGCCTGTCGCGGCTGGCCGGCTGGATACTCGCCGCGGAACAGGCAGGCCTGCGCTACGGCCTCCGACTGCCCAGCCTCGAGCGCGAGCCCGACCTGGGCGAAGTCCACCGCAGCGCCTGCCTGCAGGCGCTCGCCCTGCACGCCCTCGCGTGAGCTCGCCCCACCCTCTCGCCCCCGAGCAGCGCGCGGTGATGCCGCGCGAGCTCGCCGCGCTGCTCGCCTCGCTCGTGCTGGTCGTCGCGCCGCATGCGTTGCGCATGCCCTGGTGGCTCAGCGTGCTCGTGGCGGGCCTGTATGCCTGGCGCGTCGCCGTGGCGCTGGGTTGGGCCGAGACCCCGTCGCGCTGGCTGCTGCTGCTGGTCGCAGTGCTCTGCATTGCCGTGGTCTACCTGGAATACCGCACGCTGTTCGGGCGCACGACGGGCATCGTCCTGCTCGGCGTCTTCTCCGGACTCAAGCTGATGGAGATGCGCAGCCACCGCGATGCCGCGGTGATCGCATTCCTGTGCTACTTCCTGGTGATGACGAACCTGATGTACACGCAGAGCATTCCGACGGCGCTGCTGATGCTGGTCGCGCTGGTCGCGATCACCGCGACGCTCGTCGGCCTGGCCGCGCCCCGCCGGCCCGCTCGCGCCAACCTGGCGACGGCGGGCCTGCTGCTCGCCCATGCGGCCCCGGCCGCGCTCGTGCTGTTCCTGCTCTTCCCGCGGGTGGAGGGCCCTCTCTGGGCGCTGCCGCAGGACGCCTACGCCGGGCTTACGGGACTCTCCGACACGATGTCGCCGGGCAACCTGTCCCTGCTCGCGCAATCCGACGCCATCGCCTTTCGCGCCGAGTTCGAGGGCGACCCACCGCCGCCCCGAGAGCGCTACTGGCGCGGGCCGGTGCTGTGGGACTTCGACGGCCGGACCTGGCGCATGGGGCCGGGGTGGGTGGAGCCGCTCGACCCGCCGAGGGGCAGCGGGCGCTACGATTACACGGTGACACTCGAGCCGCACAACCGCACCTGGCTTTTCGCGCTGGAGCGCGTGGCAAGCCTGCCGCGGCGCTCGCGCTTGACGAACGATGGCATGGTGGTGAGCGCCGAGCCCGTGCGCACGAGGCTGCGCTACGACGCCGCCTCGGTCGCGCACCCCGACCCCGAGCCGCTCGAGCGCGAGGGCAGCCTTCGCCGCGCGCTCGTGCTGCCGGCGCAAGGCAATCCGCGCGCGCGTGCGCTGGCCGAGCGCTGGCGCCGCGAATCGGCGGGCCCCGCCGACATCGTCTCCCGCGCCATCGACTATTTCCGCGACAGCCGGCTCGCCTACACCCTGGAGCCGCCGCTGCTGGGTCGCGATACGGTGGACGAGTTCCTGTTCGACACGCGCGCCGGGTTCTGCGAGCACTTTGCTTCTTCGTTCGTGTTCCTGATGCGCGCCGCAGGCGTGCCGGCGCGCGTGGTCACCGGCTACCAGGGCGGCGAGGTCAACTACGTCGACCGGGTCATCACGGTGCGGCAGTCCGACGCGCATGCCTGGGCGGAAGTGTTCCTCACGGGCCGCGGCTGGGTGCGCATGGACCCGACCGCGGCCGCCGTGCCGGGGCGCGTGGACGCCGGCCTCGCACGCTCGGTGCGCGAGGGCGACCCGGTGCCGCTGCTCCTGCGGCCACAGCTCGAATGGCTGCGGTCGCTGCGCAGCAACTGGGAGGCGATCGCGTATCGCTGGAACGTCTGGGTCCTCGGCTACGGCGTCGACCGCCAGCGGGACCTGATGTCGCGCATCGGCATGCGCGACGCCGACTGGCGCAAGCTCACGGCCACGATGGCGACCGTGCTCGGCGCTTTCACGCTCGGACTGATCGCCTGGTCGCTGGGGCGGCGCGTGCGCCCGGACCCGGTGCAGCGCGCCTGGCTCGCGTTCTGCCGCAAGCTCGCGGCGCGCGGCGTCGTGCGAGCTGCGCATGAGGGACCGCGCGACTTCGCCGTGCGCGCGGCCCGGCGCCTGCCCGCCGCCGGGCCCCGCATCCTGGCCGTGGGCGAGCTCTATGTCGTCGCCCGCTACGGGCGCGACACCGCGCCGGAGCGCGTTGCCGAGCTGCGCCGTCGCGTGCGCGACCTGGAGCTCGCGTGAGCGCCACGCGCCTGCTGCTCGCGCTGCTGCTCGCGGCAGCGCCGCTCGCCGCGCGGGCCGACGACCCCATGCCGCCCGAAACCACCTACGGCGGCCGGGCGGACGTCGAGGCGTTCATCCACGACCTCGCTGCGCGGCACGCCTTCGACGTCGCCGAGCTCGAGCAGGTGTTCGCGCACGCACGGCGCGAGGATGCCGTGCTCGCCGCGATGCAGGCCCAGCCGCGCCAGCTCGACTCGTGGGAGGCGTACCGCGCGCTGTTCGTGAACGACCGGCACGTGCGCGCCGGGCTCGAGTTCTGGACCGCACATCGCCCGGTTCTCGCGCGCGCCCGCGCCCGCTTTGGCGTGCCCGAGGAGATCGTGATCGCGATCGTCGGCGTCGAGACCTTTTATGGTCGCAATACCGGGCGCTGGCGCGTGATCGACGCGCTCAGCACGCTCGCGTTCGACTATCCGCCCCGGGCGACCTTCTTCCGCGGCGAGCTGGAAAACTACCTGCTGTTCGTGCGCGATCTCGACATCGACGTCTTTTCGATCAAGGGATCCTATGCGGGCGCGATTGGCATCCCGCAGTTCATGCCGGGCAGCTACCTGCGCTATGCCGTGGACTTCGACGGCGACGGCACGACCGACCTGCGCGGCAATGCGGCCGACGCGATCGGCAGCGTCGCCAATTTCCTGCGCGGCCACGGCTGGCGCCGCGGCGAGCCGGTGCAGCGCCACGCGCGGATATCGGGCGTCAGCTACGAGGCGCTGGCGTCGACGAACCCCGCGCCCTCGACGACGATCGGAGCGCTCAGCGACGCCGGCATCGTGGCCCGCGGCCCCGCGCTGCCGCGCGCGACGCCGGCTGCGTTGCTGCGCCTGGACACGCCCGAGCGGCCGGCGGAATTCCGCATCGGGCTGCAGAACTTCTATGTGCTGACGCGCTACAACCGCAGCCCGTTTTATGCGCTCGCGGTCGCCGACCTCGCCGAGGCATTGCGCGCGGCGCGGCGTGCGCCGCCGGCTGTCACGGCGCGCTAGCGCCGATCGTCAGGAAGGCGGGCTGCCAGGCAGGTAGAGCAACGGATCCACGGGCTTGCCGGCCTTGCGGATCTCGAAGTGCAGCTTGGGCCGGTCCGCGTCGCTGTCGCCGAGTTCGGCGATGCGCTGGCCGCGCGACACGGTCTGGCCTTCTTTCACGAGAATCTCCCGGTTGTGCGCGTAGACGCTGCTGAAGCCGTTGTCGTGCCGGATCACGATCAGCTTGCCGAAGCCGCGTATGCCGGTGCCCGTGTACAGCACCTGCCCCGCCGCGGCAGCGACCACTGGATCGCCCGGCTTGCCGCCGATGTCCAGGCCCTTGCTGTTCGGCTCCGAGAATTTCGCCAGCAGGTTGCCCCGCGCCGGCCAGATGAAGTCCAGCGCGCCGGGCTCGCGCGCCGGCTTTTGCGCGCCGGCCGGCGCGACCGCGGGCTTGGCCGCAGCGCCCGCCGCCGCCGCGGCCGGTGCCATCGCCACCGGACTGGGACCCGCCTCTGCCGGCCCCGCCCCGCCCTTCGAGAGCATGGCAAAGTTGTCTTCCGAGTACGGCAGGCGCAGCGCCTTGGGCGCAACCTTGGTGCCGCCGTTGCCCTGGCCCTGCGGCGAGGCGCCAGCAGCAGCGGTCGCACCTGCGGCCGCGCCCGCGCCTTCGAGCGGGCGCGATTGCAATGCCGGCGCACCGCGCGCCGTGCCGACCTGTACCGCGGTTTCTCCCTCGGGCGGGGTGACGCTCAGCACCTGGCCGACGGAGATCTTGGTCGGGTCCTCGAGCTTGTTCCAGCGCGCGACGTCCCGGTAGTCGACGCCGTTCTCCAGCGCAATGCTGTAGAGCGTGTCGCCGCGCTTCACCATGTAGTGCCCGGGCGGCACGGTGGCTGCCGCAGGCGCGGCCGCCGGCTTGGCCGCGGCGGCCGGCGGGCGGATGTCGGACACCGGCGCCTGCACCGGCGTGGAGCTGCAGCCCGCGATGGCCCCGAGCAGGGCCGCGGCCAGCAGCGCGTGGCAACGCGTTCGAGGAGTCGTCATTGCTTTCCTGTTTCGAGAGGCACGAACAGCACCTCGTCGAGCGCCGCCTCGGTGAAGCCGCGCGCGCCGCGCTCGACGAGCGCCAGTCGCTGCGCGCCGCGCGGATGCTGTCCCGACTTCAGCGGCAGCACCATTCTGCCACCCTGCGCCAATTGCCGTAAGAGGGCCGGCGGCACGGCGGGCGCAGCCGCCGCCACGATGATGGCGCCGAACGGCGCCGCCTGCGCGAGCCCCAGATTGCCGTCGCCATGGCTCAAGCGCAGGTTCGACAGTCGCAGCGCGCGAAGATTCACGCGCGCGCGCTCGAGCAGCGCGTGGATGCGCTCGATCGAGTAAACCTCGGGCACGAGCTGCGCCAGCACCGCGGCCTGGTAGCCGCAGCCCGTGCCGACCTCCAGCACGCGCGCCGGCATCGCACCGTCGCCGAGCAGCGACTCGATCATGCGCGCGACGATGTACGGCTGCGAGATCGTCTGGCTGAAGCCGATCGGCAGCGCAGTATCTTCATAGGCGCGGCTCGCGAGCGCCTCGTCGACGAACAGGTGCCGCGGCACGGCCGCCATGGCGGCCAGCACGCGCTCGTCGCGGATGCCCTTGTCGCGCAGGCGCTCGACCATGCGCTGGCGCGTGCGCAGCGACGTCATGCCGCTGCCGGCGAGGTCGCGCGGAACCCGCACCTTCAGCGCGCCAGCCACTCGCGCACGGCGCCGCTCTGCGCCGCGTGCGTGAGATCCACCTGCAACGGCGTCACCGATACGCGGCCCTGCGCGACGGCGTGGAAATCGGTGCCCGGACCCGCGTCGGCCGCGCCGCCGGCGGGACCGATCCAGTACGCCTCCTCGCCGCGGGGCGTGCGCATCTTCACCACCGGCTCGGCCTTGTGCCGCCGGCCAAGTCGAGTCACCTCGAGCGGGCCGAGCGCTTGCGCGCCGACGTCCGGCACGTTGACGTTGAGCAGCACCGCCTGCCCCACCGGCGCGCGCCCGAAGCGCGCGACGAGGTCGTGCGCCACGCCCGCCGCGCTCGCCAGGTGGCGGCCCTCCTTGCTCGCAAGGGACACCGCGAGCGACGGGATGCCGAGGAGGAAACCTTCGGTCGCGGCGGCGACGGTGCCCGAGTAAATCGTGTCGTCGCCCATGTTGGCGCCGAGGTTCACTCCGGACACCACGACGTCGGGCAGGAAGTCCAGCAGCCCGGTCACCGCCAGGTGCACGCAGTCCGTCGGGGTGCCGTTGACGAAGTAGAAGCCGTTTGGCGCGCGGCGCACCGCGAGCGGCCGGTCGAGCGTGAGCGAGTTCGAGGCGCCGGACCGGTCGCGCTCGGGCGCGACCACCGTGACCTCGCCCAGCGCCGACAGCCGCTCCGCGAGCAGCGCGATGCCGGGCGAGAAGTAGCCATCGTCGTTGGAAACCAGGATGCGCATCGCCCGAAGCGATTCTAGCCGACGGACGCGGCGCGCCTAGAACGAGCGCGGCAGCCCGAGGACGTGCTCGGCGACGTAGGGCAGGATCAGGTTGGTCGAGATCGGCGCGACCAGGTACAGCCGCGTCTCGCGGAACTTGCGCTCGATGTCGTACTCGGCAGCGAAGCCGAAGCCGCCGTGCGTCTGCAGGCAGGCGTTGGCCGCTTCCCACGACGCCTTGGCGGCCAGGTGCTTTGCCATGTTGGCCTCGGCGCCACAATGCTTCTTCTCGTCGTACAGCGCGGCCGCCTTGTAGCGCATCAGGTTCGCCGCCTCCACCTCCATGAACGCTTCGGCGATCGGGAACTGGATGCCCTGGTTCTGGCCGATCGGCCGGTCGAACACCACGCGTTCCTTGGCGTATTTCGTCGCGCGCTCGGTGAACCAGTAGCCGTCGCCGATGCATTCGGCGGCGATCAGGATGCGCTCGGCGTTCAGGCCGTCGAGGATGTAGCGAAAGCCCTTGCCCTCTTCGCCGATCAGGTTGTCGGCGGGGATCTCGAGGTTGTCGAGGAATACCTCGTTGGTCTCGTGGTTCACCATGTTGCGGATCGGGCGCATCGTCAGGCCCTTGCCGAGCGCCGCCTTCTTCTCGACCAGGAACACCGACATGCCGTCGGACTTCTTGGCAACCTCCGCGAGCGGCGTCGTGCGCGCCAGCAGGATCATCAGGTCCGAATGCTGCAGGCGCGAAGTCCAGACCTTCTGCCCGTTCACGACGTAGCGGTCGCCCTTGCGCACCGCGACGGTCTTGATGCGCGTGGTATCGGTGCCGGCCGTGGGCTCGGTGACGCCCATCGCCTGCATGCGCAGTTCGCCAGAGGCGATGCGAGGAAGGTACTTGCGCTTCTGCGCCGGCGAACCGTTGCGCAGTAGCGTGTTCATGTTGTACATCTGCCCGTGGCAGCAGCCGGGGTTGCCGCCGGAGTGGGACACTTCCTCCATGATCACGCTCGCCTCGGTGAGCGACAGCCCCGAGCCGCCGTATTCCTCTGGAATAAGCGCGGCCATCCAGCCTGCGTTCGTGAGCGCGTCAACGAACGCCTCGGGATAGGCGCGCGCCTCGTCCACCTTCTGCCAGTAGGCCGAGTCGAATTGCGCGCACAGGCCGCGCACGCCGGCACGCAGCTCTACGAAGTCGCGGTCGCCGACCGTCAACGTGCCCCCCTAGCCCGCCATGGTGAGCCCGCCCGAGGCGCTCAGCACCTGGCCGGTGATGAACGCGGCGTCGTCGCTCGCAAGGAACACCACGGCGCCGACGACATCCTCAGGTTCGCCCAGGCGCCCGAACGGGATGGCGCGCTCAAGGGCCGTGCGCAGCTTCTGCCCGCCCTCGCCCTCGCCCGCAAAATCACGAAATAGCGCCGTGTCGGTCGGCCCCGGACACACCACGTTGACATTGATCCGCTGGCGCGCCAGTTCGCGGGCCAGCGTCTTCGAGAACGCGATGATCCCGCCCTTGCAGGCAGCGTAGACCGCCTCGCCCGAGGATCCAACGCGGCCGGCGTCCGAGGCGACGTTGACGATCCGCCCGCGGCCGCGCGCGCGCATGCCGCCCACGACCGCGTGATGCAGGTGGAGCGGTCCATACAGGTTCACCGCCACGATGCGCTCCCAGAGCGCCTTGTCCGTGTCCAGGAACGGCCCGGCGCGATCCCAGCCCGCATTGTTGACGAGGACGTCGATCGGGCCGAGCTCGCGCTCCACTTCCGCCGCGGCGGCGACGACCTGCGGCTGGTCCGCGATGTCCACTGTCCAGGCGCGGCCGCCGCATTGCGCGGCGACCGCTTTGCCGCCCGCACCGTCGAGGTCGAATACCGCGACCTTGGCGCCTTCTTCGCCGAATCTCCGGCACAGGGCGGCGCCGATGCCGCCGGCGCCGCCGGTCACGAGCACCACCCGCCCGGTGAGGCCCCGCACTACTTGGGTTGCGATACCGTTCGCAGATACGGCTTCAGCGTCTTGAAGCCTTGCGGGTACTTCTTCTTCGCGTCGTCGTCGGAGACCGAGGTCGGGATGATCACGTCCTGGCCGGGCTTCCAGTTCACCGGCGTCGCCACCGCGTGCTTGGCGTTGATCTGCAGCGCGTCGAGCAGCCGCAGCACCTCGTCGAAATTGCGCCCCGCGCTCATCGGGTAGACGAGCATCGCCTTCACCTTCTTGTCCGGGCCGATCAGGAACACCGAGCGGATCGTGGCGTTGTCGTTCGCGGTGCGCTTGCCGCCGCTCGCGTTCGGATGAATCATGTCGTAGAGCTTGGCCACCACCAGGTCGGGATCGCCGATCAGCGGGTAGTTGACCGCGTGTCCTTGCGTCTCCTGGATGTCGCCGAGCCATTTCTGGTGGTCCGCCACCGGGTCGATCGACAGGCCGATGATCTTGGTGTTGCGCTTGTCGAACTCGGGCTTCAGCCTCGCCAGGTAGCCGAGTTCGGTCGTGCACACGGGCGTGAAGTCCTTTGGATGCGAGAACAGCACTACCCAATGATTGCCGATCCACTCATGGAAGCGGATCTTGCCTTCCGTGGTATCCGCAGTGAATTCCGGTGCTTCGTCGCCGATGCGAATCGTCATGGTCGTTCTCCGATTGCGAGTGGCCTGGGAAAAGGGCTTGGTCGGGGCGGCGAGATTCGAACTCGCGACCACCTGCACCCCATGCAGGTACGCTACCAGGCTGCGCTACGCCCCGAGACCCTTGATTTTATCAGGCGCGAAGCGCGTCGAGCAGGGCACGTAGCTCGCGCCGGAGCAGGGCGAGGTCCGCGCTGCCCCCGCCGGGCGCGGCCCGCGGGACGGGCTCGGCACGGTCCTCGGCGCCGACCGCCGCATTGTCCAGGCGGTTGCGCGCGCCGTTGATCGTGAAACCTTCCTCGTACAGCAGCTCCCGGATGCGCCGGATGAGCAGCACCTCGTGATGCTGGTAGTAGCGCCGGTTGCCTCGCCGCTTGACGGGCTTCAGCTGGGTGAATTCCTGCTCCCAATACCGCAGGACGTGGGGCTTGACCCCGCACAGCTCGCTGACCTCACCGATGGTGAAGTAGCGCTTCGCCGGGATCGGCGGCAGCTCAGCGTTCTTGCTGGGGCTGCGGCTTTCCATGGCGCGATTTCTCCACCATCGCCTTCAGTTTCTGGCTGGCGTGGAAGGTGACCACGCGGCGGGCGCTGATGGGGATTTCCTCGCCGGTCTTGGGATTGCGCCCGGGCCGCTGCGGCTTGTCGCGCAGCTGGAAGTTGCCGAATCCGGACAGCTTGACGCTTTCGCCGCGCTCGAGGGCCCCCCGGATCTCCTCGAAGAACGCCTCGACCATGTCCTTGGCCTCGCGCTTGTTGAGCCCGACCTTCTCGAACAGAAGGTCGGCCAGCTCGGCCTTGGTCAAAGTCATCACAACTCCCTGATTTATATATTTATGTGCGAACTGTCGCGGCGAAACGACGTCCCCACAGCTCAACGAGCACGTCGCGCGCTTCGTCGGCCTCCGCATCCGTGAGGGTTCGTTCAGTATCTTGCATAACTACCCGGAAAGCAAGGCTTTTTGTCCCCTTGGGAAGGGTCGAACCTTGGTAGAGATCGAATACCCGGACGTCACGGACGATCGCTGGCTTTTCGTCGCTGATCGCATCCAGCAAGGCCTGCGCACTGATGTCGGTATTTACTAACATTGCAATGTCGCGCGTCACCGGCGGGAATCTGGAAGGTACTTCAGCCTTCGGCAACTCCAAATGCTGCGACGCCGCAGCATCGATCTCGAACATCGCAACCCCTTGCGATATCTCGTATTTCTGCGCCCACCGCGGGTGCAGTTCGCCGATCCATCCGATCGACTCCGTGGCAAGCATGACGCGCGCAGAGCGGCCCGGGTGGAAGGCCGGATACTGCGCCGCCTCGAAGCGGGCGACCTTCGGGGACAGCAGCGCCTCGAGGTCCGCCTTCACGTCGTAGAAGTCCACGGGGCGGTCGGGGCTGCCCCACTGTTCCTCCAGGGCGGGACCGCAGGCCATGGCGGCGATACGCATGGGCTGGCGCAAGCCCCCGACTTCGAGCGGACCGTCCTTGACGCCGGGATCCCGCAGGAACACTCGTCCGACTTCGAACACGCGGATCCGCGCCAGCTTGCGGGAGGCGTTGTAGCGCAGGTTCGCTAGCAGTCCGCCGAGCAGCGACGTGCGCATGACCGAGAGCGGGCTCGCGATCGGATTGAGCAGCCGGATCGGATCGACCCGCCCGGCGAGATCAGCCTCCCACTGCGGCTCGACGAAGCTGAAGGTGATCACTTCCTGGTAGTCGCAATCCGCGAGGTGCTCGCGCAGCTCGTGCAGCGAGCGCTGCGCCTCCGGCAGGACCGCCATGGCCGCGGGCGCGGCCGGAGGGCGCGCCGGAATGCGATCGAACCCGTGCACCCGCGCGACCTCCTCGATCAGGTCTTCCTCGATCTCGAGGTCGAAGCGGTACGAGGGCGGCGTTACCGAGAACGTGCCCGCGCGCTGCCTGAACCCAAAGCCCAGGCGCCGGAACACGGCAGCCACCTCCTTGTCGGTCACGGGAATGCCCATCACCTTTCTCGCGCGCGCCGCCCGCATCGTCACGGGCTTGCGCCGAGGCAGCCGGCGCACGAGATCCACGGTCGGGCCGGGCTCCCCGCCGCAGAGCTCGAGGATGAGTCGCGTCGCGCGCTCGATGCCCTCGACGTTGTTGTCGAAGTCCACGCCGCGCTCGAAGCGGTGCGCGGCGTCGCTGGAAAAGTTGTACCGCCGCGCCCGGCCCGCGATCGCGTCCGGGAAAAAAAATGCCGACTCGAGAAACAGATGCCGCGTGCTTGTCTCGGCCTTGGTCGTCTCGCCGCCCATGATGCCGGCGAGGCCGATCGGACCCGAGTCGTCGGTGATGCAGAGCACCTCGCCGTCGACCGCGACTTCCTGCCCGTTCAGCAGCATGACCTTCTCGCCGGGCCGCCCCCAGCGCACATCGATCGGGCCCCGCAGCTTGTCGGCGTCGTAGACGTGCAGCGGACGCCCCAGCTCCAGCATCACGTAGTTCGTCACGTCCACCAGCGCCGAGATGGAGCGCTGGCCTGCGCGCTCGAGGCGCTGGCGCATCCACGCGGGCGTGGGCGCCGCCGCGTTCACGTTCCGGATCACGCGGCCGGCGAACCGGCCACAGCCCTCGGGGTGCGCGATGCGCACCGGATGGCGGTCCTTCACCTTCGCGCCGACGGGCCGCACGGCGGGCGCCTTGAGGGGCGTTCCCGTCAGCGCGCTGACCTCGCGCGCGATGCCGAGGATCGACAGGCAGTCGGCGCGGTTCGGCGTCAGCTTGAACGTGAGGACCTGCTCGTCGAGCGCGAGCGCCCGACGCAAGTCCGCGCCCGGACGTGCGTCCGCGGGCAGCTCCAGCAGCCCCGCGTGCTCATCCGACAGGCCGAGCTCGCGCGCCGAGCACAGCATCCCCTGGCTTTCCACGCCACGCAGCGTCGCCGCCTTGATCTCGATCGCGCCGAGGCGCGCCCCGACGCGCGCAAGCGGCGCCTTCAGCCCCGGGCGGGCATTGGGCGCGCCGCAGACCACCTGGACCGTCTCGCGGCCCGCGCTTACGCGGCAGACCGTGAGGCGATCGGCATTGGGATGCCGCTCGACCGCGACGATTTCGCCGACCACCAACGGGCCCTCGATCGGCGCCGCGACCGGCGTACAGGCCTCGACCTCCAGTCCGGACATCGTCAGCAACTCTGCGAGCGCCGCCGTGCCGAGCCGCGGGTTGCAGAAGCTGCGCAGCCAGTGCTCGGGGACGTTCACGCGAACTGCCTCAGGAACCGCAGGTCGCCGTCAAAGAACAGGCGCAGGTCGTCGATCCCGTAGCGCAGCATCGTCAGCCGCTCGAGTCCCGAGCCGAAAGCGAACCCGAGGTAGCGCTCGGGATCGAGCCCGAAATTGCGCACCACCTGCGGGTGCACCTGACCGGCGCCCGAAAGCTCGAGCCAGCGGCCCTTGTGCGGCCCCGAGGCGAACTGCAAGTCGATCTCGGCCGAAGGCTCGGTGAACGGGAAGTACGACGGCCGAAAGCGAACTTCGAGCGCGTCGGACTCGAAGAACCGTCGCAGGAAATCCGTATACACGCCCTTCAGGTCGGCGAAGCTGATGTCTTCGTCGATCCACAGGCCCTCGACCTGGTGGAACATCGGCGAGTGCGTGGCGTCGGAATCGACGCGATAGGTGCGCCCCGGTGCGATGACCTTGATCGGCGGCTTGTGCATGCGCGCATATCGCACCTGCATCGGACTGGTATGCGTGCGCAGCAGCAGCGGCAGGCCGTTGGCGTCCTTCAGGTCGACATAGAACGTGTCCTGCATCGAGCGCGCCGGGTGGTTTTCCGGATTGTTGAGCGCGGTGAAGTTGTACCAGTCGGTCTCGATCTCCGGGCCGTCGGCGATGTCGAAGCCGATCGAACCGAAGATGCGCTCGATGCGCCGCCAGGTGCGGATGATGGGATGCAGCCCGGCGCGGCCGCGGCCGCGGCCCGGGAGCGTGACGTCGAGCGCGCCCTCCGCGAGCCTCTGCTCCAGCCGGGCGCCGGCGAGCTCGTCGCGGCGCGCCTCGAGCGCCTGCTCGATGCGCGACTTGGCCGCGTTGATGCGGGCGCCCGCCGCCGGGCGCGCTTCCGGCGCGAGCACGCCGAGCCCGCGCAGCTGCGCGGTCAGCTCCCCGGACTTGCCGAGGTAGCGCGCCTTGGCATTCTCCAGCGCCGCCGCGTCGGCGGCGGCATGGAACTCCGAGAGCGCGCGCTCGATGATGCGATCGACGTCTTCCATCCCCGCGCCTGTCCGGAGCGGGTCAGTGGGCGAGACTGGCCTTCACCTGGCCGGCGATCTTGGCGAACGCGGGCTTGTCCGCCACCGCGAGGTCGGCAAGCACCTTGCGGTCAATCTCGATGTTGGCGCGCTTCAGCCCCGCCATGAACATCGAATAGCTCATTCCGAGCTCGCGCACCGCAGCGTTGATGCGTGCGATCCACAGCGCGCGGAACGTGCGCTTGCGGTTGCGGCGGTCGCGGTAGGCGTACTGCCCGGCCTTCATCACCGCCTGCTTGGCGACCCGGTACACGTTGCCGCGCCGGCCGCGGAAGCCTTTCGCCTGCTTGAGGACCTTCTTGTGGCGCGCGCGCGCCGTGACCCCGCGTTTGACTCGTGGCATGGCGGCTCCTCAGGAAGCGTAGGGCAGCATGGCGCGCACTGACCGCTTGTTGGTCGCGTGCACTTCGGTGGTACCGCGCAGCTTGCGCTTCCTCTTGGTGCTCTTCTTGGTGAGGATGTGGCGCATGTAGGCGTGCGAACGCTTGATGCTGCCCGACGAGCGGATCTTGAAACGCTTGGAAGCGGACTTCTTCGACTTCATTTTCGGCATGACGACTCCCGTTTATAGCCTGACGCCGGGCGGCCCGCCGCGCGGGCACTTTAGGCCACGGCCATCACTTGTATTTCCCGCCGCTACGCGGCGGGCTTGACTGCTTCCTTCTTCGTCTTGGGCGGCGTGCCCTTCTTCTTGGGCGCCAGCACCATTACCATTTGCCGGCCCTCGAGCTTCGGGAACTGTTCCACGATGCCCACCTCCTGCAGGTCGGCCCTGACGCGCTCGAGCAGCCGCACGCCGAACTCCTGGTGCGCCATCTCGCGCCCCCGGAACCGCAGCGTCACCTTGGCCTTGTCGCCCTCGTCGAGGAACTGGATCAGCTTGCCGAGCTTGATCTTGTAGTCGCCCTCGTCGGTGCCGGGGCGGAACTTGATCTCCTTGACCTGGATCTGCTTCTGCTTGAGCTTGGCCTCGTGAGCTTTCTTCTGCTCGCGGTAGCGGAACTTGCCGTAGTCCATGAGCTTGCAGACCGGGGGCTGCGCCGTCGGCGCGATCTCCACCAGGTCCACGTTGCGCTCTTCCGCCATGCGCAGCGCCTCGGCCACCGTGACGATGCCCAGCTGCTCCGCGCCTTCGCCCACCAGCCGCACCTGCGGTGCGGTGATCTCCCCGTTGATGCGCTGCGATTTCTCGAGTGCGATGAGTGACAGCTCCTTTGCCCGTTGAAAAAAACGGCCGTGCTACTGCGCGTTCGCCTCGCTCCGGAGGCGTGCGACGAAGTCCGCCAGGGGCGTCGCCCCGAGATCCTCGCCGCCGCGCGTGCGCACGGCCACATTTTGAGCCTGCTTCTCCTTGTCCCCGACCACCAGCTGGTAGGGAACCTTTTGCAGGCTATGTTCGCGAATCTTATAAGAAATTTTCTCGTTTCGCAAATCTTCCACCGCGCGAAAACCGGCCTCGCGCAACGCGCGCGCGACCGCCGCCGCGTACTCGGCCTGGTGCTCGGAAATGTTGAGCACCACGACCTGCTCCGGCGCGAGCCACAGCGGGAACGCTCCGCCGTAGTGCTCGATCAGGATGCCGAGAAAACGCTCCATCGACCCCACCGTGGCCCGGTGCAGCATGACGGGCGTGCGCCGGGTATTGTCGGCAGCGACATACTCGGCATCCAGCCGCCCCGGCATGAAGAAGTCCACCTGCATGGTGCCGCACTGCCAGACGCGGCCGATCGCGTCCTTCAGCGAATACTCGATCTTCGGGCCGTAGAAGGCGCCGTCGCCCGGCGACAGGGAAAAATCGCACTTCGACGCCTTCAATGACTCGATGAGCGCTTGCTCCGCCCGGTCCCACTGGGCGTCTTCGCCAATGCGCTTGGCCGGGCGCGTGGCGACCTTGTAGACGATGTCGGTGAAGCCAAAGTGCGCGTAGACCTTCTGCAGCAGCGCGGTATACGTGATGCATTCGCCGAGGATCTGGTCTTCGGTGCAGAAGATGTGGCCGTCGTCCTGCGTGAAGCCGCGCAGGCGCATCAAGCCGTGCAGGGCGCCGCTCGGCTCGTTGCGATGGCAGCTGCCGAATTCGCCGTAGCGCAGCGGCAGGTCGCGATAGCTGCGCACGCCCTTGTTGAAGATGAGGATGTGGCCCGGGCAGTTCATCGGTTTCACCGCGTAGTCGCGCTTCTCGGACTCGGTGGTGAACATGTTGTCGCGGTAGTTCTCCCAGTGCCCGGTCAGCTCCCACAGGCGCCGGTGCAGGATGGTCGGCCCGCGCACCTCCTGGTAGCCGTTGTCGCGGTAGACCTTGCGCATGTATTGCTCCACTTGCTGCCACAGCGTCCAGCCCTTGGGGTGCCAGAACACCATTCCCGGGGCTTCCTCCTCCATGTGGAACAGGTCGAGCTGCGTGCCCAGGCGCCGGTGGTCGCGCTTTTCGGCCTCCTCGAGCATCTTCAGGTAGGCGTCCTGGTCCTCTTTCTTCGCCCAGGCGGTACCGTAGATGCGCTGGAGCATCTCGTTCTTCGAGTCGCCGCGCCAGTACGCGCCCGCCACGCGCATGAGCTTGAAGACCTTGAGCTTGCCGGTCGACGGCACGTGCGGCCCGCGACACAGGTCGAGCCAGTCGCCCTGGCCATAAAGCGAGATCGGTTCGCCGGCAGGGATGGCGGCGATGATCTCGGCCTTGTATTTTTCGCCGATCGACAGGAAGTGCTTCACTGCCTCGTCGCGCGCCATCTCCGTGCGGCGCACCGGCAGGTCCTGCTTCACGATTTCGGCCATCCGCGCCTCGATGGCCGCGAGGTCCTCCGGCGTGAACGGGCGCTTGTATGCAAAATCGTAGTAGAACCCGTTCTCGATCACCGGCCCGATCGTCACCTGCGCGCCGGGGTAGAGCTGCTGCACCGCCTGCGCCATGAGGTGCGAGGTGGAATGGCGCAGGATGTCGAGCCCTTCCGGACTGGTGCCGGTGACGATGGTCAGCGCGGCGTCCTTGTCGATGCGAAAGCTCGTGTCGACGAGCTTGCCGTCGACCTTGCCGGCGAGCGCGGCCTTGGCGAGCCCGGCGCCGATCGACTGCGCCACGTCGGCGACGGTGACCGGACCCGGGAACGCTCTCACCGAGCCATCTGGAAGCGTTATGTTGGGCAAGATGTTGGTAGGCGCGATTGGACTCGAACCAACGACCCCCACCATGTCAAGGTGGTGCTCTAACCAGCTGAGCTACGCGCCTGGAGGAACGAGGTGCGGAATTTTAACTTAAGCGTCATATCCGCGGAACAGGATTCGACCGATGGCGTTGACACCGACATGGACCTGATTCTCTGGCGCCACGCCGAAGCCGAGGACGGCGCGCCCGACCTCGAGCGTCGCCTGACCGCCAAGGGCCACAAGAATGCGGCGCGCGTCGCCCAGTGGCTGTTGCAGCGCCTGCCGGCGAAGTTCTTGCTGCTCGCCAGCCCGGCCCTGCGGGCGCAGGGCACGGCGGAAGCGCTCGGCGTGCCGCTGAAGACGGTCGAGGCGCTGGCGCCCGGCGCGAGTGTGCGCGCCATCCTCGAAGCGGCGGGCTGGCCAGGGCGCAAGACCGCCGTTGTGTTGGTCGGCCACCAGCCCGACCTGGGCCGGGCCGCCGCGTTTCTGGTTTCCGGTACCGAGGCCTCCTGGAGCGTGAAGAAGGGCGGCCTGTGGTGGCTGAGCGACCGGGTGCGCGAGGACGAGGCGCAGGTGGTGGTGCGCGCCGTCGTCACGCCGGACCTCATCTGATCGTACGGCGGGCCGATGGCCCACCCGACTGACCGTACGGTGGGCCGATGGCCCACCCTACCCCCGGCTCAGCACCGACACCTTCTTGTCGGACAGCCCGCTGACGGCGAGTTTCATGCCCACCGACTTCCAATGCCCGGCCTCGTCCTCGAGCGCCGCCGCCGACAGCGGGTTGTCGTCGAGCCAGGCCTGGGCGAGCTCGACCTCGAAGCCTCCCTCGTCGCCTGCCACGCGCAGCAGCGGAAGCTTGACGTCGGTGCGTCGGCGCAGGATCAGCGAGGCGAGCCTGAGCGCAAACACGAGCGGCCAATCCGCCGCTTCCAGCCCCGCGTCGTGCATCTTGCGCAGCTTGCCGCGATGCGCGAGCACGAGTCGCGCGAGGCGCTGCTGCTCCATGCGCGAGAACCCCGGCATGTCGGCGTTCTGCAGCACGTACGCCGAGTGCTTGTGGTATTGCGCATGCTCGATCGACAGGCCGACCTCGGCCAGGCTCGCCGCCCAATCGAGCAGCTGCCGGTCGGCGTCGTCCTCGCGCTCGCGGCCCGGGCTGAGCGCGTCGTAGATCGTGAGCGCGAGTCGCCGGACGCGCTCGGCCTGCGCGGCGTCCACATGGTAGCGGCGCACGAACTGCGCGACGGTCGCCGCGCGCATGTCCTTGTGCTGCACGCGGCCGAGCAGGTCGTAGAGCACGCCGTGACGCAGCGCGCCATCGGAAACCGCCATCGCCTCGATGCCGAGCTCGTCGAGCACCGCGCCCAGGATGGCGACGCCGCCCGGCAGCACCGGCGCGCGGTTGGCGCGCAGGCCCGCGATGCGGTCGGGATCCGCGCGCTCGTGCTTTGCGAGCAGCGAGCGCAGGCGCTCCAGCCCGTCGCGCGTGATGCCCTCGGCCGCATAGCCGTTTTCGCGCAGGATCGCCTCGATCGAGCGCGCCGTGCCCGAGGAGCCCACGGCCTCCTGCCAGCCGTGTGCCCGGTAGGCGAGCGCGATGCCGGCCACCTCCTGCCGCGCGGCGAGCTCGGCCGCCTTCAAGCGCGACTTGTCGACGCGGCCGTCGGGAAAGTACTTGAGGCTGTAGCTCACGCAGCCCATGTAGAGCGACTCGGTCAGCTGCGGCTCGAGGCCCTCGCCGATGATGAGCTCGGTCGAGCCGCCGCCGATGTCCATGACCAGGCGCCGATGCGGGGCGGGCGGCATCGTGTGCGCGACGCCGAGGTAGATCAGCCGCGCCTCCTCGCGCCCGGCGATGACCTCGATCGGGAAGCCCAGTTCCTGGCGCGCCTCGCGCAGGAATTGCGGGGCATTCTTCGCGACGCGCAGCGTATTGGTGCCGACGGCGCGGACCGACTGCCGGGGGAATCCCCGCAAGCGCTCGCCGAAGCGGCGCAGCGTCTCGAGCGCACGTGCCTGCGTCGCGCGGTCGATGCGCTTGTCCGCGGTCAGTCCCGCACCGATGCGCACGACCTCGCGCAGCGCGTCGAGGGGGTAGATCTGGCCGTCAACCACCCGCCCGATCTGCAGGTGGAAGCTGTTCGACCCGAGGTCGACCGCGGCGAGCGTCTCTTGGCGCGCCATGCGCCGAGCAGGATAGCCTAGCTGCGCACTTGCTGCTCGAGCTCGGCCAGCGTCGCGTGGCGCACGTCCGCACCCTTCACCGCGTAGATGACGTGGCTGGCGATGTTCTTGGCGTGATCGCCGATCCGCTCCAGCGACTTGGCGACGAGAGATGGTCGATGGCGGGGGCCTCGACGTAGAATGCGCGTCTGCCCGGTGTAGCCCCGCGGCGGCCGCCGCAATGAAACGAGACCTGCCCGCCGTAAACTTCCTGAATCGCGAGTTGGGGATCCTCGCGTTCAATCGGCGCGTGCTGTCGCAGGCCGCCGATCCCGCGGTGCCGCTGCTCGAGCGCCTGCGCTTCCTCACCATCGTCTCCTCGAACCTCGACGAATTCTTCGAGATACGCGTCGCGGGCCTCAAGGAGCAGATCCAGCTCAACCTGCCCGAGCCCACCCCCGACGGCAGGTCGCCGATCGAGGTGTTCGAGGCGGTCGCGCGCGAGGCGCACGGGCTGGTCGCCGAGCAGTACCGGCTGCTGAACAAAGTCCTGCTGCCTGCCCTGGCCGAGGCAGGCGTGGTGTTTCCGCGCCGCGAGCAGTGGACCGCGGCGCAGCGGCAGTGGATCCGCGACTACTTTTTCCGGGAACTTCTGCCGGTCCTGACGCCGATCGGCCTGGATCCGGCGCACCCGTTTCCCAAAGTGCTCAACAAGAGCCTCAACCTCGCCGTGGAGCTGGTGGGCCGGGACGCCTTCGGCCGCAGCTCGCGCGCGGCGATCGTGCAGGCGCCGCGCGCGCTGCCGCGCGTCATCCGGCTGCCGCGCGAGATCAGCAGCGCCCCGTTCGCGTTCGTGTTCCTGTCGTCGATCCTGCACGCGCACGTCGAGGAGCTCTTCACGGGCATGAAGGTGCTCGGCTGCTACCAGTTCCGCGTCACGCGCAATTCCGACCTCTTCGTCGACGAAGAGGAAATCAAGAACCTGCATACGGCGCTCAAGGGCGAGCTGCTGCACCGGCATTTCGGCAACGCCGTGCGCCTCGAGGTCGCCGACAACTGCTCGCCATCGATGATCGAGTTCCTGCTGCAGCAGTTCGACCTGGGCGAGGAAGACCTGTACCGCGTCGAAGGGCCGGTCAACCTGTACCGGCTCCGCGAAGTGAACGAGCGGGTCGAGCGGCCGGATCTAAAGTATCCGCCCTTCCAGCCCGGCGTCCCCGGGCTGCTCGAGGCGCAGGGCGACCTGTTCGAGGCATTGAAAAAGCAGGACATCCTGCTGCACCACCCGTACCAGTCCTTTGGCCCGGTGCTCGACTTCATCCGGACCACGGCCGCGGATCCCGGCGTGATCGCGATCAAGCAGACGGTGTACCGCACCGGCACCGACTCGGAGCTGATGGAAATCCTCATCGACGCCGCGCGCCGCGGCAAGGAAGTCACGGTCGTGGTGGAGCTGATGGCGCGCTTCGACGAGGAAGCCAACCTCAACTGGGCCGCGCGGCTCGAGGAGGCCGGCGCGCACGTGGTCTACGGCGTGGTCGGGCACAAGACCCACGCCAAGGCGGCGCTCATCGTGCGTCGCGAGGCCACCGACGCCGGCACCGTCCTGCGCCGCTATGCGCACCTGTCCACCGGCAACTACCATCCGCGCACGGCGCGCCAGTACACGGATTTCGGGCTGCTGACCGCGAACGAGGACCTCTGCGCCGACGTGGCCGAGGTGTTCAAGCAGCTCACGGGGCTCGGGCGCGCCGGCCGGCTGCGCCACGTCTGGCAGTCGCCGTTCACGCTGCACAAGCGACTGGTCGAGGCAATCCGCAACGAGGCGCGGAACGCGCGCGAGGGGCGGCCCGCGCGCATCATCGCCAAGATGAACGCGCTGCTCGACCCGCAGGTGATCGAGGAGATCTACCTCGCCTCGCAGGCGGGCGTGCGGGTCGACCTCGTCGTGCGCAGCGTGTGCGCGCTGCGGCCGGGCATCGCGGGCCTTTCGGAGAATGTGCGCGTGCGCTCGATCGTCGGGCGCTTCCTGGAGCATTCGCGGGTGTTCTTCTTCCTGAATGGCGGCGCCGAGGACGTCTTCCTCGCGAGCGCCGACTGGATGGGTCGCAACTTCTTCCGCCGCATCGAGCTGTGCTTCCCGGTGCTCGACCCGGCGCTCAGGCGCCGCGTGATCCGCGAAGGCCTGCAGCCCTACCTCGACGACAACTGCCAGGCGTGGCTGATGGACGCCGAGGGCGGCTACACCCTTGCGCGCCCGCGCCGCGGCCGGCGCCGGTCGGCGCAAGAGGAACTGCTTTTTACGCTGGCGACGCCAAGCTAGTCAGGGACTGTCCCCATTTAGCGGTCGCTCCGCTTGGCTAAATGGGGACAGTCCCTAAAAAGTGCCTCGCGTAGCGCGGCGTCGCGCTCGCGAGCCGCAGCAGCACGAAGAAGTCCGCAGTGTTGAACTCGGGGTCCCAGGCCGGCTCGCCGCAGATCCACGCGCCGGCGCGCAGGTAGCCGCGCAGCAGCGGCGCGACGAACGAACCTTCGACGGGCTCACCCGTCGCGACCGGCAGCGCGCGGCGCGGAAACACCTGGTACTCCACAGGCGCGAGGTGCGCGGCGGCGAGGCGTCCATAGGCCGCCGTGGCCGCGCGACCGCCGTCGGCCATGCCCATCGAGGCGCAGCCCGCGAGGTAGGCGTGCCCGTGCTCCACCACGTAGCGCGTCAGGCCCGTCCAGAGCAGCGCGATCACCGCGCCGGTGCGATAGCTCGAGTGGATGCACGAGCGGCCAACTTCGACCATGCCGCGGCGGATGTCGCGCAGCCGCGTGAGGTCGAACTCCGCGTCCGAGTAGCCGGCGCCCAGGCGCTTGGCCGCCTCGGGCGGAAGCAATCGGTAGGTCCCGACCACCTCGTCGCTGTCTTCGTCGCGCACCACGAGATGCTCGCAATGCGCGTCGTACACGTCTTCGTCGATCCCCGGCACGCGCGAAGCGAGGCGCGCACCCATCTCCTCCGCGAACACGCGCCAGCGCAGCACCTGCGCCTCGCGCCGCGCGCTCGGCGTCCGCGCAAACTCGGCGCGCAGCCGAGCGCGCCGCGTGCGCCCGCCGGGTTCCCGCAACAGCAAGCCATCGATCCGGTCCATGTCGTCGCCTCCAGTCTGTTGAACGCGGCGGACTGTAGGCATGGGGCGTGACGCGAAAGTGACGCGATCATGAAATCTCGATGACAGCGCCGCGTGCTACATTCGTCGGCGATGGATGGCGAGAGCCCTTTCAAGGGCAAGACCGGGATGCAGCGCGTCATCAATGCGACGCGGTATTCCCTCGAAGGGCTGGCCGCCGCGGCGCGGCATGAGGACGCCTTTCGCCAGGAGCTCATCCTTGCCGTCGTGCTCGTGCCGCTCGGCGTGTGGCTGGGCGTCGACGGCGTCGAGCGCGCGCTGCTGGCCGGCAGCGTGCTGATGGTGCTGGTGGTCGAGCTGCTCAACTCGGCGGTCGAGGCGACCGTCGATCGCGTCTCGCTCGAGGATCATCGCCTCGCCAAGCGCGCGAAGGACATCGGCAGCGCCGCCGTCATGATGGCGCTCGCCACGGTCGCCCTGGTGTGGCTGCTGGTGCTGCTGCCCCGGCTGTAACCGAAGCCTCACAAAACCGTCATCTAAGTTTCATGCGCGGCGATGACACTGCCGCGCGCATGCATATCGCCATGGTCACCGAGACGTACCCGCCGGAGGTCAACGGCGTGGCGCGCACGGTTGCGCTCATGGCCGACGGACTGCGTGCATTCGGCCACACAGTCCAGCTGGTGCGCCCGCGCCAGGGGGCGGAGGACGCCTCGCAGCGCAGCGAAGGCTACGAGGAGCTGCTGTGCCGCGGGATCCCGATTCCGCGCTACACGCAGCTCAAGATGGGGCTGCCGGCAGGCCGCGCGCTGCGCGCCGCCTGGCGCGCGCGGCGCCCCGACGTGGTTCACATCGCCACCGAAGGCCCGCTTGGCTGGTCGGCTCTGGGAGCGGCGCGCGATCTCGAGCTTCCGGTCGCGACCGACTTCCACACCAACTTCCACGCCTACAGCCGCCACTACGGCGCGCCCTGGCTCGCGCGGCCGGCCGCGGCCTGGCTGCGACGCTTCCACAACCGCGCCGATTGCACCATGGTCCCGACCGACGAGATGGCGCAGGAGCTCGAGCGCATGGGCTTCGAGCGCCTGCGCGTGGTCGGCCGCGGCGTGAACGCGCGCACGTTTTCGCCCGAGCGGCGGCGCGCGGTGCTGCGCGCGGGCTGGGGTGCGTCCGACGACGCGCCGGTCGCGCTCTGCGTCAGCCGGTTCGCGCCGGAGAAGAACTTCCCGCTGGTGATCGAGGCCTACGAGGCCATGCGGCGCGCCAACCCGGCCGCGCGCCTCGTGCTCGTGGGCGACGGCCCGCTGCAGGCCGAGCTCCAGCGCGCGAACGCCGGTACCGTCATCGCCGGGCGGCTGGTGAACGGCGAGCTCTCCGCCCATTACGCGAGCGCGGATGTGTTCCTCTTTCCCAGCCTCACCGAGACCTTCGGCAACGTCACGCTCGAGGCCATGGCGAGCGGCCTCGCGGTCGTCGCCTACCGCACCGCCGCGGCGAGGCAGCACATCGTGCACGGGCGCTCGGGACTGCTCGCGGAGCCCGGCGACCGCGCGGGCTTTATCGCCCAGGCCGAGCGCCTGGCACGCGACCTTGCGTTCGCCCGCAAGCTGGGCCGAGCGGCGCGCCTCGCCGCCGAGCCGGTGAGCTGGGAGCGCATCGCGCAGGATTTCGAGCTCGTGCTGGCCGACGTGGCCGCACCGCGGGGGGAGCCCGCGCATGCTGCGGCTTGACGGCACGCTCGAGCGCATCCAGCGCTGGGACGAGCGCGTGTGCGCGCGCTCCAACCGCTGGCTGCACGTGCCGGCGTTGCTCGTGCTGTTTCGCGCGGTCAGCCGCCTGGGCGACGGCCTGTTCTGGTACGCGCTGATGCTGGCGCTGCTCTCGGCCAGTCCGCGCGCAGCGGCTGGCCCGGTACTGCACATGGCGGCGACGGGCGCCGCCTGCACGCTCGCCTACAAGCTGCTCAAGCGCGGCACGTTGCGGCCCCGGCCGTTCCAGTCGCTCGCGCACATCGCCGCGGGTGCCGCGCCGCTCGATGCCTACAGCTTTCCCTCGGGGCATACGCTGCACGCGGTGGCCTTTACGCTGGTCGCGCTCGCCTACTGGCCCTGGCTCGCGCCCGTGCTCGTGCCGTTCACCCTGCTCACCGCGGCCTCGCGGATCGCGCTCGGGCTGCACTATCCGAGCGACGTACTCGCCGGCGCGGCGCTCGGTGCGGCAATAGCGTCGGCCACGTTCGCGTTCGCGTGACGCGCTTGCTGCGGCTCCTCCGCGTCGGCGCGCACCTCGCCGCCGGCTGCGCGATGAGCCTGCTGGCGTACCCGCTGCTCACTCGCGGCACCCGGCGCGCGCTGCGCCGGACCTGGGCGCGCGACCTGCTCGCGCTGCTGCACGTGGAGGTGCGCAGCGCCGTCGCTCCGCTCGCACCGGGCGCCCTCGTCGTCGCCAACCACGTCTCCTGGCTCGATGCCGTCGTGCTCCAGGCCCTCGCCGACTGCGCGGTCGTCGCCAAGGCCGATGCGCGCCGGTGGCCGCTACTGGGCGCGCTGCTTGCGCGCAACGAGACGCTGTTCGTCGAGCGTCGGCCGGTGCGCTCGCTGCTCGTGGTGATCGCCGACATCGGCGCGCGGCTCGCGCGCGGCGAATGCGTCGCGGTCTTTCCGGAAGGCACCACCTCCGACGGCACGCTGCTGCGGCCCTTTCGCCCCGCGCTGTTCGAGCCCGCCGTACGCGGGCGCCATCCGGTGCACGCCCTCGCCTTCGAGTACCGCGACCACCGCGGGCGTCGCTGCCTCGAGGCCGCGTACATCGACGATATGACGCTGTGGGAATCGCTGTGCGCGATCGCCGCGCTGCCGAGCCTGCACGTGGACCTCGCGAGCACTGCGGAGATTGGCACCGCCGGATTGCGCCGCCGCGACGCGGCGCACCTGGCGCACGCGTCCATTCAGGACATGATCGGCGGCGACGGCCGCGCGCTAGCCGCGCGCGACGCGCAGCACGCCCGGCACCTCGCGCACCCCGGACATCGCGCGCTTGAGCTGGGCGAGATCGGCGATCTCGAACGAAAAACGCATGAGCGCGAGATCGTCGCGGCTTTGCGTGCGCACGGCGGTGACGTTGATGCGCTCGCGCGCGAGCGCATCGCCGACGTCGCGTAGCAGTCCCGGCCGGTCGCTCGCCGCGACGACCAGGTCCACGCCGTAGGCGCCCGTCGACGCGCCCCACTGCGCCTCCAGCAGCCGCCCGGCGTCCGCGCCCTGCGCCAGGCGTTTCAGGCTCGCGCAGTCGGCGCGATGGATCGAGACGCCGCGGCCGCGCGTGACGAACCCGCGGATCGGGTCGGGCGGTACGGGCTTGCAGCACTTGGCCATCTGCGTGAGCAGGCGGTCCATACCCACGACCAGGATGCCGCTGCCGGCGCCGCCCTTGCGGCGCTTCGGCGCGGCGGGCGCCGGCACCGGCGCGAGTTTCGGGCGTGGCGCCGGCTCGGGCGCGCGCCCGCCCTCCTGCGTGTTGAACCAGTGGCGCACCTTCGCTCGCGCGCGACTCGTCTTCAGGAACCCGCGCTCGGCATTCAGCCAGTCGCGCGAGGGGCCGCCCGTCTTCGCTACGGTGATCTCGACGCGCTGGCCGCTCCGCAGCGGCGTGTCGAGCGTGACGATGCGCCCGTCGACCTTCGCGCCACGGCAGCGGTGCCCGAGGTCGGTGTGCAGCACGTAGGCGAAGTCCACCGGCGTCGCGCCCGCGGGAAGGTCGACGACTTTGCCCTGTGGCGTGACCGCGTAGATGGTGTCGTCGAGCGCGGCGCGGCGCGTCGCCTCGGCCCAGGTGCCGGCCTGCGCCACCTCGTCGCGCCAGGCGAGCAGCTGGCGCAGCCAGGCGATCTTGTCGTCGAACGCGGAATCGGCGCGCGTCGCCTTGCCCGCCTCCTTGTAGCGCCAGTGCGCCGCGACGCCGAGCTCGGCATGGCGGTGCATTTCCGCCGTGCGGATCTGCACCTCGAGTGTTTTGCCGGCCGGTCCGACGACGGCGGTATGCAGCGACTGGTAGAGGTTTTCCTTCGGGCGCGAGATGTAGTCGTCGAACTCGCGCTCGATCGGGCGCCAGAGGTTATGTACCGCGCCGAGCACCGCGTAGCAGTCCTTCACGTCGGGCACGATCACGCGCAGCGCACGCACATCGTGCAGCTCGCCGAAAGACAGGCCCTTCAACCGCATCTTGTTCCAGATCGAGTAGATGTGCTTCGGCCGCCCGCTCACCTCGCCGGCCACGCCCGCCGCGTCGAGCTCGCGCTCGAGCGCGCGCATCGCCTCGGCGATGTAGGCCTCGCGCTCCTGGCGCCGCTCGTCGAGCATCTTCGCGATGCGCTTGTAGGTCTCGGGCTCGAGGAACCGGAACGAGAGGTCCTCGAGCTCCCACTTGAGCTGCCATACGCCCAGGCGGTTGGCGAGCGGCGCGTAGATGTCGAGCGTCTCGCGCGCGTAGGCGCCGCGCTCGGGCAAGGCCTGGCGCGCGAACCAGCGCAGCGTCTGCGTGCGGCTCGCGAGCCGGATCAGCACCACGCGCACGTCCCCCACCATGCCGAGCACCATCTTGCGCAACGCCTCGCTTTGCTGCGCGGCCGTGGCGCGAGTCAGCATGCGCAGCTGGTACAGCTTCTCCACGCCCTCGGCGAGGCCGGCAATCTCGGCACCGAAGGCGTCGGCCAGCGCCTCGCCCGCCGGCATGTACTTGGGCGCGGCGAAGAGCACGCCGGCCACGCGCGTCGCGGGATCGACGCCGATCGCGGCGAGGCTCGTCGCGAGCCCCAGCGCGTGCGGCCACGCCGGCTCGCCGCTCGAGAGTGCCTGGCCCGCGTACAGCGGCTCGGCGAACGCGAGCGCGCGGCCGACGAGTGTGCGCTCCGTTGCGCTCAGGCCCGCGGCGAGTGGCTCGAGCGCGGCCGCGCCGTTCTGCGGGTGCAACTGCACGACGGAAACCATGCGCGCATTGTAAGTGTAAGGTAAGCGCATGGGATGGCTCGCCGACTGGAAGCGCCGCCGCGTGCTCGCGCGCCATCGCATCGACGACGCACTGTGGGACAGCGTTGCCGGCGCACTCCGGTTCCTCGCGCCGCTCTCGGCGCAGGAGAGGCGACAGCTGCGAGAGCTCGCGCTGCTGTTCATCGCCGAGAAACATTTCACCGCCACCCACGGCTTCGAGCTCAAGGACGCGATGCGGCTGTCGATCGCGGCGCAGGCCTGCCTGCCCGTTCTCGAGCTGGGGCTCGACCGCTACGCGGGCTGGCGCGAAATCGTGGTCTACCCAGGCGACTTCCGGGTGCGCATCGCCGAGACCGACGCGGACGGCGTGACGCACGAATTCGAGGACGAGCGCGCGGGCGAGTCCTGGCCCGGCGGGCCCGTGGTGCTGTCCTGGGACGCCACCGCGAACGACCCCGAGATCAACGTCGTGATCCACGAGTTCGCGCACATGCTCGACATGGCGAGCGGCGAGGCCGACGGGCGACCGCCGCTGCACGCGGGCATGGACCAGCGCGCTTGGAACGAGTCGTTCCGCGTCGCCTATGAAGGCTTCTGCGA